>RFGU01000131.1 GCA_003696955.1 Deltaproteobacteria bacterium | reverse complement strand
TGCATGTCCGGCAACTGCTATCTCGTGCCGATGGCAGGCTTCTGTGCCGAGTGCAACGAGGACGCGGACTGCCCGAACGGCGGATGCCAGGCCGACCCGGTCGCCGGAGAAGCGTTCTGTACCGACGGTGGCCTCGGCACCATGTGCCAGTCGGACGCCGCCTGCACGGGTGACCTGGTGTGCGGGGAGTTGTTCGACGCCAAGGGATTCGTCGAGGCGTCCTACTGTGGCTACTGCAAGAGCGACGCCGATTGCCCGGCGGGACGGATCTGCGCGCCCCACTACGAGGAGGGTGGGGTCGGCGGCTACAACACCTGCGTCGATCCCGGCACGGTTCCGAACGATCAGGGCTGTCCCGTGGACGGCAACGGTCAGGGCAACGACGCGGCCTGCGCCTCCGGGATCTGTTCGGTCGCCGACGCCTTCGGCCTGGGGATCTACGTCGGTGCCTGCGGTGAATGCACGACGAACGCGGACTGCGGGGGCGGCACCTGCGTGTCGGCCTCGGCGACCCTCATGGGAGTGAAAGGATCGAAATGCCAATGAAACATCGACACATCGCAATCCTCGCAACGTGTGTGCTTGGGCCTCTCGTTGCGTGCACCCAGGCGAGCGACGGGGGCATGCTCGACCCCTCCGCGGGCGAGACGGGCATGGCCGGGACCAGCACCGGCGGGGCGTCCACCACGGCGGGCGGTATGGCCACGACGGGGGCCGCGACCACGGACGGCGGCGGCCCCAAGTTCGACGTCAACGTGGGCGCGGACATCCCGATCCCCTGTGGTCCCGACGGCGAGGACTGCAAGGGAGCGTGCCTCTTCCCGGAACACACGCCTTGCGACGCCGGCACCGACGACCTGTTCACCGCCATGGGGCTCGGATGTCCGGGAGAGCCCGTCGTCGCCACCGAGAGCCTCGGATCCCCCGCGGCCCACGGCGTCATCGATCAGTTCGGGAACACGTCCACCTTCGCCCCTCGCGAAGGATCGCGCATCGCCGTCATCGGTAGCGGCCGGATCTCCGACTTGTTCCACGAGACGCCCGACAGCGACAACGTCGTCAATCCCCTGTGGTGCAATACGATCCTGCCGGACGGCTTGAACCCCGGGGCCAGCCTGCCGGCCCCGCTCGTCCCCAAGGACGTGGGCAACGTCACCTGCGATGCGGACCTGTCCCTCGTGGGCACGGGCGACTGTAGCAACACGATCCAAGGGCAGTTCGACCAGGGGCAGTCCGCCTACGACTACGCCGATCTGCGTGTCGCCTTCGACGTGCCCCAGGGCGTCAAGGGGTTCTCCTTCGACTTCGCCTATCTCACCGTGGAGTATCCCAAGTACTACCAGACCGGCTACAACGACATGTTCGTGGGCTGGCTCGAATCGGAGTCGTGGACCGGGAACATCTCGTTCGACGAGCAGGGCAATCCCATCTCGCTGAACGCAAGCTTCCTCGAGTTCCTCGACGACGACAAGACGATCCCGGAGTTTGCCGGCACGTGCATGAAGGGGCACGCCGGGACGAACTGGTTGACGACCAGCTTCCCGCTGACCGAGGGGGAACACGTCGAACTCGTGTTCGCCATCTTCGATCTCCAGGACGCGCGCCTCGACAGCTACGTGCTTCTCGACAACTTCCACTGGGAGTGCGAGAAGAACGTCGATCCGGGCACCAAGCCGGTGGGGTGACCGTAGCCGCATCCGCTCGATGTGTCCGCGCATCTTGCGGCCAAGACGCGGGCGCGGGCGATGGTAGGCTCTTCGGTGTGGGATGCCTGCCGCGCCTTGCCGCCGTACTCGCCCTCGGTCTGGCCGGTGGATGCGCCGACACCTGGGATCGTTTCGGCGAAGGTGGGACGGTCGGGGCCTCCGGTAGCGGCGGTACGTCCGGCGGTGCTGGGGCTTCGGGCACGACCCTGGGCGGCGCGACGGACGGTGGAGTTGTCGACGCCTGCGGGGCGCTCGACCTGCTCTTCGTCGTGGACAACTCCACCGCCAACGAGGTCGCCCTGGCCAACATCGCGGCCAACATCGGGATCCTGGCCGACTACCTGCGCGATGCGGACGAACCCTGGAGCGAGGACGTCCACGTGGGGTTCGTGCGGACCCATCCCACGCCCGGTCCCTGCAACGGGGTGGGGACCCTGTCGGCGGACCCGACCGGATCGCAGCCCTGTGCGACGGCAAGCGGCGGCGCCTACGCCTCCGCGGCCGACGGTGCGGATTTCGGCGATGTTCTGACGTGTCTTGCGGACATTCCCCTGGTGGACGTCGCCGATCCGCCGCCGGTGGCCATGGCCGCGGCGCGTGGCCTCGGCCGTCCGCTGCCGGGGGATCCGGCCCCGGACGCCGGGTGCAACGCAGGCTTCTTGCGGGAGCAGGCGATCCACGCGGTGGTCATCGTGGCGGCGGCCGACGACCCCGGCAACGGGATCGCATCGCCCGGAGGACCCGAGGACTGGGCGGCGGCGCTGTCGGTGCTCGCCGATCCCGCCGCGGGCAGTGAACTCGTGCTCTACGGCGTCGTCCCGGACCCCGATCCGCCCCCTGGATGCGCTCCGCGTGCTGATAACCTTCTGTCGTGGTTTGCGCTGCACGAGCGCGCCTCGGTTTCCGACTGGTGTCGCCTCCAGACCTCCCCGACCCAGTGGGTGTTCGATGCGGCGACGAACGTGGCGAGCCTGTGTCCGTGAGCGGGGGGCCCGTGCTGCGGCGGTTCGTACGGGGCGGTTGGAATCGCGCGCCCCTCGCGACATGGACGGGTGCAGTGTTCGCCGTGGCCGCCCAGCCTCCCGAGGCGTCGTCGAACGTCGCCGCCGAGCCCGATCGCGATCTGGCGACGGACCGCATGTGGGTCGACCGGGCGCGGCGCGGAGACCGCCTGGCGCTGCGGCAAATCTACGAGCGGCACCGTCGTCTCGTGGGCCGGTATCTTCTGCTGCTGTCGGGGGATCGGCACGCGGTCGACGACCTGGTCCAAGAGACGTTCGTCACGGCCTTTCGCCGGCTGGATCGCTACGACGGGACCTGCCGGCTCGGCACGTGGCTGTGCGGCATCGGCCGCAACCTCGCGCGCAACCACCTCGCCAAGCGGCGCCGCCGCCAACGGCTGCTCGAGGCCCACGGCGAGGCTCTCTCGCATCCAACGTCGGCGGGGGCGGCAGCAGATACCGCGGCGCGCGAGAAGGAGGCCCTCGATCTGCTCTATGCGGCGCTCGACCGACTTCCGGCGGAGCAGCGGGAGGCCTTCGTCGCCCGAGTCCTCGAACGCAGGCCCCTGGCGGATGCCTCGCGGTTGCTCGGCGTGCCGGTGGCCACCGTGTCCTATCGGGCGCGCAAGGCAGAGGAGCAAGTCCGCAAGACGTTGCGGGAATGGGGGATCGAGGCATGAAGTACGAAGAACTCCTCGACGTGGCGCGACGACAGGACGTCCCGGAGGACGTGGGACCGCCGGTGGAGGTCGTCCTCGAGCAGGTCGCCGCGGCACCGTCTCCAGGGGGAGGGATCGCGGTCGGGACCAAGGTCTGGTGGTGGGGCGCGGTCGTCGTCGGGATCGTCGCCGTGGGTGCCGTCACCCTCGGCGGCCGATGGAGGTCGGGGCTGGCGGCACCATCCGAGGACCGTCCGGCGACGCAGGAGGTGCAGGTCGCAAGGTCCGTCCCCGCCGAGTCGCCGAGGGAGGCCGTCCCGTCCGCACCTTCCGCCGCGCCTTCCGTCACGCCGGACGTCACCCCGCCACGGACGGGCTCGGCCGTGGCCGAGCCCCTGTCCGCGTCCGCGTCCGCGTCCGGCGATGCGGTCGCTCGGCCTCGAGGCGGGCGAGGGAAGCGGCGTGCGACGACCTCGACCAACCCCGAGGATCTCTACCGCGAGATCGAAGCCCATCTGGCCGCCGGAGAACGCGGAGCCGCGCGCCGCAAGCTCGTGCGCCTCGTGACCCGGTATCCACGATGGAAGGGCCACGCCACCGCCATGATCGATCTCGCCCACCTCGAGGAGCAGACCGGCGACACGGCCGCGGCGTACTGCACGTACCGCCGGTTCCTGGGCAGGCACGGCGGGGACGTGCTGGCGGCAGAAGCCCGCCGCGCCGTCGACCGGCTCGCGTCCCGGTTCCCCGAAGGCCCACCGGCGTGTGAGTGATCGGGCAAGGCCGACGCAACGCCCTCCCCGGTCCATGTCGTTGCCGACGCCGGGAGCGGAGGTGGGGTATAGTCGATCGCCGTGCTGCTCCTCGTGCTCGTCGCGGTCGGTTCGGTGACCGGCGCGCACGGGGGCGCGTGGGAACCCGAACCCCAGGGCACGGCCGCGACCCCCGGGAGCGCTCGCGGGGCGAAGTCGAGCGCGGCACAGGCCGCGCCCGGCAGGGCGGAGCCTGCGTCGACCGAGGGCGCCGCGACCGATGCCATGGCGCCACGTCCGATCCGGTTGGTCTGGGAGGCCGGGACGGCGCCCCTGACCCCGGAGGCGTTCCTCGAATCCGTGATGATGCGGCTGCCGCCTTCGTCCTTCGCCCCCGTCACTGGCCCGAGCGACGATGCTTGGGTGATCCTGGTGCGCCAGCCCGAACCCGGCGTGTACCACCTGGAGGTCGCGCCGCCGGGACGCAAGCCGCAGGCGCGCAAGGTGATCGTCCGCGACCGGCTGGACGGGCGACGGCGACTGGCCCTGCTTGCCGCCTACGCCCTCGAACACGGGGAGTTTCCTCCGGTGGAGGCCGAAGGCGACGTGGAGGAGGCCGTGCCGACGTTGCCCGAACCGCACGGCACCTCGCTGGACGGGCCGCCGGTCGGGTCCGCCGAGGCGCCGCCTCGCCGGCCGCCCGAGCCGGCTGCGAAGGCAGCGTCCCCACCGCAAGCTCCGGCGGTGGTCCTCCGCGGGCCGCCGGTGGAGTTCCACGTCCGGGCGGCAGCGATGCTCTCCCTGGTGCACCCGGCGATCGGAGCCGACCGCCCCCCCGTCGGGGCGGGGGCCGCCATGGATCTCGGGCTGCGCGTCGCCGGGCTGGCGTGGACCGGGGCCACCGGCGCGGTGGCGGTGCATCCGGCCGGCGCCCTCCGGATCGTAGGTGGCGCCGGCGGCGTCTTCGCGGGCGTGCGCCCACGCTGGCGCTGGTTCGAGTTGGGGGCGCGGGTCGTCGTGGAGGGCGGGGCCCTCGAGGCGTACTACGAAGGCGAGGCGATTCGTCGGGGGTTCGTGGCCGGTGCGCTCGGCGTCGACCTTGCAATCGTGCCGCGGCGTGGCCATGGCGTGGGCGTGTTCGTCGGCGGATCGGTGCGGCTGGCCAGTCGTAGCTCGACCTTCGAGACGGAGGATCGCATCGCAGGCTTCGGCCGCGTCCGGGGCACCGTGACCGTCGGACTTTCGTGGCATGCCCGACCCCGCGCTCGCCGCGGGCGCTCCGGGCATCGGTAGGTGCCGCATCGGGAGACCGTTACGCGCCGTCGCGGCCCGGAGTGCCGCCTTCGGCCTTCGAGGGCGGGGCGGCGGCGTCGCGGTCGAGTGTGGGCACCTTCTTGGGAAGGCGCCGCGCGGCCGGGGCGCCGACGCGTACGTCGAGGTCGTCGCGAGCGAGGGTGACCTCGACCCAGGCGGAGCTGCCCTCCGTTCCGTTCGAGACCACGGGCTCCACTCGGACGTCACGGAAGATGGGGGCGCCGTCCTTTTCGATCCTGCGCAGTTCGTCGACGAACAGATCGATCTCGTGGGGGCCGGCGGCGCGTTCGATGCGGAATCGACAGCGTACCGTGCGGCATTCGAAGTCCACCGTGCGCAGGGGGCTCGGCGCGGGGGCGCCGGCGAAGGCCCTCGCCCGCGCCGAGGCCACGACCCGCCGAAGTCGCGGTGTGGCATAGCGGGCGAAGGCGTCGTCCTTGGGCTCACGGGCGAAGGCGCGATTGCGGAACCGGTCGTGCAGCTTGGCGAGCTCGTCGGCCGGACGCGGCGTGTGGCGTGTTCGGCCGCGGCGGGTGTCCTTGGGCTTGGGCACCCCTTGGTCCCCGGGCACCGCCACCACCTTGTCGGGCACGTTCCAGTAGAAGTGGAACCCGGCGGCGAGCGCGGCCACCAGAACGGCGTCGAGGTAGCGCAAGGGGCCGAGCCGGGTGCGCAGAGCCTCGATGCGGCGGACGATGGCGGAACCTTGGGCGGTGGAGTCGTTCACGACGCGGCGTCCTCGGGCGGAAGGGGTACCACGACCCTCCACCCGTCGTCCTCCCGGACGAGGTGCAGCGCGAAGTTGGTGCCGTCCTCGAGGGTGCAGGCGGCCACGGCGGTGTCCTCCCCGGTCGTCTCGAGGCGAACGGTCGCCGCGGCGATGCCGGGGGGCACGTCGAGGATCTGGAGCATCTCGTGGGGCGCAAAGGTGCGGCGTCCACCCACCTGGTCGCTGGCGCGCTGCGCGGCCGCCTCGAGGTGGGCGCGGGCCGGCGCGTAGGCGAGCGCGGCCACCTGCGCCTCGTCGGCGTCCGCCAGCGCCTGCACGAACCGTCGCGCCACGCGCTCGGGCTCCGGACGCGCGAGGTGGCACGCACCCGCGGCGAGAGATGCGGCCAGGAGCGCCGGTCGTCTCATGCGCCGTCGCTCCCCTGGGACTTGTGCATGCCGAGCCGCTTGAGCAGCTCCCGTAGGTAGTAGCGGGTGATGCCGGCCTCGGCCGCCGCGCGGCTCAGGTTGCCGCCGGCCGCCGCCATGCAGCGTTCGAGGTAGGCGCGCTCGAAACGGTCGATGACCTCCTGCTTGGCCTCCTTGAAGGGGCGCTCGAGCAGGTCGGGCGGAAACGGCGTCTCGGCCGCGGCGGGATCGGCGGCACGCACCGTCTGCATGCGGTCGGCCCGTTGGCCGAGGTGCAGGTCCGCCGGCTCGATGGTCGTGCCCTGGCACAGATGCGCGGCCCGAAGGATCACGTTCTTGAGCTGACGGACGTTGCCCGGCCAGCTCTCGGCGAGCAGGGCCTGTCGTGCACCGGGGGAGAGGGACAGGCTCTTGCCGTGGATCTTGCGAAACTCCTCGAGGAACCGTTCGGCGAGGAACACCACGTCGTCGCCCCGGGCCCGCAAAGGCGGCATGTCCACGCTCATCACCGACAGGCGAAAGTAGAGGTCCTCCCGGAACTGCCCCTGGCCCACGAGCTTGCGTAGGTCGCGGTGGGTGGCGGCGACCACCCGTACATCCACCTTGCGCACCTTGTTCTCGCCGATGCGCTGGACCTCCCGCCGGTCGAGGACGCGCAGGAGCTTGGGTTGCAGCTCGAGGGGCAGCTCGCCGATCTCGTCGAGGAACAAGGTGCCGCCGTCGGCGTTCTCGAAGGCACCGGCGCGATCGGCGACGGCCCCGGTGAAGGCGCCCTTGCGGTGGCCGAGGATCGCCGCCTCGGCCAGATCCCGCGGCAGCGAGCCGCAGTCGAGCACCACGAACGGTCCCTTGGCCCGCTTCGACTCGTCGTGCAGCGCCCGGGCGACGAGTTCCTTGCCGGTGCCCGTCTCACCGCCGATGAGCACGCTCATGTCGGTGGGGGCAATCCGCTCGAGCGTGGCGAAGACCTCGCGCATGGCCGGGCTTCGACCGTAGAGCGCCCCGAACTGATCGCGCTCGGAGATCGGGACCGAGACCTCGTCGGCCCCTTGCAACACGATCTCCGTCTTGCCGATCTGGATGACGCTACCCGGTTCGAGGTAGGCCTCGCGCACCCGTACGCCGTCGACGAAGGTGCCGTTCGTGCTGCCGAGATCCCGCACGAGGATCCCCTCGTCCGTCACGGCGATCTCGAGGTGCGTGCCCGAGACCGACGTGTCCGACAGGGAAAGGTCGTTGACGGCGCTTCGTCCCACCGTCACGCGGTTGCGCGAAACCTGCACCTTGGCGCCGCGATCCGGTCCCTCCTGGACGCGCAGCAGCACGCGGCCGAGCCGCCGGTGGGTCGGCTGGCCCGGGAAGAACATGGTCGTGTTGCCGTGGACCGTGCTGTCGGATTTCGGATCTCGGGACACGATGGTGGCTCAGTGGAGTCGAACGTCGTCGGGGGGAACGACGCGCAGGTGGTTCTTGCGGCGGCGCCTTCGCTTGCCGCCGAGTCGGCCGGAGGTTCGCATCGCGCCCGCGAAGGCCAGCGCGACCGCGACGGCGGGCGGGATCAGACCGGCCGGGCTCGGGGCCGCGAAAAGTTCCGAGAGCAGGGAAAGCCCGACCACGAAGGCGGCGAGGCCGCGGGCCCCCATGGGGAGCACGCCCATCCACGAAAGCCGCACGTGGCCCATCCGGACGCCGAAGAAGGTGACCGCTGCCAGATCGGCGGGCAGGGTGCCGCCGAAGACGGCGTGGGGGGGAAGCTGCACGATGGCACCCACCAGCGCGAGCACGGCATAGCCCGCGACCGCCGCGCCGAGGGTCCAGGCCAGGTAGCGGGCGGTCCCGAGGCTGCGCTCGACGTGGCTACCGAGGAACCACTGGACCCCCAAGGTGAGCAGGAGTCCGCCGGCGCGCCCGTCGGGAAAGACGAAGGGCGCGGTCAGGATCCGCCACACCTCGCCGCCGGCCACCGCGCGGGCCGGGTCGAGTACGAGGGCCGCGCCCAGCGGCCGGTCGCCGAGCAGGGCCGTGAGGGCCGCCGCCGCGACGAAGATCCCGAAGCCCCCGCGCTCGAAGCGCGGAAGCCCCGACCATGGTGAGGAGCGTGGCACGCCGGGGCCTAGGGTAGCAGGCCGCGAAACGTGCGCGCGGCGGAGCCGGCGGGCCGTCCGGACCCGCGTTCGCGGATGCGGCTAGGAGGACGTGCCGTCCACCCCGCGCGGGACGGGCACGAACCCGCGCCCGTGCGAACGCCGTGCCCGCATCTCGTCCAAGACGGCCGCCTCGACCTCGGCATCGAGCAGGCGGTCGAGGGCGGGAAGGATCGTGCGTTCCTCGAACGAAAGATGGGGATCGAGGTGTTCGGCGGCGGCCGCCGCGGCGTCGCCGAGGGTGCGGCGCAAGACCGGGTCGGCCGGACGGTCGAACACCGCCCGGGCGGCTGCGACGAGGTCTGCGACGGCCCGGGCGTGGGCTTCGTGTTCGCCGGCCATGGTCGCGAGGGCCTCGTCGAGGTCCGTGGACCGGCCGCGGAGCCGAGGGGCGAGGCTCTCCTCCTCGTCGGCGACGTGCAGCGGGAAGGCGACCGAGAAGTATCGCACCACGTCCTCGGCCGCCGCGCGGGCCTCCGTCTCGCGGACCGCTTGTTCGGCGGCGCGCCGGGCGAGATCGACGAAGCGGCGGATCCTCTCGTGGCAGGCCTCGAGATGTTCGCGCACCGTCGTCGGTACGTGGCGGGGACCGGTGCCGAGCCGCACGATCATCGGCCCTCGCCCCCGAGCACGCGGGGGAAGAGCACGTTGTTCTCGAGATGGATGTGCTCCATCAACTCGGCGTCGAGGCGCGCAAGCCCCTCGTAGAGTGCGCGCCACGTGGCGCAGGCCTCGGGCGGCGGCTCGTAGCCTCCCGTCTTCTCGCGCAGCTCGTGCAACCGCCGACCGTGTTCGTCGTGTTCGTGCCGCATGACGGTGATGGGCATGCCGAGCCGCGGCCCGCGAAGCCCCTGTCGAAGGGCGGGAAAGAGGACCTGTTCCTCTTTCGCCAGGTGGGCGAAGGTCTCGTCGCGAAACGCCTCCAGGAGATCCGCAAGTCCCTTCGGACAACTCGCCTTGTCGCCGTGGACCCGTTCCACCTTCCGCGCGGCCTCGACCAGAGCTGGAAGATCGGCGCGCAGCGTTTCGTGGTAGCGGGTGACGATGTGATCCACCAATGCATCGACGGGCCGAAGATCCCACCGTTCGTCGTCTCCCGATCCACGCCCGGACTCGGTCTCGATCTCTGCGAGGATCCGTTCGACGTCGATGCCGGCTGCGCGGCAGGCATCGGCCAGGGGCGCCTTGCCGCCGCAGCAGAAGTCCAGGCCGTGGCGTAGGAACACGCGAACGGCAGCGGGCCGGATGGTGGCCCAATGGGCCAAGGACGTGTTCGCATCGGGGATTTCGGTCGAGGTGGTTTCCATGGGTCGGTTCGAAGCGTACGGCCGCCGGACGGGCCGGCCACCGCCGTGGCCCCCGCTACGGCCGCAACGTTTGCATCGTCGGGTGCGTCGAGTGCGCACCGCGGTCGGGAAGGTTTCTTGGGGATCGGGCCGCTCGGTTCGTAGCGTCGAGCCATGGCCGCTCCACCGATCAACCGCCGCCGCCATCGTCTCTTCGTGACCCGCAACACCGAGTACCACCTGCGCGACGACGAGTGCGTGGGGGTTCGCGACCGCGCCACCGGCATTTGGTTGCGCGATCACGCCGCCTTGCGCCTGCGGGCCATCGAGCTTCCTCCGCACGGTCACGACCACGTCTTCGTGGGCCAGCGGATCCAGTTCTGGGGGTCGCGCGCCGACGTCGTCACCTCGACCGTCGAGGACGTCGAGCGCCCGCCCCGGGAGTCCGTGGATCGCTACGTCAGCAAGCTCGTCAGCGGCGAGATCGTCGTCCCCGAGCAGCGGGCCTCCTGATCCCGCCTGCCGGACGCTGCACCCACCCGTGCAACGGCCGGCGCCGACGGCCGATCAGGCAGGTGATGCTTGCAAGACGCCTGTCCACCTGTTTCTTGTCCGTAACCTGTCTCTTCGGCCCGGCCGCCTGTGGGGAGGAGACCGACGCGACGGTGCCCGATGGCGCGGGCACCGCCGCGGATGCCGGCGAGACCCTCGGGACCACCGGCGGTCCCGATGGGACGACGGGCTCGGACGAGGACCCGGGAGCGCCCGGGACGACGTCGACCGCAGGCGGCGAGCCGATGCCCGCCGAGATCTTCCTCGGCGCCAACGCAAGTCCGGGGCTCCTTTGTTTCGATCTCGCGGACCCGTGCGGCCACGACTTCGGCGGTACCGATGCCCTGCGGCTCTACGAGAACGGCGTCCTGATCCACGACTACGTGCCCGAGTTCGAGTGGTCCGAGCTTCACCTGCCCGTCTGTCAACCCATCGAGGGCACGGGTCCCGAGGTTCGGGACTACCGCATCGAGGTCGAATGCGGCGGCGGACTCTACGAGGACGAGACGAGCGTCGAGGTCGAGCCCAAGAACGTCTCGCTCGGCAAGGTCACGTTCGAAGATCCCTTCGCCACGCCGGGCGACACGATCACGCTGATCGCCGAAGCGAGCCCACCCGATCTCGAGCCGGTGATGGATCTTTCGGTGATCGATCCCGCGTTCGACGCGAACGCGGTCGATCACGACCATCCCGGCCCCGCCGGTGCGCACCTGTTGTCCTACACCTTGCCCGCGAATCCGGCCGTTCCCGTCGGGAACTACCTGGTGCCGGTGACGTTCGTCGATGGCGAGGGCAAGGCGGTCACGGGCGTGAACGTGCCCCTGACCTTCCTGCACCAGGGCCCGCCCCCCTTCGCCATGCCCCACGGCGACTGGTCCGTCACGCCCGCGCCGGCCCACGCCGCAAGTACGCTCCAAGTGACCGAAGCTACGTTCGAGCCGGCGCTCCCCTCGGGCGAGGGCCCCGACATGGACCAGTTCCTGCTACCCGACGACGGTCCTTCCGGCTCCTATTGGGACCACATCGAGCTTTCGGTCGTGGTACCGGCGGGTCTGGCGCTGGACGGATGGACCACGGTGGAGCTGCAGTCCTCCGAGTGGGACGGACACTACGAGGCACAGGCGCCCACGACGAAGGTGTCCTGCGACGCCGCCTCGTGCCTCTACGCCGTGCGGCCGGAGGTCCAGGTGCCGCCCGACGCGGTCGCCGGGATGGCGAACGTCGAGATCCGCGTCGTCGACGAGGCGAACAAGGCGACGGCCTGGAAGAAGATCACCGTGACGAACCAGCCCCTCGAACCGGGCTCCGTGACGTTTCGGGGCACGGTGACGGTCTCCCATCGGACGTGCACCGCCGACCCGGACGGCACGGATCCCTTCGTCCGTCCCCAGGTCTGCCATGGACGGACGATCCTCCCCGAGCGGTACCTGCTGCGGATCGACGACGGCTGTGGCACCAAGACGTGGGCCGTCGTGGGCCCCGATGGATCGTTCCACCGCGTCGTCCCGACCAACTGCACGGAACTCGACCAGGCCACCGTGGAGCTCCTGGCGGCCACGTCGCCCTATGCCGGGCGCGTGGCCGTGGCCCGTTGGGTCGGGGAGGACCTTCCCCAATTCGACGCCGACCTTACGTCCGATCCATCCGACTACGCGATCCATTCGGCGACGGCGTTGGCGTCCGACGTGGTCGTGCAACCCGGGGGGCCGGCGGTGGAGTTCGGCACGATCACCTTCGTGACGGTCCCGAGCCTGACGCCCCCTCCGGACGTGAACGAGATCGTCGCGCCTGCGGCCGTGGGAGCGTTCGCGGCCGTGGACGTGTTGCATGCAGGGCTCGCCTACTTCTCGAGCCATCCCGAGGTGGAGATGGACGAGTTTCCCGGCATCAACGTCCTGGCCGATCCGGCCATCTGCCTCGGTAGCGAGGAGAAGCCGTGCGGCAACTACGGGGGGTTCGTCTCGACGAAGGTTCATCCGGGCTTCATCTTCGTCCAGAACTTCCTCTTCCAGTCGCCGTCGATCTACGCCCACGAGCTGAGCCACATCTTCCAGCTCGGGTTCCTACGGCCCGGAGGCTATGGGCGCTTCATGGAGCCGAACGCCAACGTGTTCGCCTACGCCATCTTGGCGTCGATGGGGATCGCCTCGAACGGTTGGCTTCCGGATCTGGCGAAGCCCGGCACCGCGGAGAACATGGACTTCAACGGGCGGCGTCCGATCACCTCGGAGGTGGCCGAGCGGCCCCTGTTGCGCCCGTTCTTCGCCGCGGCCTCGGAGGCGGCGGCCGCGGCCGAGGCGTTCACCGACGCGGACGGGCTTTCGTGCGCGTACAAGTTGAACGATGACGACGTGTTGGTGCCCCGTTCCGAGATGGAGCGAGCCGACTGCGTGATGGAGCAGAAGATGGGCTACCTGTGGCGCGTGATGTTCGATCTCCACGACGGGGCGCAGGAGGCACCGGAGCCGGCGAAAGCCTTCCAGACCCCGGGTGAGGCCGTGACGATCACGTTCGTCTCGAGCTTCGACGGGGTGCAGGGCAACGGGGCGGCCGGCGACCCCGCGACGCATCGTTTCTTGACGGCGCTGCTGGCCTACGCCGGTGCCAAGAACGCCCCCGAGCACCCCGGGTACCTCGACCGCGGCCAGGCCGGGCTCGACCTGGTGGACGTGCTCGATGCCATGGTCTGCGCCGAACAGCTCGATCCGAGTCGGGCCGGGGATCTGCTCGGCGAGGTCCACGGTTACGCCTACGACTTCTTCCCCCAGGCGGCCTCGGCCTGCATGTGATCGGAGCCTCTCCGGGCGTCCGGACCGCCCGGCGCACCTTGGGCCCGGCCCCCGCCGTCACGGGGGCCGGGCCCAAGGTGCGCGTACGGATCGGCCGCCGCGGGACCTGCTCCGGTCCGTTCAGGCTGCGAGGCTCGCCCGAGCCGGCCGGAAGGAAGCCGGGCGCCGGGCCCTGCCGATCCCTCCGACGTCTACGGTTGGGTGCAGGTCGTGCCGGACGGATCGGGGCAGTCCGCGTCGGTGCCGCAGGTCTTGTAGACGCATGCACCGCCTTCGCACGCAAGGGGCTGACCGACACCGGCCAACATGCCGCAGTCGTCGACGGTCTCGCACGGGTAGGTGCATCCCGGCGTCGCGTCCTCGTCACCGAGCCACAGGTCGGGGGCGCAGACGAAGCCCTCCTGACACGTACCGGTCTCGGTACACGGCTTGTTGAAGCATCCGCCGTCGATGCACTCGTAGTTGTCGGCCGAATCCATGGGCGAAAGGACGCAATCGGCCGGTGCGGTGCAGGCGACGGAGCATACGGGCACCTGGTCGGCGCTGGGCTGGGCGCAGACGAACGTGACGAAGCCCCCGCCGTCCGGGCACTCGGTGTCGTCGTGGCAGCCGAGATAGCGGCACGCCCCCTGCTCGCAGGCATAGTTGTCTTCGTCCGTGGCGGCCGTGGGCATGCCCGTCACACAATCGGCGGGGGTCGTGCACGAAGGCGCACAGAATCCGCCGCCGGCCCCGCCGGTGTCGCCCGTGGTGGCGTTTCCGGTGGCGGCCGTGGTCGCGTACCCGGTGTCGGTGGTCGAGCCGGCCGTGGCGCCGGAGTCGGTGGCCGTGCCGTCCGTGGCCGTCGCACCGCTCGCGGTGCCCCCGGTGGAGCTGCTCTCGTCCGAGCCGGAACCTTCACAGCCGGCCACGAGCAGGGTGGAGAAAAGGAGCGAGAACGAAAGGGGCGTGATGCGCATGGGCGCGCATCGTGGCGCAACGTCGCTTCGGGAGCAAGCAAGCAGGTGCAAGGCCTCGACGGATGTCGTGCGGCGGTGCGCCAAGTCAATCGGCCTGGGACCGTGCCCGGCGGCAGGCGTCGGCCAGCAGGCGCGGCAGGTCTCTCGTCCGGCCGACGCGGCGCTCGAGGGCCCGCGCGACGACGTCCGCGTCGCCGTACCAGTCGAGCCGCCGTCGCGCTCGGGTGACCGCCGTGTAGACCAGCTCGCGGGAGAGGAGCGGACCTTCCCGGTCGCCCACGACGAACGCGACGTGGTCGAACTGCGAGCCCTGGCTCTTGTGCACGGTCATCGCCCCTCCGGGTTCGAAGGGGGGAAGGTTCGAGGCGAGGATCCGTCGCGGCCGGTCGCCGGTGGGAAAGAACGCCGAGAGCCGCCCGCCGTCGGGAAGCACCAGACCGACGTCCCCGTTTCGCAGATCGAGGCGCGGGTCGTTGCGCGTCACGAGCACGATGGCGCCGGCGTGGGCGCCGCCCGCGGTCGTCCGGAGGGGAAGCCGCGCCTCCTTCGCCACGAACTCCGCCACGTGCCGGGCGAGCTGCTCCGAGCCCAACGGGCCACGTCGGTAGGCCGCCAGGATCCGGTAGCGGTCGAGCGCGGCAAGGGCCCTGGCGACGGCCTCGGGGTCGGCCGGGGCGTCCTGGCGATCCTTCCAGCGGTCCTCGCGAAGCTGCCGGGCGAGGCCCCCTTGCGTCGCCAAGGGCTCGACGAGGTGTTCGACCACGCTTCGGGGGTCGGCCCCGGCGTCCGTCATGGGGCGGATCCGTTCCGGCTCGGGATCGCCTTCGGCCGGCACGCCGCGCAGTCGATCCATCGCCCGGTCGAGGCGGCCTTCGCGGATGGCGGCGGCGAGGTCGGCGATGCTCGGCGCGTCGCGAAATCGGTGGGCGTAGGTCAGCTCGGTGACGTGGGTTCGAAGCCCGGCCGCGGGGTCCACGAGATCGGCGAGCACCGTGCCCACGTCCACGCTCGCGAGCTGATCCGGGTCGCCGATGAGGACGAGGCGCGCGGCCGTCCCCTGGTGGGCCCGCACCGCGCCGACCAGGCGACGCACGAGAAAGAGGTCCACCATGGACACCTCGTCCACGACGATCACGTCGGCGGGCAGCGGGGCGTCCGGCCCGTAGCGGCTGCCCCCATCGGGCCGGATCCGCAGCAGGTCGTGAAGGGTCCGGCCTCGCAGCGCCGCCAGGGCGTCGCGGACGGCCTCGGGGACGTCGAGTTCGTCGATCCCCTCCCGCAGTGCCTCGGTGAGGCGTGCCGCGGCCTTGCCCGTGGGGGCCGCCACGGCGATCCGCACGGCGTGATCGGACGGCGCCGCGGCGAGTAGCACGGCGAGCAGCCGCTGCACCGTGTAGGTCTTGCCCGTCCCCGGGCCGCCGGTCACGATGGTCAGGGCGTTCGAGAGGGCGTGTCGCACCGCGTTGCGGGCCGGTGCCGACGTTTCGCCCGAAAGCAGGCGATCGATCCACGCTTCGGCGGCCGCGAGATCGGCCTCGGGCACGGGCGTTGCGGTCGCGAGGCGGGCGAAGGTCCGGGCCGCGTCGACCTGCACGTGGTGCACGCGCCGGGTCGCGAGCACCGGCTCCGCGTCCGGTGGCGTCGACAGGACGAAGGGGCGCTCGTCCTCCGGGGCAGGGTCTTGCGTCGTGCCCTTCGGGTCGACGCGCACCAAAGGCGAGGCCTCGAGGACCGCGACGAGCCCATTCGTGTCGAGGCCGAGACGCGCGGGAGCCTCGTCGCTCTCCTCCACCACGGCCCACGGGATCTCCGGGGCGATCCGCAGACCCACGTGACCGTGCCGGGTCGCCGCCAGGGCGAGGACGCAGGCAAGTTCCGCCCTGGCGTCGCGTACGCCGCTTCGCCGCGCGAGGGTGTCGACCACGGCCGCCTCCGCCGGTGTGCACAGTCCCGCATCGAGCCACGGCCCTACGGCCTCGGCAAGGCCGGAACCCATCGCGGTCCGCCCGGGGGAAAGCGACGTTCCGTTCATCCCTGGCTCCTTTCTCGGGTCGATGCGAGCCCCATGCCCAGGGCGGCGTCGAGGGGCTCGATCACCTCCTGCGGCCAGCGGTCGGCATAGACGCCGCGGGCGGCCCCGGCAGGTCCCGTGCGCGGGGCGTCGGGACCGGTCATGCCGCGCAGGAAGAGGTAGAGATGCCCACCGAAGTTGCGCTCGTAGTCGTAGGCCGATCCGAGTCGGTCCCGCAGGAAGCGATGGGCGGCCACCGTGTAGAGGAGCCCCTGCAGGTGGTAGCCGTGGCTGGCCATGACGTGGGCGAGGTGTTCGGCGCCGTAGCCCGGGCCGCGACCTTGCCCCGTCCCGAAGGAAAGTCGGTTGGTCTTGTAGTCGGCGACGTAGAAGCGAGTACGGTCGCCGTCGCCGACGCGAAAGAGCAGGTCGATGGAGCCCGTCAGGATCCCGGCGACGGCGGGCAGGCTCGTCTCGACGAGCTTGTCGAGCCAGGGGCGGCCCTCCCACTTCGGGTCGAGGTCGCGGCGGAGCCGAAGCGCGTCACCGACCGCCTCCTTGTCGAGCCTGAGAGCGTCGGGGCCGCGCCGCCGGTAGGCCGAGCCGGCGCCGAGGGAGAGGTCGAAGGCGAACTCGTCGAGCCGGTCGGCGCGAGCGAGCCGCCGCAGGGAGAATCCGGCGGGCAGGGGCAGGCGCCCACTGTCGAGTGGTGTCTCGAGGATCTTCGGCAGGTCGTCTGCGACGATCTTCGCGGTGTCGGGATCGACACCGGCGGCGCGAAACTCGGCTGCGAGGAACGTATCGGGCGCGGTGCCATCGTCGAGCGCGCCGGATTCGAAGTCGAGGCGCTCGAAGAGGGCGTGGATGGCGGTCCCCGTCTTGCGCCCGGCGGGGACGCCGTCGAAGCAGACGGGTAGATCGGTTTCCGGTGAGGGGGCGGACGCATCCTTCGCCTCGTCGGTGACCGGCTCCGCCTCGTCCGCCATGGTCTCCATGCCCCGCAGGGCCTCGTCGAGTGCTCGCTCGCTCTCGGCAAGGGGTTCTTCGACGTCCACCGTGCGGCCGCTCGCCCACGCCGTGAAGCTCGCGACCTGGAAGTCCCACGGAAACCGCACCGGGTCGAGCATCTTGCGAACGGGGGCCGGGGCGCCCTTGCGTGAGGTGGCGGGCGTCGTTCGGGGCCAGGAGGCCTCGGCGCCCGCGACCCCGATGGTGCCGCCGGAGGTCTCTGCCAGATGGGCGAGGCGCTCGCGCAGCGTCGCCTCGTCGCCCGGAAGGTCTTCGGGATCGCCGAAGGTCGCCGCGGTCGTCGTGGGCCGCCCCTCTTCGTCCCGCGGCCTACCGAGCAGGTGCAGCAGGGGGCGACGGGTCGAGATCGTCTTTGCGCCGTTCCTCTTGGGTTTCTTGGTGAACGCGTGCGGTACGTGGAGCACCACGTGGTGCCGCGCGCGGGTCAGCGCGACGTAGATCAGGCGGATCTGCTCGCGGAACTCGTCGTCGACGTCCTGTTGGGCGAGGCGTTCGCAGTACTCGCCGCCTGCTGCGCCGGCCACGGTGAGCACCCGCCTCCGCTTCTCCGGATCGTAGGCGACGAGGGGAACGGGCGGCATGCGCGGCGTGTCCACCGTGCGTTCGCCGGCGAAGGGCACGAACACGACCTCGTAGGAGAGCCCCTTGCTCTTCCACACCGTGACGATCTGCACGGCATCGTCGTCCGTCTCGAGGCGGAGCAGACGCGCGTCGTCGGCATCGCGGCCGCTGCCCTCCCGCACCGCGCGTTCGAGGAAGCGTGCGAGCTGCTCGGGGCCGAGGTAGCCGCGCCGCTGTTCGGCATGGCACAGCTCCACCAGGTGCCGAAGGTCCGTGACGTGCCGGTCGCCGTCCTCCATGGTGGCGAGCCGTTCGAGGGCGCCCGTCCCTTCGAGAAAGCGCTCGATCGCCCGGCCGAACCCGTGCCGTTCCCACTCGGCGCGCATCCCTGCGACGGCGTTGGCCGCCTCGTCGAGCCGCCGGTAGGCGGCCGCTGCGCGTTCGTCGGCCGGATCCGCCTCACCGGTGAAGATCGAAAGATCCTCGGGTTCGAAGCCACCGAGGGGGGTATCGAGGAAGAGATGGAGTTCCCGGCGGCCGCCTGCGCAGGCCCGGACGAGGCGCAGGAGCCATGTCGCCGCGTCGCTCTCGAACACCGACTCGGTGGCGGCGCGAACGCTCGGGATCCCCCGCGCGGCCAGGGCGCAGTGGATCCGGCGCGCCTGTTCGTGGGTGTACACGAGGACCGCGACGTCTCCGGGCGAAAGCCCGCGCCAATGGCCATCGTCGTCCGCGATCTCGGTGCCGGCGGCGAGCAGGGCGGCGATCTCCTCGGCGCATGCGTCGGCGGTGGCCTCGCCGTGGCGGATCTCCAAGGGGCGGCGCGGTCGGGTCGTCTCGCCCGCGGGAACCTCCGGGGCGTTTCGCATCCCGAAGGGGATCCGGCCGGGGCGCGCTTCGACGTGCACGAAGTCGAAGGCGTCCGTCATGAACGTGCCGCCGCCCGGCCCAAAGAGATGTTCGAGGGCTTCGAGGAGCAGGGGATCGGATCGATGATTCGTCGAAAGTTCGTGGACAGTGCGGGTTACCCCGGCGATCGCGTCTTGAATGGCCGATTCGTAGGTGTGGATGTCGGCACCGCGGAAACCGTAGATCGACTGCTTCGGATCGCCCACCAGCACGAGGCGCGTCTGCGCGTGGGCGAAGAGCTTGCGGAGGATCGACCACTGGGCGGGATCGGTGTCCTGGAACTCGTCGACGATGGCGAAGTGGAACTGGGCGCGGATCGCATCGCCGAGGGCGCCGCCATGGGGTTCTTCGAGGGCGTCGTCGAGCCGCGCGAGCATCTCGTCGTAGGTGAGCACGCCGGTGCGTTCGAGTTCCGCGCGAACCCGGCGGCGCAGGGGCTCGACCAGGGTCCGCACCAAGCGTTGGCGCACGAGGGAGATGTCCCGGTCGAACGCGTCGTAGAGCGTCGCCAACGCGCCGACGTCTTCGTCCTGATCGACCTGCCAGTGTTGTCGGCGCGCCTCGCGATTCTCGTCGTGAGCTCGGTAGAGGTCTACGGAGGTACGCAGGATCGTTTCGTCGATGGGTCCATCGGCGCTGGCGTACTGGTGGAGCTTCGTCGCGCAGTCGAGCAGGATGCGAAGGGCGCCGACGACCGCCTCGGTCGTTTCGTTCTTCCTCCTCGGCGAACAAAGCGATCCCTTGGGGCGTTCGAGCACCGATTGCAGGCGGTCCTTCACGGCGACGAGTCGCGCCGCATGAAGGCGGCATGCAGTCACTGCCGCATCGACGGCGTCGAAGGGCGAGAGCACCCGCGTGTCGGAGTCCTCGGGTGCGATGACCTCGAACTTCGGTGGCGACGGACCCACCAACGCGGCCCGGGCGGTCTTCCAGGCCGCGCCGCCGAGGTTCGCGGTCCCGTTCCAGTCGAGCAGCTCGACGAGGGCTTCATAGCGGTCCGGATCGGACCAACGGGCGACGGCGCCGCGGAGTTCGGCGCAGGCCCGGGCGACGACCTCGTCGGCCGAGGCGACGATCTCCCGCGGGGGCACGAGCCCGGCCCGGGTCGCGTGGGCGTCGAGCATGCGCTGGCAGAAGCCGTGGATCGTGGACACCAGCAGCTCGTCGAAACGGGCCAGGGCCGTCTCCACCCGCCGACGCGGTTCGGGCGATGCGTCGCGCCCGGCCGCCAGCTCGGCGAGGGTCGCATCCCCCGGGGGCGGATCGTCGCCTGCGAGCACCCGCCGGGCGTCCTCGAGGCGGCCGCGTACCCGGTCGCGCAGCTCGGCCACGGCCGCGTTGGTGTACGTGACGAGCAGAAAGCGGTCCACGGTCAGGGAGGCGTCCGCCACGACGGCCCGCAGCACCATGTCGGCCACCTGCCACGTCTTGCCGGTGCCCGCGCTCGCCTGCAACACGAGCACCTCGCCCTCTCGAGGCAGCGGCGTACGTTTCCCGTCCGTCACGGT
>RFGU01000130.1 GCA_003696955.1 Deltaproteobacteria bacterium | reverse complement strand
TTGCTGACGAGGTCGATGAGCTGACCGAGGCGCGTCTTGTCGAGCGCGGGGCGGGCGTAGTCCTTGGGCAGCACGCCCTTGAGCGCAGGGTTGTCGCGCTCGATGGCGGCCATGGCGTCGTCCACGAGCGTGCCGATCTGGGGCTGCTTGGCGTGGGCCTCGAGATGCGCCCAGCGGGCTTCGGGGGGCACCCAGAAGACGTTCTGGGCGCGGTACTCGTCCGGGTCCTCGGGGTCGGCGCCCTGGTCGCGCTCGGCCTCGAGCCTGGCGTGCAGCTCCTCGAAGGCGTCGGAGATGTACTTGAGGAAGACGAGTCCGAGGACGACGTGCTTGTACTCGGCGGCGTCCATCGAGCCGCGCAGGGCGTCGGCCATCTGCCAGAGCTGGGCTTCGTAGCCGAGGACCGCCTGCTTCTTGCCCTTGGAGGATGGTCGCCTGCGTCTGGGTACCTTGGCGTTTCCCGTTTCGGGATCGCCCGGGTTGGGCGACGGCGCGCGGGACGTGGGGGCTGGCGCCGCGGACGGCCCGTCGGCTTCGTCCTCGCCGAGGATCCGCCGGACGATGGTGGCCTTCTCGCGCCCACCGTCGTCGAGGCCGGCGGCACGGCAGATCGCCTTGAGTTCCGCACGCTCGAGCATGGTCAGGATCGCGTCGGTGCCGATCGATCTCTTGCGAACGAGCGCATCGACGATCTCGGACTTCGAACGCGCGGTGAGCCCGGTGACGTCGAATGCGCGAGCAACGTCGAGGAGCCGGGCACGGGTCAGGGATTCCAGGATACGACGGCGGGGGACGGTCATGTGGGGTCTGCTTCGGCAGTGGTTGTGTCCTCGACGGACGCAGGTTCCTCATCGAAGGTCGCCAAGGCGTTCGGATCGAGATCGAGCATCTCGATCCACCTATTGCGCATCCCGACGTCATCATGCACGTCGAGCCAAATGAGATGCTCGTCCTCCATGGGGGTGATGGCCCCTACCCGGGGCTCGAACGCCACCCTGGGCACCGTGGAAGTCGTGACAGTGGTTCCCCGGCACGGTAGCGAACAGCAGGGCGAGGCGGCCAAGGTGTCTCGTCGGCGGGCGAAGAAGCGGATCTGCCGGTGCGCGTCAGTACTGTCGACCGTGAGCACCCAGTGGTCCGCTTCCGGCACTCGCAATCCCCACGGGCGCCCCGGGCGGCCGGTGGAGGGCGCACGTTCGTCGAGTGGGCGGAACACCGATGCCTTCGTGGCACCGAGGTGCGTGGCGGCTTCTGCGACGAAAACCCGGGGTCCAGCCATCGAGATCGGCTCCGCCTGTCGAGCCGCGAGAGCGCGCGAAGCAACCCCGCGCGGCAGTCCGAGCGCACACGACGCTACCACGCGCCATGGCCGCCTTCAACGACCAGCAGGCCCCGAAAAGTGTCGTCGAACTCGGGTTACCGTTCGTCTGTTTCGAACCCGTGCGGGATCGTGCGTCGCCTCTTCTGGCTCATGTATCGGCACGACCTACAGTAGCGGTCGCTCGTCGGCCTCGGGGCGTCGATGCCATCGACGGTGGGCAACGGTCTTGGGGGCCCGGTGCGGCGAACATTCGGTCGAGGACTCGGGCTGTTCGGGTCCGCGTGGTCCCGCCTCGGCGGGCGACGTTGGCCCGGCCGCGGCCGTCGTGGCGATCGATGGCAGCTTGGAGGGGGTGAGGTCGGGCGACGAAGCGCGCGACGCGCGCGGAGTGGCGTTTCTGTGGCGGCAACCCGGTGGTGGAGGTGCGGTGGCGGCCGGTAGTTGTGGGAATGGCGTTGCCCTCGGCGATGCCGGTCGCCCGGGTCGGTGTCGGCGGCTCGGTCGTTCTCGGTGGTGGCCGCTCCGTTCTTCCCGCCGCCTCGACCGGCGTGGCCGGCCGGTTGCCCAGTGCGCTGCCGCGGTGGGGAATTGGCGCTGGTCGGGGGGACGTCGTAAACAGGGCCGTGCGCTCCATGCCCATGTCCGCTCCACGCGTCCGAATCGCCTGCATCGTGCTCGCTGCGACGGTGCCGGGTTGTCTGACCCTGCGCAAGGACCACGATGCCCTCGCGGCCCGCGTGGCCGAACTCGAGCGTGCCCAGGCCGAGCAGGCGCGCACGCTCAAGGTGACCCTCGACAAGGCCGACGAGCTGTCGCGGATCCTCGAGGAGAAGGTGGCCGAGGCCGAGGCGCTCTTGCGCCGCAACCAAGCCGACCTCGGCATGCGCGTCGAGGAACTCGAGGTGGCCGTGGAGACCTTGCGGGGTTTGGTGGAGAACGCCGAGTACGTGGCGCAGGCCGGCGGCCAGGAGCTCGCCGAGCTGCGACGCGATCTCGACGTGCGCCTGACGAAGCTCGAGGAGAAGCTCAACGAGGCCACGAACATCCCCGAAGGCAAGGAAGCCCTCTGGGCCGAGGCCCTTCGCCGCGAACAGTCCGGGCGCCACCAGGCCGCCCGCAAGCTGTGGCGCATCTACGTCTCGCGGTACCCGAACGATCCGAAGGTCGCCGAGGCGAAGTTCCACGTGGGCCTTACGTACTTCTCCGAGCGGGACTACCGGGCGGCCCTCGGGGAATTCTACCAGATCATCCAACAACACCCGGATGCTCCGATCCTGGTGGATGCGTTGTACTACTCGGGCCTCGGGTTCGCGCGGCTCGGCCAGTGCGCGAACGCCATCGCCTACTTCAAGGCGATCGAGCGACCGAAGGTGGGGGCCCCCGACAAGGTCAAGGAGGCCGCGCGCAAGCAGATCCGGCGTCTCGAGGCGGACGACGGGACGATCTGCGCCGACAAGGACGAAAAGTCGGCCGGGGCGGCGGGCAAGCTCGGTGCGGAGTCGGCGGCGAGCACGGCGGCGTCCAAGGGCCGTAGGACGCCCAAGCGCAGAAAGTAGACCGGCCCCGCGCCTTCGCCGTGGTCGTGACGCGAGCGGCCGTCAGCGGCGCGAGCCGAAGTAGGTCGGCTTGGCGAGCACGTCGGTCACCCCACCTGCGACCGGGGCGTCCGGATCGATCCGCAGGTGTCGTCCCGATTCGGCCGCGTCCTCCGCGGTGAGGATCTCCACGTCCACCGAAAGGGGGGCGTCTCCCTCCAGGGTGCGCAGGAAGGAGAGGGCATGGGCCCGTGCCTCGTCCGGATCGCGGGCGAAGACGGCCAGGTCCGTCGTGTAGCCCCGGGCTCCGCACGGCCAGTGGTCGGGGGGCGCCTCGGCCTCCACGCGGATCACCGCCCAATAGGGCAGGAGCGCGACGCTGGGCTCGTCCCCGCGCGCGCCCACGGCGGTGACGAGCCGGGGAGAGAGCCAGTCGTGATCGGCCGCCGTTCGCAACACCCACCGGGCCTCCTCCCAACGACCGGCGTGCCGGAAGGCTTCGAAGATCTCCTCGACCGTATGCCGGGCGTAGTCCCGATCGACGTCGGCCACCTCCGCGCGGGCGGTCAGGTGGAAGACGGCGTCGTGGAGCAGCCGAATGCCTCGGTCCGAATCCCTCCGGCCGCTTGCCACGAGCCAGCGGCCGAGCACCGCACACGTGAGGGGTTCCTGTGGCGCGAGGCGATGGGCGGCTTGCATGCGTTCGACGGCGTCGTCGAAGCGACCGGCCCGTTGCAGGGCGATGGCGTAGTTGTAGTGGGCGGCAGGGTGGTCGGGGGCGGCGATGATCGCTCGGTCGAACCCCGCGCACGCCGTCGCGAGATCGCCAAGTTCCGACAGACAGATCGCCCGATCGAGGAGCGCGTCCGCATCCCACGGCATCCGCTCGAGGAGGGCATCGTAGCGTTCGACGGCCGCTTCGAGCCGTCCGAGGGCGCGGAGCACCGCGCCTGCACCGAGGGCCGCCCGTCGCAGGACGTCGCCTTCGGCATCGGGGGCATTCCATGCGGCGTCGAAGGCCTCGAGGGCCCGCCGCTTGCGCCGCGTCGCGGCGAAGAGCTCGCCGAGCAGGACGTGCGTCGAGGGCCTCGCACCGAATGCGAGGGCGCGCTCGAGGGCCCGCTGCGCCCATTCGGTCCGACCCGCGGCGAGGGCCGCAAAGCCCCATGCCTCGTGCAGCATCGCCGAGGTGGGATGCTCGGCGCAGGCGCGCTCGGCGAGTTCGAGGGCGCGTTCGGGCTCGTCGGCCGCGGAAAGGGCTTGGATCCACACGTAGTAGAAGGGGATCCGTTCGTCCGGCGGTAGATCGTCGTGCCACGCCGCCCTCAGCATGGTGACGGCGGCACGGGGTGCGCCTTCGGCGAGGAGGGTCGCCGCGGCGTCGACGAGCAGGGGGGACTTCATCTCCAGCGACATTCATCGCACGGCGCGGGGCAACGTGCAATCGTCGGCACAGGCCGGACGTCGGTGGCCACGGCCTTCGATGGACCCGATCCGCGCCGGGGTCGGGCGCACGATGGAGCAAATGGCCATGCGCGGTTTCGCGGCGAGCGCAGGGACTTGCGGCTGCCGGTCGCGGCAGCGAAAATGGGGCCATGTCCGGTCGGAACCTGTCCCCACGGCTCGGTATCCTGCTTTCGGCGGTGCTCTTGGGCGCATCGGCGATCGCGCCAGACGCTTCTGCGGCCGCGGGTTCGAAGTCCAAGGAGGAGGACGAGGCGCGGCTGATGGCCCTCGTGAAGGTCGAGATCAAGCTCGAGAACGGCAAGATCGTGCGACACAGCGGGGAGATCGTCGATTGGGACCAGGACGCGAGCGTCGTCTTCGACGGCGGTGGTCACTCCCACCAGGTCAATCTCCACCTGCACCCCAAGGACGACCGGGCCAAGAAGATCGAGGTGCGCATGGCCTACGAGCGCGATGCCACGTTGGTCCTCGCCCCGTTCTCCTTCGAGACGAAGGCCCGCAAGCGGGAGGTGATCCAGAGCGACGGCGGGCTCGCCCTGGCCGTGACGATCACCCCGAAGAAGGTCAAGCCCGAGGAGAACAAGCGGCGTGACGACAGCCTCGACGGGCCGACCGATCCGAACGACCCGCTCGACGGGCTCGAGTGAGATCGATCACCGGGTGGACGGCCGCCCTCGTTCTTTCGACGGGCTGCGCCCACGGGGCGCAACGCGCGGCGTGGCCGACGACGCCTACGGGTGAGGTCTTGTCGGTCACGGTCGTCGCGGCCGGCGAGGTGGCGGCGTTCGGCCGCTGGCCGGTGGGCGCGGCGGTTCGGCTCGTGGCGGGCGGGGACCGTGGTGCCTGGGTCGTCGAGGCCACCCCGGCGCGGGCCACGGGCCGGCCGGGCCACGTCGTCGCCATGGCGGTGCGATCGGATGCGGATGGCGGGCTCGTAGCGGCGCCCGTCGTGTGGATCGAGCCGGGGAAAGCTTCGTCGGTCGACGTGCGGGCGGGGGGCGTACCGCTGCGCGTCGAGGTCGGTATCGAGCGGGCGGCGCCGTGGCAGGCCCCGCCGGGCGGGCCGTGCCCGGTGATCGTCGGTCGGTCGGCGGAGCCCTCCGAAACGCCCTCCCGCTGAGTCGGTCGGGGCGGTTCGAGCCGTTCGTTTCGTGGATCGAAACGGCGGGCGGTACGATGGCGTCCCATGTCCGCCCGAGCCACCCGCCACGCCTTCCTCAAACTCCTCGCCGGCAATACCGCCGTCCTGCTCCTCGGTGCCGGTTGCGGTGACGACGGCGGCGGATCCTCCGGCACCGGCGGGGGGAGCACCGGAGGGTCGGGGACCGGCGGTTCCGGCACGAGTGCCGCGTCCGGCTCGTCCACGTCCACCGCCACGACGAGCACGACCTCCACGGCGTCCGGCACCGACGGGAGCACCACGGGGGGCTCGGCAACCTCGGGCTCGGACACCGGGACGGCGGGCGGTTCGAGCGGGGGTGTGGGCGCCTGCTCCGAACCCCCGGTCGCCATGATCGCCAACAACCATCCGGCGGCCCACAGCTTGGTGGTTCCCCTCGAGGACGTCGAGGCCGGCGTGGACAAGGTCTACGACATCCAGGGCGCATCGGCGCATCCCCACACCGTCATGGTGTCCGCCGCGGATTTCGCCGCACTCGCCGCGGGCGATCCCATCCAGATCGAATCGTCCCTCGACGCCGGCCACACCCACCTGGTTACGATCGTTTGCGGTTGACCCGCCAAGGGGGGTGGGGGGAGTCGGGCGGGATACCGCACGGCGGGCACGGCCCGCTCGGCGATCACGCCGCCGGCGCCACGGGAAGGGCGTCGAGCCAGGCGGTGACGCGACGCGCCAGTTCCGCCGGCGGCGCGCAGTCCGTGGCGAGGCCGGCGGCGACGCAGGCACCCGGCATCCCCCATACGATGCTCGACGCCTCGTCCTGAACGAACACGGCTCCGCCCGCTGCGACGACGTGCCGTGCGCCTTCGCAGCCGTCGTCGCCCATGCCCGAAAGCACGACGCCGCACACCCGCGGGCCGAGGCACCGGGCGGCACTCGCGAGGGCAGCGTCGGCCGACGGGCTCGGGCGTGGGCCGGCGGAGGGCGGCCGTGGGCGAATCGAGAGCATCGCCCCGCGTCCCGCCGGGGCCGGCACGACGACGGCCTCGCCCCACGCCGGCACTACCACGATGGAGCCGCCGATCAACGGCGTCCCGGGGCCTCCCATGGCGACGCGCGGCCCGAGCGTGCGGGCCAGCCGGGCGGCATAGCCTTCGAGCACGTCCTGGGGCATGTGCTGGACGATGCACACGCACGCGTCGGATCGGTGGGAAAAGGCGCGCAGGAACGCCTCGACGGCCGCCGGTCCGCCCGTCGACGCAGCGACGACGACGAGGCAGCTGGCAGGCCGGAGGGACACGCAGATCCCTTGGGGCCGTCGGCGCACGCGGACGCGGCCCTTTTCCGGGTCGATCGTCCGCGTGCGGGCCGCCTAGGGGCGTCCCCTCACGGGCAGGGGAAGATGGCGTCGAGGGCGGCGATACCTGCTTCGATGTCGGCCGCGGTGGGGCACTCCATGGCGAAGAGGTCGGCCAGCACGGCCGCCTGGTCCGCGGGGCCTCGTTCGTCCGCCTCCCGCTGCAGCACCGGCCCGGCGATCTTCAGGAACTCCCAGTTGGCGAGGGCGGCGTTACCCGAGAGCGTGCCCTGACGGGCCAGGCGGTTCCTGACGATGAGGGCGAAGCCACGATGCAGCGCGTTGTCGAGCTGCTCCCACCCGAGCTCGAAGAGCATCTGGCCCTCCGGCGGGAGGTCGTCGAGGACGGGATACATCGTGTCGGGATAGAGGTCGCGCACGCAGCGAACGGCGGACAGACCGTCGAAGATGCGATTGTGCGTGACCGTGCTGTCGGCGCGGACCTCGGCCGACATGCCGATGCCCCCGTCACGCTGGAAGCCGCCCGTGTAGTAGGCCCACGCGGAATCGCAGTCCGCGGCCTTGTTCGTCAGGCAGGTATTGGATTCCTTGTAGGGCGAGATGTAGAGGAACCAAAGCAACGTGGCCTGAATCCGGGCGGCGTGGACCTCGGGGATGCCCTCGCCCATCTGCCCCGCGGCGAACGCGTCGTTCAAGAGCGGCTGCATGAGCGCCGGCCCCACGCAACGATTCGGATATTTTTGGACGTTCGCTTCGACGGAGCACTGCTTGTCCGGATCCACCGTGGGGTCCCAGTCCTCCATGGGGATCGGCGGATAGTGGAGGTCCTCGCGGCGGAGGATCCGCGACTCGAGGCCCTGATCCTGGCTGTAGATCGTCCGCGCCATGGTGAAGTCCTCGGGCGTCGGCACCTTGCCGTCCCGCCACAGGAGGTCGGCGATCTGCTCGTAGCCCTCCACGCGCCCGATGCTGCCGGGGCTGTCTCCGACCAGGTGATACTGGCCGTCGTCGGTGATGCACGGCGGCCACATGTCGTTTGCGGACATGTCGACGAGGGGTTGGTAGTCCGTGTCGAGGGGCATGCACGACGACTCGTCGATGGCGGGCACGTTGGGCTGGGCATCGAGCTCGCATGCGCCGCCGGTGCCACCGGTACTGCCCGTCCCCGTGCCGCCGTCCGTTTCGCTCCCGCCGGATGCGCCGTCGTCACCGGCACAGGCGACGGAGAGGAGCAAGGAGAGGGGCAGGAAAAGCCAGGGCGTCTTCCGCATGGCCCCATGCTGTCACGTACCCGCATCCTGGGTGTAGACGGGGAAACACACGGCGGTCCTGCGGGAAAACCCTCGGCCACACGAGGAAACCCTCGTGCGAGCGGAGCGACCCACCGAGCGCGTGTGCCCGCGGTTGCACGGGCCGATGTCCGTCGCCGAACGGGCCGGCCTTCACGGTGAAGGGTCCACGAGTCCGAGATGGATCGCGTGCCGCACGAGGCCGGCGACGTTCTTGACGCCGATCTTGGAGATGAGCCGACTGCGATGGCCCTCGATGGTCTTGGGCGAAAGGCCGAGGGCCTCGGCGATCTCGTTCGTCGAGAGGCCTTCGGCGACGAGGCGAAGGACCTCCCGCTCACGCGGCGTAAGTTGCGGGGCCGAAGGCGAGGGGTCGTCTTCGGGCCCGGAGGGCAGGACGTAGCCGGCGACCTCGGGGCTGAAGAATGCGCCCCCCTCGGCCACCGTACGGACGGCGGCGAGGAAGTCCGAAAGGCCGGCCCCCTTGACGATGTAGCCGCTCGCGCCGGCCCGGATCGCCGGGCGCACGTGTTGGGGGCTTTCGTACATGGAAAGCACGAGGACCTTGATCCCGGGCACCGCAGCGTGGAGGCGTTCGATGGTCTCGACGCCGTCGAGGCCAGGCAGGTTCAGATCCACCACGGCGACGTCTGGGGCGAGCTCGCCCGCGATGGCGAGGGCTTCTTCGCCGCTGCCCGCTTCGCCGACCACTTCGAGAACGCTCGTGCTGTCGACGAGGGCGCGCAGCCCCTCTCGAACGATGGTGTGATCCTCTACGAGCAGGACGCGGATGGGCCGTTCCACGACGGGATCCTACGCCTGCAGATCGGTGTCGCAAGCGGCGTCGGCCACATCGGCCGGATCCTCCGCCGTGCCCGCCGGGAGCGTGACGACGATCTCCGTGCCCTGCCCCGGGCGGCTGCGCACGCCGAACTCGCCTCCGAGCAGTTCGGCCCGCTCGCGCATGAAGGCAAGACCCCGCGGCGTCACGTCGTCCGGGTGGAAGCCCGCGCCGTCGTCGACGATGCGCACGACGACCCCTGGACGCACATGGCCCCGGGCGGTTGCGTCGCCGGCCTGCCGGGCCCGGGCGCGCACCTCGACCTGCACGCGGTTGGCATCGCCGTGGCGGATCGCGTTGTGCAAGGCTTCCTGCACGATGCGGTAGATGGCATGCTCCGTGGCGGGGTTTTCGCGGATCCGAGCGGCGGCCTCGGGCTCGACGTCCGCGGATCCGACCACGCCGGCCGTGTCCGCCACGTCCCGTACCAGCCGTTCGATGGCGGCGTCGAAGCCGACGTCGTCGAGCATGGGTGGGCGGAGCCGGTCGACGGCGCGCCGGGTCTCGGCGATGGCCTCGTCGCACAACCGGACGAGGGCGGCGACGCTCCTGCGATCTTCGGGGTCGTCGAGGCGTCGCGCGAGGACGTCGAGCCGCAGGCGCAACGCGGTGATCGTCTGCCCCACCCCGTCGTGGAGTTCCCGGGCGATGGAACGGCGCTCGTGCTCGACCGCCTCGGATGCCTTGGCCGCAAGCTCCCGCAGGCGCGCATCCTTGGCACGGGTCTCGTCGAGGGCGCGCGACAGGTCCCGAGAACGCCGCGCGACCTCCCGCTCGAGGTTCTCGGTCAGGGCTCGCAGCTCGTCGTTGGCCGCCTGGGCCCGGTCGAAGGCGGCATCGAGGTCGGCGTCGGCCCGGGCCGCCTCGGCGTCGGCGGCCCGTCCGAGGCTCCAGCCGATCCCGGCGCCGAGGGCACAACATGCGACGAGGGCGACGAGCGCCTCGAAGATGGCGGCGTCCATGGGCATGCCGACCCATACGCGGGTGTCCGCGTCGGTTTCGAGGGAAGCCTGCTCCCACGCGACGGCGGTCACCGTCTTCGGCCCGGCGGCGTCGAATCGCGCGAGTTCGCTGCCGCCGGATGCCATCACCCGCACCTGCATGTCGGGTTCGAACGCATGGGTGGACTCGAGGTCGGCCAGGATCTTGGGGGTGTCGAAACGCCACAGCCGCGGCCGGATCCGTGCCTGGCGGTCCAGCACGGCGGCGGTGCGCACGGCCACGTGGCGGGCACGCCCCCGGATCCCCCCGACCCGGACCGCGAAGTAGATCGCAGGCGGGGCCACGGCGACGACGGTGGCCGCGAGCCACAGGGCCGGCGCGAGACGTCTGCGGATCCTCGCCCGCACCGATGGGCGCTGTGGACCGTGGGCATGTCTCGATGCGTCGCGCCGCGTCATGGTGCCGGGGGCGTGGGCAGGGGCGGGGCGTAACCCGCCTCGCGCAGCAGGGTGCGGGCCTCGTCGGAGGTGACGAAGGCGGCCAGGCGGCGCAGGGCCTCGGGGGCGTCGGGGGGCAGGACCAGGGCGAGGGACTTGCGGTAGGGGTAGCGGCCGGTGACGACGGCGGCCACGGTGGGGCGCTTGCCTTCGAACGTGACGGGACGGACGTCGGGATGATGCCGTAGGTCGCCTTCGGCGACGATGGCGATGGCGCCCGGCATCTCGCCGAGGATCGGCCAGACGTCCGCGTCGTGGACGGCCACCGGGTGGAGGTGGGCCCTGCGTGCCCGTGCGTCGGCCTCGGCCACCTCGGGATGGGCCTTCGCGAGGATCTCGAACGAGGAGTCGCCGGGTTCACGTTGGACGAAGACCACGGGTGTGCCGTCGGGCCACGTGGTCACCCGCCCCGCGATGAGGTCGGCGAGGGCGGCGGCGTCGAGGGACCGAAGCGGGACGGTGCGGTGCACGGCCACCACCACGGGCGTGAGGGCGTAGGGGATCGCCTCGAAGCCCTCGGCCCGTTCGTTCGGGCGCAGGGGGCGGGAGACGAGCGCCGCGTCCACGACGCGGGCGCGCAGGGCGGCAAGGCCCCCCGACGAACCGATGCTGGCGTGGACCCGGACGGGGATTCCGGTGGCATCGGAGAATCGGCGGGCGAGCAGCCGCATGGAGGGCAGGTTGGACCCCGACCCCGCGAGATCGAGCACGCCGTCGTCGGTCGTGGGCAAGACCGTGGCGCCGTCGGGTCGTGCGGCCGGCGGCGTCGGGCCGACGGCCGCCCATGCGACCGTCGCGGCCGCGGCGAAGAGCACGAGGGCGACCACGAGGAGCGGTCGCCGGTCCCACGGTTCGGACATGGCCGGATCGGAGGGGGCCACGGTTCCAAGCTATCAGCAGGACGGGGAAAGGGGGGAGGCACCGACGCCCCGACGGTCCCGGCTCAGAACCCGAGTTCCACGTGGACGGACAGGGAGCGGCCCGGTCCGTTGACGCTCGATCCGTGGTAGCGGTAGGCCGCGTCGGCGAGGTTCTCGAAGACCAGGCCCACGACCACGTACGGGTCGAAGCGATAGCCGGCCCGCAGGTCGAAGACCGCGAACCCCGGCGTCCCCCCCGTGGGGATCCGGGGATCCGCGCGGTCGGCGGGAGCGAGGCGGTCCTGCAGGGTGGCCCAACGCAGGGCGGCGGCTGCATACACCCCGGTCGCGGCCGACCGGTACCCGGCTTCGACGGTGCCGTTGAGCGGCGGCACCCGGGACATGGGCACCGTCGGTTCGCTGGGATCGTCCACCGGACTGGGCATCTCGCCGAAGGCGTAGGCGACCGTCGCCCGGGCGAACAGGTCCCACGGCAGGAAGAGGAGGATGGCCCCCTCGGCCCCCCACAGGCGGGCTCGGCCGGGCGCGTTCTGGAGCTGGAAGCGCGTGCGTGAGGCGCTGCACCCGGGGTCCCCCTCGGGGCATTCGGTGGCGTCGAAGGGGCGCCGTTGGATGAGGTCGGCGATCCACATGCGGTAGACGAAACCGTCGATCTCGACCACCGGGTGGCGTACGCGGATCCCCCCTTCGACCGTCGTGCTGCGCTCGGGATCGAGGTCGGCGTTCTCCCGTTGGAACCCGGGCCCGGTCTGCTGTCGGCTCGTCAGATCGTCGAGATTGGGGGCGCGGTAGCCCTGGTCGACGTTGGCGACGAAGGCCAGCTCCCGCAGGGGACGGACCACGAGCCCACCCCCGCCGACCACGTGGCCCCAGGTGCGCCGCACGGACTTGGATTCGCTCTCGGGGTCGCCGGGGGCCCGTGCATGGGACAGGCCGACGCGGCCGCCCGCGCGCAGCTCGAACCTGCGTCCGATCTCCAGGCGGGACTCACCGAACGTCCCCGTCTGGAGATAGATGCTCCGATCGAGGTACTGGCCGCGGGACAGCTCGGCGGTGATGTCGGTGTCGTTCCAGTGGATCGACGCGCGACTGCGCACGACGTCCTGGTAGAGATCGAAGCCGTAGTCGGTCGAAAGATGGAGTCCTCGCCCGACGGCGAGGCGGGCGGTGGAGACCACCGTTCGAAGCCCCACCCCGTAGACGTCGTCTCGGCCGAGCAGCTCCGTGGGCGAGCCCCCACCCCGAGTTTCCTCGCGCAGCTCGTGCTGGCGTTGCACGTGCACGGTCGTCCGCACCCGTGCGGCCGCCTTCGGTCCGTCGTGGACGCGCCACGAGACGTAGCCCAAGGTGCGGTACTGATGGAGGTAGCGCAGGCAGGCGTCGAGGGGTGCCTCGGGCGGAGGGCACTTGTCCGTGCGGGGGGCGTCGAGCTGTCGGTAGTCGTAGTAGGCCGCGACGAGCTCGTGGCCCCGGGCGGGTTCGGCGACCAGCCGGGTATCGGCGGTCCACTCCCGAAAACCGGTGCCGAGTTGGGTCTTGCCGTCCTCGTCGAAGTGCGGGGGGATCTTCTCGACCATGCCCGTACCGGGCGCGACGAGCTGTCCGCCCGCCCGTAGGTTGCCGATGTCCCGGTAGCCGCCGCCCGCGAGCACGCGGACCTTGCGGCCGAGCCGGGTGTCCACCGAGGCGCGACCGCCGAGTTCGCCGTCGGCCGTTCCCGTGCGCAGCAACAGGCGGGGATGGATGGCGAAGCGTCGGAACTCGCCGAGTTCGGCGTCCGCGGGCCCGGCTCCGGGATCGATGGGACGCGAGACGATGGCGCCTCCGAGGGCGTCGGCGCCGAAGCGCGTGGACGAAGACCCGCGGATCACCTCGATGCGGTCGAGGGTGCGCGCGTCCACCGTGAAGAAGTACTGGTTGGGGCCCTGGCGAAACGTACTGTTGTTGAGCCGCACGTCGTCGAAGTAGAGGGCCACCTGTTGCCCCGTCAGGGCGCGGACGTAGGGCGAGGCCTGGGCGTGCGCCGTCTGCTGGACGTAGACGCCCGGCTCGTAGCGAATGGCATCGGGGGCCGACCGGGGCAGTCGCTCGACGAGTTCTCGCCGCGTGACCACCGACGCGGCGCGCCACGGCTGGCTGGGGCGGCCCGTGCGGGGCTCGACGACGAGCACCCGGCGCCCTTCGGCTTCGTCGTCGTGCCCTTCGGTCGGCTCGGCGGGCTCGCTGGGTTCGGTCGGTCGCGGTGCGTCCGGCCAAGCGGCTTCGGGGCCGGCACCGCGCCGGGCGGCGGACGACGGAACCTCGATGGCGCGGGGACCTTCGTACCCGCGTGCGTCCGGTGGCCCCGCCGACGTCGCGGTGGGCGCCACGGCGGATCCGGCCAAGGCGGCCCAAAGGTGCCAGGGGGTGCCCACGCCGCGGACGCTAGCAAGGATGTCGCCACGACGGCACCGCCCGCCTCGAGGGGATACCCGTAGGAGACGGGGGATTACCCGGGAAACGGCCCCGCGGGAACGGGTCGGGTCAGCACCTCGAGGAGCTTGGCCTCCGGCGACCCGGGCTCGGGGCGAACGTCGTAGTCCCACCGACAGACGGGCGGTAGGGACATGAGGATCGACTCGATCCGTCCTTGGGTCTTGAGACCGAAGACCGTGCCGCGGTCGTAGACCAGGTTGAACTCGGCGTAGCGGCCGCGGCGCTGGAGCTGCCAGGTGCGTTCGCGATCCCCGTAGGGCAGGTCCTTGCGGCGGGTGAGGATCGGCTCGTAGGCCTCGCGGAAGGCGGCGCCCGCGTCGATCACGAATGCGAGCCACCGGTCGAACGCATCGTCGTCCGTGACGTACTGGTAGTCGAAGAAGATCCCGCCCACCCCACGGTGCTCCTTGCGATGGCGGATGTAGAAGTAGTGGTCGCACCAGTCGCGGAAGTAGGCGTAGTCGGCAACGTCGGCGTGGGCCTCGCAGGCGTTGCGGTGGACCTGGTGGAAGTGCGTGGCGTCCTCCTCGTAGTAGTAGTGGGGCGTCAGATCCGCCCCACCGCCGAACCACCGCTGGTCGCCGCGCTCGAGGTAGCGGTAGTTGGCGTGCACCGTGGGTGCGTGGGGATTGACCGGGTGCAGGACGAGGGAGACGCCCGTGGCGAAGAAGTGCTCGCCGCGGCCCGGAAGCTGGGCCCCGAGGTCGTCACCGAGCTTGCCGTGCACCACCGAGACGTTCACCCCGCCCTTTTCGAGGACGCGTCCCCCCTGCAGCACCCGCGTCCAACCGCCACCGCCGCCAGGGCGCTCCCACGTGTCCTCGCGAAAGCGCGCCGCGCTGCCGGACGCAGCCTCGATGGCCTCGAGGCCGCGGCAGATGGCGCCTTGGATCGTCCGAACGGCTTCGTGGGCGCGGCGTTGCGGATCGGAAAGGCCGGTGGTGTCCATGGCCGGAAGTCTACGGGCACGCTCGCGGCGTGGGGGCTCTTGCTGCGCGCAAGGGTTGCCTTCGGCGAAACGCCGGCGACCGCCTCGTTGCGTGTCGGCCGGCCTGCTACCGTCCGGCCGTGCCCGCGCCACCCCCCTCCGACCGCAGCCTCGAAGACGCCGTCTTGGGGCTTTCGGGCATCGTCGGCTTCCTCGCGTTGCCAATGCTGCTGGCCTACGGCCGCCTGTTGGTCGAGGTGCTCGAACGCAGGGGAGGACTTGCCGCCCGGCCGGGCCCTTCCGGCAAGGGGATCGCCAAGGCCGCCGTATGGACCTTCGTCTTTGCGTTCTTCGCCTACGCGTGGGTGCGGGCGGCCGCCGACCTGCGCGACCTTCGCCTCGAGGCACCGGTCCTGGCCCTGTCCCTGCGGGGGGTGGCGTTCGGCGCCGTAGTGTACGTCGTCTACTCCTTGGGTCTGTCCGTGCTTCGCCGTCGCGGTGAGCACCGGCGATGGGAACGGCGGATCGGCGGTTCGCGGCTCCAATAGCGCAGTTTGCGCACGCCCTTTCGCATCGCCGGGCGGCCGGTGGTCGACGAGATCCCGGCGTGATACGCTGCATGGCGCGAAGCGGGTCCGCAAGGGGCACGGGTCCATGGGAGCCGGCGCGACCTTGGGGGACGTGCTTTGCCCATCCCATTCGTTGCCCGTCGCCCGGCGACGACCCGGTGGTCGGGATTCGGGTCGGGAACGACCAACAACCGAGGGATCCATCCCGTGAGCAAGATCGAACGTTTCCTTCCATTGCTCGAACCGAAGGCCCTGCGTGCCGAGGCGAGTGCCAAGGCCTTCGCAGCCGGCGAGAAGATGGCCGAGATCGCATCGGTCGACGACGTGGTCTTCGAAGGCACCGGCGTGCGCGGCAAGGTGCGCGACGGCAACAAGACCCACGCGCCGCGGATCGGTGTCGACGGGCGGCGCAAACTCGACGCCTCGTGCACCTGCGATGCATTCGTGGACGGCTGGGAGAAGGTGTGTGCCCACGCGGTGGCCCTCGCCCTGTCGTTTCGCGAGCGGTACCGCGAAGGCGGCGACGTGGCGACGACCACGAATCCGTGGGTCGAAGGCGGCGTCGGCGCCAAGAGCAACCGCAGGTTGCAGATCGCCCGACGGGGCGAGGTCTGGCACGTCAAGGTGTTCACCGGGGGCTCGGCCATCGAGCGTGCGGCGCGGACCGGCAGCACGCGCCCGTCGCCCGTCGATCGGATGATCGACCACTACCTCGATCAGGAGGTCGACCACACCGACGCGGACGAGTACGTCCTCGAAGAGCCGCAACTCGCCGGCCTGCTGTACTTCGCGCGGGAGGCCCAGGTGGGGTGGAAGGGCGTCGGGCGACTTCGTTTCTCCCCTACGCCGCTGACGTTGCGCATCGAGGCCGAGCCCCGGGACGACGGCGCCGTCGAGCTGCACGCCTTGCTCGAAGGCGCCGAGGGCCGCCGCTTCGAGGTGGGCGACGGCGAGATCATCGCAGGTGCGCCCACCTGGTACGTGCACAAGGAGACGGCCGAGGCGTTCATGGTGCCGCACACGCCGCCGTGGGTGCTCGAGGCCGTGGCGAAGCAGGCGAAGATCGTCCTTCCTGCCAGCATCGGTGCCGAGGCCATCGACACGTTGAGTGACGGGCTCGCCCAGGTGGGGGTCCCGCGACGCGACCTCTTCGCCCTGGCGAGCGACGCCAAGAGCCCGGACACCTTCGTCGTGACGGTCGAGGGCGATGCCCACCGTGTGCGGGTGGAACTCGCCGCGCGGTACGGCCACGTGAGCCTGCCCGTGGCCGGCGAGGATCCGGAGTCGGCGCGCTACACGGCGACCATCGGCGACGAGGTGATCTCGTTCTATCGCGATCTCGAGGCCGAAGCGGCCGCGCGCAAGGCCCTGCTCGATGCAGGTCTGACCTATCGAGACGACGAGGGGGCGTTCGTGGCCGAGGCGGATGCGGCCATCGAGTTCGTCGTCGCGGGCCTGCCCCTGCTGCCGGCCGAGTGGGAGAAGCGTACGCCCAAGCTACCGAAGATCCGCAGCAGCTCGCCGTCGGCGCGGGTGTCCGTGTCCGGCCGGGGCGGCTCGGTCCTCGACGTCCACGCCGAGGTGGTGGTGGACGACGAGGAGGGGCTCATCTCCTTTCGGGACCTGCTGCGCTGGCTCCACGAGGGGCGCAGGTGGGTCGAGCTGGCCGACGGGAGCGTGGCCAAGCTCGATCCCAAGGTGCTCGAACCCGTGGCCGAGGCCGCCGGTGCCCTGCAGTTCGACAAGGACGGCCACGCCCAGGTGTCGACCCTCGAACTCGGGCCGCTCTCGCAACTCCTGTCGGCGGTGCCCACGGCGGAGGTGGCCAAGGAGGTGCGCAAGCTCCTGTCGGCCATGACCGGCGAGGGACGGCGCCGCGCGCCCCGCAAGGCCAAGGCGTTGAACGCCAAGCTGCGGCCCTACCAGCGGTCGGGCTTTGCGTGGCTGTGGCAGCTCCACGAGAACAAGATGACGGGGATCTTGGCCGACGACATGGGCCTCGGAAAGACGGTCCAGGCCCTGGCGCTGCTGACCAAGGCCAAGGAGGAGGAGGGGCCGGCGCCGTCGCTCATCGTCTGCCCCACGTCCGTGCTCAGCGTGTGGAAGCAGGAGGTCGAGAAGTGGGCGCCGTCCCTTTCGGTGCTGGTCTGGCACGGGACCGACCGCATGGAGAACGCGCGTCTGCTCAAGAAGAGCGACCTGGTGGTCACCAGCTATGCGCTCTTGCGTCGCGACATCGACGAGCTGTCGAAGATTCCGTTTCGCTACGCGATCCTGGACGAGGCGCAGTACATCAAGAACTGGACCACCTCGACGGCCAAGGCCGCCAAGAAGCTGAAGGCCGAGCACCGGCTCGCGCTCACCGGTACGCCGGTCGAAAATCACCTGCTCGACCTGTGGGCGATCTTCGACTTCCTCGCGCCCGGGTTCCTCGGCAAGCTCGGCGAGTTCCAGAAGCACTACGTACGCCCCATCGAGGAGGGGGACGATCGGGTGGTCGAGCAGCTTCGTGCGCGGGTCCGTCCCTTCATCATGCGCCGCAAGAAGGAGGACGTGGCCCAGGATCTGCCCAAGAAGACGGAACAGACCCTCTTCGTGCACTTCGGCAAGAGCCAGCTCGGCCTCTACAATCGGATCCTCAAGTCGGTGCGCGACGAGATCGAAGGGCGCATCGAGGAGGTCGGCGTCGAGCGGGCCCAGATGACCGTCCTGGCGGCGCTGACCCGGCTGCGTCAGGTCTGTTGCGATCCGAAGCTGCTCGGGTTGCCCGAGGGCACCCCCCTGCCGCCTTCGGCCAAGCTCGAAGCCTTCAAGGAACTCATCGCGGACTGTGTGGGGTCGGGGCGTAAGGTGCTCGTCTTCTCGCAGTTCGTGGAGATGCAGAAGATCCTCGGCCAGGCGCTCGACGAGCTGGACATCGAGCACCTGTGGCTGCACGGCGCCACCAAGAACCGGGCGGAACTCGTGGAGCGGTTCCAGCGCAAGGACGGGCCGCCGGTGTTCCTCATCTCCCTCAAGGCGGGCGGCTCGGGCCTGACCTTGACCGAGGCCGACACGGTGATCCACTACGACCCGTGGTGGAATCCGGCCGTCGAGGACCAGGCGACCGACCGGGCCCACCGGATCGGCCAGGACAAGCCGGTCATGGTCTACCGGCTCGTCGTCGAGGACACCGTCGAGCAGAAGATGGTCGAACTCGGCCGCCGCAAACGCGAGATCGCCGAAAGCGCCCTCGGCCGCGACGCCACCAGCGGCAAGAAGCTCACCATGGAGGACATCGAGGAACTGCTGCGGTCGCCGGCGGCGGCGCCGTGGGACGTGTAGGCGCGGGGGCGCGCGGTTCCGTTCCGGGTCACATCGCGGCGAACACGGCGCCGGCCGGCACGAGCGTCCTGGTATGCTCGATGCCGTGACCGACCCGTCGGAGCTGCGAACGGACGATCCGCTCGCCGGGTTCGGGCCGCACGCGCCCTTCGCCCGCGAAGTGCCCGATGCGGTGTCGCTGCATCGGGCGAACGGGCGGTTTCTCGCGGCCAACCGACCGACCCTCGAGATCCTCGGTCGCCCGTGGGCCGAGCTTCGCGGGCGCCGGGTGTTCGAGTTCCTCCACCCGCAGGATCGGGATGCCGTGGTGGGACTCTTGCGGCGTAGCGCGCGGCGCGTCACCGTGTTTCCCCCGCACCGCCTCCTTCGGGGGGACGGCACCACCGTATGGGTCGAGGTGCGCGTTCGTTACCTCGAGGGCGACCAGGTGCTGGCCGTACTCCGCGACGTCTCCGATCGCATCGCGGCCGAACGGGCCCTCGCCGAGAGCGAGCATCGCCATCGGAGCCTCGTGGAGCACTCGCCCCTCGGGGTGTTGATCTTCGCCGGGGGCAAGATCGCCTACGCCAACCCGGCGGTCGCGGAGATCCTCGGCCGGTCGCCCGACGAGTTGGTGGCCCTCGCCCCTCCGCAGGTGGCGGCCCTCGTCCACGAGGCCGACCGCGCCATGGTCTTTTCGCGGATCCAGGCCCGGCTCGTTGGGGACACGGCGGCGCCGAACGCCTACGGGTTTCGTATCGTGCGGCCTGATGGCACGTTGCGCCATCTCGAGGTGTATTCGTCGCGGGTGGAGTACGACGGTGCGACCGCGGCCCAGACCGTGGTCGTGGACGTCACGGACCGGATCCACGCCCAGCGCCAGCTCGCCTACGCGCAGAAGATGGAGGCCGTGGGCCGGCTCGCCGGCGGCATCGCCCACGACTTCAACAACCTGCTGACAGTCGTGATGAACGAGGCGGACATGCTGCAGCACCACGCCCGGCTCGACCCGGACTCGACGGCCTCCCTCGAGGCGGTGCTGGACGCGGCCCGCCGGGCCTCGAGACTTACGGAGCAACTCCTCGCATTCGCCCGGCGCAAGGTGCGCAAGCGGGTGCCGGTGGTGATCGACGACGCGATCGTCGCGTTGCTGCCACTCCTCCGCCGCATGGTCGGCCGCGCGGTGCGGATCGATGCGGACCTGCGGGCCGAAGATGCCGCCGTCGTCTGCGACCCGACGGAACTCGAGCAGGTGCTCGTGAACCTGGTGCTGAACGCCCGCGATGCGATGCAGGAGGGGACGATCCGGATCGCGACCCACGTCCGACGGAAAGGGTCGGCGCGGTTCGTGGGTCTGCAGGTGATGGACGACGGACCCGGCATGCCTCCCGAGGTCGCACGGCGCTGTTTCGAGCCGTTCTTCACGACGCGCGCCGAGCACGGCGGAAGCGGACTCGGTCTTGCCACCTGTTACGCCATCGTCGACGAGCTCGAGGGACGGATCGACGTGTCGAGCGAGGTCGGAGTCGGGACGACCTTCGAGATCGAACTTCCGGCCGCCGCTGCGACGCCGCAGGAAGACGTGCCGGTGGCGGCCGACGCCGCGGCCGACCGCCGTATCCTGTTGGTGGAGGACGAGGCGGCGGTACGTCGCGCGCTCGCGACGGCCCTCGGTCGCGCGGGGTTCGACGTCCACGAGGCGTCCTCGGCCGAGGCGGCGCTGGAGATCTGGAACCGGAGCGGTCCTTTTCGCGCCCTCGTCACCGACATCATGATGCCCGGCGAGAACGGTTTCGAACTGGCGGAGCGCCTCGTGGCACACGCGCCGGACCTCGAGGTCGTGCTGATCTCGGGCTACGCCGAGGATCCGGAGGTTCGGGCCGCCATCGAGCGATCCGCGTTCGCATTCTTCGCCAAACCGTTCCTCGCGCGCACGCTCGTCGATCACCTCGAGGCGCGGCTCGGCGACCTGCGGGACGGCGCCGCCGCCGAGACCTAGGCGGCGCCCGCCGCACGGCGGCCGCAAACGTGACGGTCGGGACCCCCCGCATCGCCGCGTCGCGTAAGGTGCGGTAGGTTCGCGCCGGCTCCATGGGCGATCCCGACATCGTCGTCATCGGCTCCGGCCCCAACGGCCTTACCGCCGCGTGCCGCCTTGCACGCGCCGGCCTCCGCGTGCTCGTCTGCGAGGCGAACCCCCGGCGGCCCGGTGGCGCGGTGGGGACCGTCGAGGCCACCTTGCCCGGCTACCTGCACGACGTGGGCGCGGCGTTCTTTCCGTGGGGCCGCCTGTCGCCGGCGTTTCGGGCCCTGGCCCTCGAGGATGCGGGCCTTGCGTGGCACCTTGCGCCCATCGACAGCTGCCACCCCGCCCTCGACGGCTCCGTGGCGATCCTCGGTCGCGACGTGGAACGGGCGGCCAGGCACTTCGGGACGCCCGAGGACGGCGCCGCCCTGCGGCGGCTCGTCACCTGGTACCAGCGCATCGAGCCCGATCTCCTGCGGGCCCTCCTCGAACCCCTGGTCCCCGTGCGGCCGGCCTTGCGCCTTCTGCCCCACGCGCTGCGCCTCGCCGACGTGTTCGGGCGCTCAGGGGCGGGACTTGCCCGCCGGCTGTTTCGCAGCGAGGCGGCACGGCGCGTGATGCCGGGGCTCGCCCTCCATGTGGACGTCGGCCCCGAAGATCGTTTCGGCGCGGCCCTCGGCTTCATGCTGGGCATGACCGCGACCACCGGGGGCTATGCGATCCCGCGTGGAGGCGCGCAATCCGTGGCCGACGCCCTCGTGCGGCGCCTCGAGGCGGCGGGCGGCCGGCTCAGGCTGGGGGCCCGGGTGCGTAGGGTCCTCGACGAAGGCGGGCGGGCCCGCGGCGTCGTGCTCGAAGACGGCACGGAGATCCCGGCGACGCACGCCGTCGTCGCGGACACGGACGTCGCCGCGCTCTTGCTGGGCATGGTGGATCGGGGGGCCGTGCCGTCCTACGTGGCCGACTTCCTGGCCCGGTATCCGCGGGGCTTCGGTACGTTCAAGATGGACTGGGCCCTCGATGCGCCGGTGCCCTGGTCCGAGCCGTTGGCCCGTGAGAGCGCCGTCGTGCACGCCGGCGAGAGCCTGGCCGACCTCGATCGCTTCACGCGGATGGTGCGGGCCGGAGAGATCCCCACGCAGCCCTACCTCGTCATCGGGCAGCAGAGCCTCTTCGACCCGACCCGTGCGCCCGAGGGGGGGCACGTCCTGTGGGCCTACTCCCGCGTGCCCTCGCAGGTGCCCGGGGGGTGGGCACGGCATGCCGAGGCGTTCGCCGATGCCGTCGAGGCGCGCATCGAGGGACTTGCGCCCGGATTTCGCGCGACGGTCCGCGCCCGTCGGATCCATACGCCGGACGACCTCGAGCGGATGGACGCGAACCTCGTGGGCGGGGATCTCGGCGGCGGATCCAACGCGTGGCACCGCCAGCTCGTGTTTCGGCCGATCTTCCCCTATTTTCGCTATCGAACGCCGGTGCCGGGGCTCTACCTGGCGTCGTCCTACGCCCATCCGGGGGCCGGGGTGCACGGCATGTGCGGATGGAACGCCGCGCAGCGGGTGCTCGCGGACCTGCGCTGGCCCGAGGCCGAGGCGTGAGGGCGGGCGCCGTCAAGGGCGCGGACAGCCGGAGATCGCGGCGGCGAAGCTGTCCTTCACGACCTTTTCGGTCTGCTCGGCCGAAAGGCCGTCGGGGCGCGGGAAGCGGGTTCGGTACGTGCGCCATGCAGCGCCGCAGTCGGCGGCGTGAGCGTAGCAGGCCGCGCCCGTGTGGAAGAGGGCGTCGAGCCCGCCCCGAATGGTCGGGTCGCTCCGATCGTCGTCCGCAAGCCGCGGGGCGAGCGTGTCGAGGATCGCCAGGCGCTCGGTGCAGTAGGCGGGCGAGCGCGGATTGACGTAGGCGGCGTCGGCCAGATCGGCCAGCGCCGTGCGGACCCGGTCGGCCACGGTGCTGTCGCCCCCACGGCAGTGCCGGGCGGCGATCTGGTCGGCGATCCCCTTGGCGCCGGCCTCGGTCATGCCGCCGTAGCGCACGTACCAGGCGACCACGCGTTCCTTGCCCTCGGCGCAGTGGCCGGCCTCCATCAGACACTGGGCGCGGAGCATGGCGTAGCTCGACGCGAGTTCCGGCACCTTGGCCTCGATGGTGTCGAGGTCGGCAAGGCATCCGGGCCCGTCGTGGCGTGCCAGCTTGGCCTGGGCGGACTGGCCGAGGCGTGCGAGTTCGGCGAGGGCGCGGCGCACGGCGGCGTCCACGTCGGCGGCCCCCGACGTGGCCGTCGCGGGCGAACCGGTGCCCGATGCAGCGGTCGGGCGATCGTCGCTGCCCGGCGCCGCTGGCAGCCGGTCACCCTTGCGGGCCGTGGCCGCGGGGGCCGTGGTCTCGTCGGACGGCTGTGGCGGGGTCGCGACGGACGAATCGCCACGGTCGCACGCGGCGATCGCGAGCAATGCGGCGGCGATCACTTGGCGGCGGCACACTTGCGGACGATCCCCTCGAACCCGGAACGCAGGATCTGCTCGCGTTGCTCCGCGGGTGCGTTTTCGACGGTGAAGGCTGCGACCTCCTGGTAGGCCTGCCAGGCCTTGTCGCAGTCGCCGGCCCGCTGGTAGCAAAGGGGCACGATGGAGATGAGGGAGCGCTCGGCATCGCGGATCTGGACGTCGTCGTCGTCCCGGGGCTTGGCCTTGGGCAGAAGGCGCTTTACGCGGGCGTAGCGTTCGTCGCAGAAGGCCACGTCCTTGCGGGTCTGGAAAGCCGCGTTCTGTAGTTCCGCAAGGGCCTTGCGGAGGGCGTCGGTCGGGTTCATGCGGCCTTCGCAGTACATGGCCGCGTAGGCGTCGACCGTCCGATCGATCTGCTCGGGTCCCGACTGGGCGAACGCCGGTTGCTTCTCGAGGGTCTTGCGCATCTGCCCCTTGCCCGCGTCGCACTTGCCCGACTTCATCACGCACATGGCGCGCGTCAGGGCGAACGGCGAGTTCGGATCCGTGGACTTGTGCTTGGGGTCGAGCCGGTCGTGGGCGTCGAGTTCGGCGAGGCATCCCTTGCCGTCGCCGGCGGTGAGCTTGGCCGTGGCGGCCTCGATGCGGGCCCTCGCCTCGTCGCTCATGGCGATCTTCTGGTTGAGGACCGCGGTGGCCGACAGGCTCTCGGGCGTGTCGGGTGCCGCCATGGCCTCGGCCTCGGGGGATCGTCCCGGTCGGATCTTGCGCAGATGGAGCCGGATCGGCGCCTTGCAACCGGCGATCTCCGTGGCGGCGTCGGATCGGCACGCGGAGAGGTCGCCGCCCTTCTTGTCGGCCCGGTAGTGACTGTGCTGGCTGCCGCCCGCGCCGAAACCGTAGACGCTGCCGCCTGCGCTCGCGTCGAATTCGTTGGCCGAGCCGAGGGCGAAGGCGCCGAGGTTGTAGGCGTAGACGAAGTGGGTGGCCTCGTCGCACCCGTAGCGGCCCTCGAGGTCGGCGGCGTAGACGGCGTCACGGCTGGCGTAACGCGTGCCCGCGACGTAGTACTCCATGCGGAACCGCTCGCCGCCGGCGACGCGCGCGCCCAAGGTGGCCTTGCCGAGCGGCAGCTTGGCGTAGAGGTCGCCCTCGTTGGCGATGTCGATGGTCTCGAGCTGGCCCGTCGTCCACTCCACGGGCTTGTAGGCGCCCTGCTCGCCCCGGATGCTGTCGTTCTTGCATTCGTCGAGGATCTTGAGGGAGCACCCTTCGTACCGGACGAACACGATGTCACTGGCCGCGAGGGACTCGAAGGAGGACATCTGCGTCGCGTCCCATTCGATGACGAAGGGCTTGTCGTGCTCGTCCGGGTTGCACTTGTTCTGGCCCGCGTAGGTCTGGTCCATCAGGCGCGACTGGCCGGACGAACGAAGCCCCGAGGTCTGTTTGAGCTTGCAGGCGCCGATCGGCGCGCAGAGCACCAGGGCGGCGATACCCAAGGCGGACGGAACGTGTCGATCCATGGGGGCATGACCTTAGGGGGCGGGCGGCACGGCGGCAACGGGGCGTCGGGATCTGGAGCCAGCGACGGGGCGGTCCGGGCGGCGGTCGTCCGTGCGCCGCGGGGTGGCGGAACCCTCGATGGCAGATCATGTCGCGGGGTCCGGGTCGGCGTCTTGGGTGCCGCCCGGCATCGCGGCGCCGGCCCGTGCGTACGCCCGTCGGAGGACGTCGCGCATCGGCTCCGGGATCCGCGCGAGTGCTTCGTTCGCCAGATCGGTCGGCAGGCCGAAGCGGGCTTCGGCGACCGCACCCGCGATGGCCGCGAGGGTGTCGGCGTCGCCGCCCAGGGAGACGGCCTTGCGGATGGCGTCTTCGGTGCTGCGAGCTTCGAGGGCGCAGACGAGGGCGGGCGGCACGGTGCCGCGGCAGGTCTCGTCGAAGTCGTAGTGGGGCCGGATCTGCGCCGCGGTGCGGTCGAGGTCGTAGCCGTAGCGGCGGCCGATCGCGTCCCGAACCGCGTCCGCCGTCGCTCGGGTGCGGAACCGATACACGGCCTCCGCCACCGCCCGTGCGCCGTCGACGGCGTCGGGATGATCGTGGGTGACCACGGTCACGCGGTCGGCGAGGGCGAGCACCTCGTCGAGGTCGCGGCCGATCCACCCTGCGGGGGACACGCGCATGGCGGCCCCGTTGCCGAAGCTACCGTAGGGGGCGGTCTCGTCCGAGAAGAGCCAGCGCGCGAACATGCCGCCCCATCCCGCGTTCGGGAAGCCGCGGCCCCAGGCCTTGAACGTCTCCACCGGATCTCGGCCGGAGACCAGGGCGTCGGCGACCGCCACGGTCAGGATCGTGTCGTCCGTGAACGTCGCATCCTCCCCGAAGAGCGGTTCGAAGTCCTCGTGGTCGATGGGATCGAACTCGTAGATCGATCCGACGATGTCGCCTGCGATGGCCCCGAGCATGGGACCAGCGTGGCCCCGTGCCCACCGGGCGTGCAAGAGGGAAGGCGTCGGAGCCGCGTCGATGCCGTCGAGCCACGCCGGGCTTTGGCCGTCGAGGGACCGTGCGTCCGCATGCCCGCTGGCCGGGGCGGATGCGGTCCTACGGCGCGGGCGTCCACGGTGGGGCGACGAGCCGGCGTCGGCCGTCCGGGCTGCGCAGGCGGCAGGCCTCGACGTCGATGCGATCCCAAAGCTGGCACGTGACGGCCTTGTGCTTCTGGTCGAGGGCCTCGCAGTAGTTCGTGTACTGGCACCGGCGGATCTCGGCGCCGCGGCCGAGGCGCATCTTCTTGAACCAGTCGGGGTCGGCCAGGCTCTGGCGCGCGGCGGCGACGATGTCGGCCTCGCCCCGGGCGAGGATCGACTCGGCCTGGGAGAAGGAGCAGATCCCCCCGGCCACGACGATGGGGGTATCGTGGCCCGCTTCCCGCACCGCGGCGCGGATCGTGCGGGCGGCGGGCACGGCGCGGCCGAAGGGGCCGCGGGCGTCCGAGCGCACGGTGGGCATGCACTCGTAGCCGGAGCGTCCCGTATAGGGGTATGCGGCCTCGCCCACCTTGGGCTGTTTGGCGTCGTCGAACTTGCCGCCCCGGGACAGCGACAGGAAGGCCATGCCGGCGGCGGCGAAGGACCGGGCGTAGACGATGGCGTCCTCGACGGTGCCACCGCCTTCGATGCACTCCTCGGCGAGGAAGCGGCAGCCGACGCAGAACGCGTCGCCCACCTCCGCCCGCACGGCGCGAAAGACCTCGAGGGGCAGGCGCAAGCGTCCTTCGAGGGTGGTGCCGTAGCCGTCGTCGCGGGTGTTCGTCGGCGAGAGGAACGAGGCCATGGTGTAGGCGTGGGCGTAGTGCAGCTCCACGCCGTCGAACCCCGCGTCCTTGGCGCGGCGTGCGGCCGCGGCGAAGAGATCGGGCAGGACCTTCGGAAGGTCGCGGATGTGGGGCAGGTGGGTGTCGGTCACGCGCTCGCGGTAGCCCATGGCGAGGGACTCCCACTCCCGCGGCGAAAGGACGGTGCGCAAGGTGTCGTCGTCCATGCGCAGGAGGGCGGCGCGTACGGCGGCCTCCTCCACTTCGCCGGTCGCCTCGCGATGGCGGTCGGTGATCTCGAGGAAGCGTTCGAGGAAGCGGTCCCGCGGGGGCCTTCGGCGGATCCGCAGGAAGTCGATGAGCTGGATCAGAAGGCGGGTACGGCCGCCGCTGGCCGCACGCACGCGCTCGACGAGGCGGGCGAGGCCGGGCACGAAGCGGTCGTGGCCGATGCGCAGGAGGGGTCCCGAGGGCACGTCACGGATCCCCGTGGCCTCGACGACGATGGCACCCGGTTCGCCCTGGGCGAATCGCTCGTACCAGGCGAGCACCGGTTCGGTGACGTCGCCCTCCTCGCTGGCCCGCCACGGCACCATGGCCGGCACCCACGTCCGCTCGCGCAGCTCGACGGGCCCCACCCGCACGGGCGAGAACAGGCGCGAGCGGGCGGCCTCCTCGGCCGTGGGCCAGTCCCCGGGCGGCGGCGTGTGGCGGATCTTCTCGGGCGGCGTCCACATGGTGCGCCCCGAGTGTAGGCCACGGCCCGCGTCCGCGGCCCGATTCCCCGCCCACCGCTTACCGCCCGGCGCCCGCGGTCCCCGACCTATCGGGGCGCGCCGTGACGACGGAAGGCGAAGCTTCGCGGCTCGTCCACCC
>RFGU01000129.1 GCA_003696955.1 Deltaproteobacteria bacterium | reverse complement strand
GAGCGCGTCGTCTCCCACGAACTCGGCCCCGAATTTCGGCGAGACATACACGACCACCTCAGGAAAACCATCGCAGGAGGTTGCCCCGAGATCCGAACCGATGGTCCCATCGCCGCCGCCAATCGTTGCCCCTCCGGTATCCCCGCTCGTGCTACTCACCGATGTACTCGCGCTTCCGCCCGCGATGCCGCCGGCGAGCCCACCGCGGTTCACACACCCGATGTTGCTCATCGAAACGACCAACAGGATTAATAGTCGATACCGTTCCATTGCCCCATCTCGTCCCAGCGCGCTTTCAAGCCATCGGCGCCCGCTGCGGTTCTCATGGTCTGATAGGCAGCGCTGCTGCCGAAGCCATCGTCATCATGCGCCCGGCGCATCTCATCCATGATGAGCGTGTGCCCCGGCTGGCTGCCTGGGTTGGTGTGGTAGTCCCAGAAGGTGCGCAGCCAGTCGAGCTCCGTGCCGCGACCATCGAACGGGGTCCCGACGCACATGTTCTCCATGTAGGCGGTCACGCCCCCCGTGGGCCCGTTCTCCACGTTCACGATGTAGGGGTCTTGCTGATCCAGATATTTGTAGTAGCCGAAGATGGCCCCCGACTGCCCGTGGCTGTTGAAGGCGTCGGTCGCGAAGAAGTGGGCGAATCCCTCTCCGAGGGCGCAGCTCCCCCACTCCATGGAGTGCAGGGCATGTTCGAGGGCCTCGGGCGAGCCCGGGGTGGGGTCGGCGTAGGTGCATGCCGGGCCCCCGACGTTCGAGGAGCAGTCGAAGCTGTAGCTCGCACTGCTGCCCTCGTCCACGCGGTATGCCTGGTAGACGAGGTGCCCCACCTCGTGGGCAATGGCGAACTTGCGCGGATTGTGCCCGGGGGCGATGTAAGCCGTGGGAAAGGGGGCGCAGGAGTTCCCCGGGTAACCCGGGCAGTCCTCGTTCCGGATCTTGAAGGTGTGGCTCCCGGTCAGCCCTTGACCGGATGGGTCGTGGGTGTCCCACCAGTAGAACGCGAAGCTGGCGATGGCCACCAGGTTCGAAAGCTGCGAGCTCGGGCCGTAGATCCACCGCGTGTCTCCGCTCGACATGGTGCTCGTCAAGATCGTAACGTAGCCTGGTTCGGTCTGGTCAGCATCGATTGCCTGGATGGTGATGTTGTCGCTGCGCCCCAGCCGCGTCTCCATGTACATGCGCACCCGGAGCTGGGTCTGGTCGACGCCCGGGATGGAAACCGTCACGCAGCCGTCACCTGCGCCCGCGTAGGGGTCCTGGCCCGCCGGCGGCCACAGCTTCGCGTAGGGCCACAGCGAGTCGTAGACCTCGACCTTGGCCCCCCGCGCGCGCCACCAATTCGTGCTCGTGTAGTAGTCTTCCCCGGTCCCGCTGTCCACGGTGGTCGCGTGGTACAGCAGGCAGAGCTTGAAGGTCCCGGCCCGGGCCAGGGTCGGGCTCACCCAGCACAGCAGCAGGGCCGCGGCCGCGAGCCATCCACGCGCCCCGCGCAGGCGACGAGAGGCGATCGCATCGACCATGTTCAGCCCGCCTCCTTCTGGCCGAGGGGCGCGCCCTCCGGGTCGTCGGCGAGGGCCTGCGCGAGCTCGGCCGCGGGCAGCCCGTCTCCCACGTAGAACACGGCCATGCGCCGAGGATCGGGCGCCATGCCGGCCGCCGCGGGGCCCAGGGCTTCGGCAGCCGCCACCGTCGCGCGAAACGCCGCCCCCCGCATGACGCGAACCTGCCCCTTCGGCCCGGGGACGAGATAGACCTCTGGGCCAGGGACGAGCCGAGGCCGCCCTCCGCCACGCTCCACCCGCAGCATGATCCGAAGCTGCCCAGGGCCGGGGAGGGCGGTGATGTCGAGGTCGGGAGACGAGAGAGGGACCTCGAGCTTCGTCACTGCGCCCGCCTCGAGCTCCTCGGGCAGGCTGTCCACCCACCGCAGCACCTTCCCACCCGCGAGCAGCTCCACCTCCACGCTCACCGTGACGGGACCGTCCGTATCGCTGGAGAGTACGGCGGCCAACGTGCCCTTGGTCGGCAGCTCGGAGTCATCCGAGGGCAGCCCCTCCCAGCTCACCCGCACGGGAGGTGGGGGCGGCGGCCCCGCGCAGAGCATGACGGCGCCATCCGACGCCTCGGACCCGGCCCCCGCAGCCACGGCCTCCCCCGAAGGGACAGACCTTCCGCGGGTGGCGTCCGTATTTGGGCCACTTGCCGACGCTACCGCGCCCTCGCCCGCCTCAGGTACGCATGAAAATCCGGAGGTGATCGCAACCGCTACACACGCACGCACGCACGCACGCACGCACGCACGCACGAGGGATGCCCTGCCGGTGCCCAAAGTTCGACTCGAACCCATGTTCCGATGATGGAGCGCCCAAGTGGGCGATGTCAACCCCCGCTCGTTCGCCGTCATGATCGCTCCTGACCCCCTGTGTTGGGACCCATGACCACCGGCCGCGGACGGCGGGGCCGCCCATGGGCGGTCACACGCAAGCTCCGTACGAACTCCAACACCGTACGGACCGGCCGGCGCCCGCTCGACGCGACGCACCGCATACCACGACGACAACCGGTAGCGATGACCGGCCAACGGGGGCACTCGTGCGGTACCGGCGAGGTCACTCGTACGGTACCGGCGGGGCCTCCGGCCAGGGTTCGTCGTCGCCCATGCAGCATGCACCCGGAAGCG
>RFGU01000128.1 GCA_003696955.1 Deltaproteobacteria bacterium | reverse complement strand
TCTTCGCAATCCTCGTCCCCTTCGACGATGCCGTTGCCGCACTTGCTGCAATCGGACGTGTCGATGGTGCACTCGGCGGTGCAGGAGACGGAGCCGGCGTCGTAGCTGCCGAAGTTGTCGCAGGCCGCGTCGGCGATGGGGCCGTCGCATGCCTCGTCGCCCTCCACGATCATGTTGCCGCATTGGGGACAGCCGTCCGGAACGATCTGCATGCAGTCGGCGCTGCACGTGGCGGGGCCGTCGCCGTGGTAGCCGTCGCCCGCGAAGTCGTTGCACGTTGCCCCCTGCACCTTCGTTCCGTCGCAGACCTCGGGCCCTTCGATCATTTCGTCGCCGCAGGTGTAGCAGCCCCCGTAGTCCAAGGTGCAGCTCATGGTACAGGCGGGTGTGCCCTGCGCGTGGCCGACATCGTCGCACGAGGCGTCACCGAGGTTCGTTCCGTCGCATTGTTCGCCCGGATCCACGACTTCGTCGCCGCATCCCGAACCCGTGCAACCACCGAAGTCGAGGGTGCAGTCCTCGCGGCACGTGACCTCCCCACCCGAGAACCCCTGACCTTGGCAGGTCACGCCGCCAAGATCCGTGCCGTCGCATGCCTCGTTCGGTTGGCGCACACCATCGCCGCAGAAGGTGCCCGTCGTGGACGTTCCCGTGGCGGAGGCACTGCCCTGGCTCGTCCCCGACGTGGACGTGGAGGTCGTCTCGCCGCTCGTAGAGCCCGACGTGCCCGACGCCGTGCCCCCGGCCGAATCCACGAAGGCCGGATTGTCCATACGGCAGCCGGCCGACCCGACGGCGATGGCTGCCGTGGCGACGAACGACGGGAGGAATCGCATCCAAGTCATGGTGGCATCGTAGCATCCGGGGGGGGACGGCAACGGCGGGCTCCTCTGCGCGTGAGCGCGCGGGGCTCGGCGTCTTGGGGGCCATGATCGTTCTCCGCGGCATCGGCGCAGCAGTTTCAGGATGAGCCGCCTCCGATGCTCGCTCCCCCGCGGTTTCGGGGTATGGTGCGGCCATGGCCCGCGAAGACATCGACCTCGATCACCTCGACGTGCGTCGCGCCCCCGAGGCCTCGGGCACGGGCCCCGTCACCTCGCCCGACGGGGTCATCATCGTGGTGCGCCAGGCGTTCGGCCCGACGGGCGAGTCCCTCGTCGGGGTCTCCGACGTCACGTTCGACGGATATCCCGCCATCACGGTGGGCGTTCGCACGTCCGACGGCGAAGGGTTCGTGCACCTTTCGCCGATCCACGGTGACCGCCGCAAGCAGACCGACCTCGCCATCGAGCCCGGAACCAAGTGCGAACTCTTCTGCCCGGTGAGCCGCGAGCCCCTGCATCGCGTAGGCCGCGTGGTCGAAGGTGAGGACGCCGAGTACTACGCCATCTACCTCACGCCCAAGCTCGACCGCGGGAGCGCCATCTACGTCAGCGACGTCTGGGGCCACTACCACTCGCGCATCGTCGACGAAGGCGAACTGATCTCGGCCTGGGCGGCATCGGTGGACAAGTAGGGGCCGCCGGGGCCGGCCCGCTCAGAGCGAGCTGCCACGGTAGTCCGCGCCCACCCCGACGTCCTCGAGCAGCAGTTCGACGACGCGCCGCTGCATGGCGACCCGCCGTTCGAGGTCGAAGCCCATCCACGTCTCGATGCACAGTCCGATGCATCCGGTGGCTTCGACGATGACCTCCGTCGAGGAGGTGGCCACCGGATAGTAGAGCGGCGCCCAGGTTTCTTCGGGGTCGGCAAGTTCGTCGTTGAGGCGGGCCACCGTGGCTTCGACGATGGGCGGTGCGGGTTCGACTCCGTAGACGATGGTCTGGCCAAAGGACGGGGTCACCGCGGGGTCGTAGCGCTTCTGGCTCTCGTGCAGCGTGGCCACGAGGGCCGGGCGTTCGTCGAGTACCAGGTCCATGAACCTGCGGGCCAGGCGGTACTCGCGCTCGTGGGCGCCGGCGTCGCCGGGAAAGCAGCGGTTGAGATCGAGGCCGCCGGGGGCCGTGCGAGTGCGGGCGCGAAACGCGGGGTGGTTCATGATGGGCACCACGAGCAGGCGGCCGCAGCGTGGCGTGAGCCCCGCCTCGAGCATCTCGAACAGGGCGTGGGCGCCGGCGATCTCGTCGCCGTGGATGGCCGCCTGCACCAGCGCCGTGGGGCCGGGGCGGTCGGCCTCGAAGACGTGGACGACGACGTTGGGGGCGATGAAATGGTGTCCCGGTGCGAGCGGCATCGGCAGGTTCGTACCCCGGCACTCGCCGGCCGCGCAACCGTCGCGGACGGGTGCCCGGGCGGCGGGCCCATGCGGGGCGGCCGGACCGCTCGTGGCGACCGGACGGCGGGTGACGGGCGGCCGTGCAGATCCCCTTCCACGGCGTTCTCGGCTTGCCGGAGGTGGCCGACCGTGACAGCGTTTGCGGGCCTTCCGATGGCCGCCTCATCCCTCCGTCCCCGGCAGCGACTGGGCAAGTACCGCATCGTTCGTCGCATCGGGCGCGGCGGCTATGCCGACGTCTTCGAGGCCATGGACACCATCGAAGGCGTGAAGGTGGCGCTCAAGGTGCCGTTCGCCGACGTCCAGGACGCAGCCACGCTCGACGAGGTGCGCCGCGAGATCCGACTCGCGGCCGGGCTCGATCATCCGAACGTCCTTCCGGTCAAGAACGCCGACCTGATCGACGGCCGGCTCGTGATCGCCTATCCGCTCGGGGTCGAGAGCCTCGAGCGGCGCTTGTCCCGGCGCATGAGCATCGAAAGGGCCTTGGACATCGGTGAGCAGATCCTCGATGGCCTTTCCTGCGCCCACGAGCACGGGATCGTCCACTGCGACGTCAAACCCGACAACGTCCTGTTGTTCGAAGACGGCACCGCCAGGATCACCGACTTCGGGATCGCCAAGATCGGCTATCAGACCCTCCAAGCGTCGGGGACCGGCACGGTGGGTTACATGGCCCCCGAGCAGGCGATGGGGCGGCCGTCGCGTCGGTCGGACGTGTTCGCCGCCGGCATGGTGCTCTATCGCATGTTGACCGGCCGGTTGCCCTCGTGGCCGCTCGCTTGGCCCTTGCCGGGCCACGAGAAGCTGCGCCGGGCGGGCCCGGACGTGACGGACGTGGTGCGCAAGGCGCTGGCGGTCGATCCGCGCAAGCGCTACAGGGACGCTGCGGCGATGTTACGTGCCCTGCGGGCCGCCCGACGGCGCATGGCGAAGCGGCGCCGTACGGTGGGGCCGGCCAAGCGTACGACGCGGGACACGGCCGGCCGCGACTGGCGCAAGGTGAGGGCGCAGCAGTATCGGCGCGTCGTGGCCGGCGCGCTACGGCACGACGACGATTGTCCGGCGTGCGGCGAGCCCTTCGACGAGCGGATGACCCATTGTCCGTTCTGCGGGATCCATCGTCCGTACTACGATGGACCGACTTCGTTTCCTGCGCGGTGCGATCGGTGTGGTCGGGGGGTGAAGCTCGATTGGAAGTTCTGCGCCCACTGCTACGGCGGCTCCATCGGACCGGCTTCGACGCGCACCTATACCGATCGGCGGTACGTAGGTCGGTGTGCCTCGCCGACCTGCACCCGACGCGTCCTGGTCCCCTTCAGTCGTTACTGCCCGTGGTGCCGAACCAAGGTGCGGCGGGCATGGAGGTTGCCGCGTTGCCATGCGCGTTGCCCCAAGTGCGGATGGGGGGTCGCTGCGGGCTTCTGGTCCCATTGCGGATTCTGCGGCACACCCTTGCCGACGCCCCGGCGTAGGACGTGACCATGACCGACGAGCACGCAATTCGCCCTCCGAGGATCGTTCTGCTCGACGCGGACATGGCCGAGCCGCTGTCGGCCGATCTCGGGACCGGCAGGGTCGCGGCCATGTCCGTGCGCTCGCCGGTGGCCGAAGGTCCCAACGAGGATGCTGCCGTGGCGGTCGACGCCGGCGAAGTGGTCCTGTTCGGCGTGGCCGACGGCTACGGCGGTGGACCCACCGGCGAGCGCGCCTCGCAACTTGCGGTGGGGGCGCTGTCGGCCGCGGCGGGGCTTGCGGGGGACGGAGCCGTACGACTGGTCGCTGCCGGCCGGGCTGCCAACCGGGCGGTGCTCCAGCTCGGGACCGGGGCGGCAACGACGCTGGCTGCGGTGGCCGTCGAAGGTGACAGGGTGTCCACGGCATCCGTGGGCGACTCCATGATCGTGGTGGTGGGGCAACGCGGCAAGCTCAAGCTGCGGACCGTTCCCCATTCGCCCGTCGGCTACGCGGTCGAATCGGGCATGCTCGACGAGGCCGATGCCATGCACCACGAGGCGCGGCACTTCGTCTCGAACATGGTGGGCGAACCGACGCTACGCATGGAGCTGACCCTCGGGACCGTGCTCTCGCCCCGGGACACGGTGATCGCGGCATCCGACGGCCTGTGGGACAACCTCCACCTCGACGAGGTCCTCGACGTGGTGCGCACCGGTGCGCTCGAGGACGCCGCCGCCGAGCTCGCCCGAAGGACCCGCGCGCGCATGATCGAGCCGCGGGAGGGCGAGCCGTCCAAGTGCGACGACTGCACCTTCATCCTGTTCCGGCCGTCGTGACGGGGCGGAGGTCCGCGCGGCGCTTCGGTTCCGGCGCGCTTGGGGCGGCGGGGGCGTCCCGACGTTCGAAGATGCACCACGAGACGCGCGCGCCGACCGGAAGTTCGTGCGCGAGGGCATAGTTGGGCGCGAATCGCGGGTCGTGGTAGATGCGCTTCGAGCCGGCCATGTACGCCTTGTTGCACCCGTTGCCGAGGATGAACACGAGGTAGCGGGGCATCACGTCGAAGATGCGATCGGTGAAGCCCGGGCCGAGCTTGCGGGTGTAGCCTCCGGGAAGGCGACCGATGACCGGATCGACAAGGCCGAGCAGGTCGAGGATCGGATAGTCCGTGGCGTACCCCACGTATCCCAGATCGCCGATCCCCACGGTGCCGCGTTCGTGGCGCAGCAACCAGTCGGCGGTCTGCCCCGCCGCGTTGCGCCAGAACAGCCGTTCGTCCACCATGAACACGCGATGGGCCCCATCGAGGCGGGCGGGGCGTCCCCACAGGGCAAAGGCGAGGTAGGCCCCGGCCAAGAGGCGCACGAGGAGCCGTCGGCCGTCGAGGCCACGCCGAAGGAGATGCGCGCACGCGGCGAATCCGATGGGCTCGATGGGAACGAAGAAGCGGAAGAACTTCATCCAGTCGCCGCCGACGGCCACCACGTAGCCGGCCCATGCCAGGCAGGCCCCCGTGGCGGCGAGGCCCAGCGAGGACCTGCGCCATGCGAACCACGCCAGGGCGACGGGGCACGCCCACCAGATGGGGCCGGCATGTTCGAGGTAGTCGGCGAGGTAGACCTTGCCACCGGCCACCTGGGCGGCGAGGTCGCCGGTCTTGGCCACGAAGGTGAAGGGGACCCACAGACCGTAGTAGGCCCGTCGGAACGCGAGGTGGGCGAGTACCGGCAGGGCGAAGACGGCGATCCGCAAGAACCCCGCGCGCCCGAACATCCGGCGCCCGAACACCAGCAGGGAGAACCCGAAGAGCATCGGCCCTTCGGGGCGCAGGAGGGTGGCGACGGCGAACACGACGGCGGAGGCGGGCCACCGCACCTCGCCGCGGCGTTCGAGTTCGGCGAGGACGAGTCCCCACACGGCGCAGGCGGCGAAGGCCGCCGTCTCGAGACCGAAGACCGCATAGCCGGTGAACGGCGCCGAAGTGGCGAGGAACCACGCGCCGAGGGGCGGCGTGCGGCGCACGGGGGCGAGCAGGGTGTCGAGGCGATAGCAGCCGGCCAGCGCCAAGATGGCGGCCCCCGCGCCGAGTACCTTCGCGAGCACGTTCGGATCGATGCCGACGCGGATCCCGCCGGCGAGGAGCACGGTCCACAGGAAGTTGGTGTACCCCTCGACGCGTTCGCCGGGGTTGTAGACCAGCCCGAGACCGCGGGCGAGGTTGCGGGCGTAGCGATAGGAGATGTACGCATCGTCCACCGTGAAGTCCCACACGCGCCACATGTAGAAGGCGCAGAGTAGGGCGGGCAGGACGAACCCGAAGATCGGATGGACGAGTTTGCGTCCGAGGTGGCGGCCGATCGAAAGGGGCATGGCAGGACGGGCCGGAGACTCCCGCTACGGCTCCGAGGGTACCACCGCAGGCCCGCGAACGACGCGGGAAATCCCGATCGCGCTGGCCGCGAAGGCCGCAGTGCACAGGGCGCACGTGGCGTACGAGATCAGCCGGAAGAAGTGCAGCCACGGGGTGTCGGGGCCGAAGGCGTGCTTGCCCAGCATGAGGGCGATGGAGCCGGCGTAGCCCGCGGCGTCGGTCACGTAGATCATGAAGACGGCCGTGCCCACCGTGCCGGTGGCGGCGATCATCCGGTCGAAGAGGACGCACCCGTAGGGGACGTAGGCGAGGTAGAGGCCGAGACCGACGAGGATCATGAAGGCGGTGCCGCCGACGAGGCCGAGATCGAAGCCCAAGGTGGCCAGGCCGATGAGCACGGTGCCGCAGGCCATGATGCCGTGGACCCAGTAGAGGGCCCGAAGGTTGTCCTCGACGCGGTAGAGGACGGCGAGCACGAGCAGCACCGCAAGTGCGATGGGGATCTCCGAGACGGTGAGGATCTGGGGTTTGCCGGCCCAGCCGAGGGCGTTCCAGATCTCGACCGCGAAGTTGTCGCGGATGTCGCGGTAGGCCGTCAGCAGGACGTAGAGCCCCGTGAGCGCCGCGATCGGCATGGCATGGCGCCGCACGAAGGCGCGCCGGGCCCTTCGGTCCATCGGCGTCCTGCGCGTGCGAAGGGCCTCGTCGTCGGGCGAGGGCGGCGGAAGGGCCGCAAGGCCCGCCACGCCGACGAGGAAGAGGGGCAGGAACGTAAGGCCGGTGACCGCCGGCATCCACACCTCGGGGACCCCGAGCAGGACGATCTTGCGACCGACCGTCTTGACGACGCCACTTGCGACGATATAGGATGCACTTAGGCCGGCGCCGAGGATCTCGGACGTGCGGCGTCCTTCGAGGTAGGCGTAGACCAGGCCCCACACGCCGCCGAGGCACAGGCCGTTGCCGAACATGGCCACGAGTCGAAGGGGGGCGGGCACGATGGCGAAGATCGCCAGGCACGCCTCGGCCGCGAGGACCACCCCGAGCAAGGTGGCGGTGCGGCGCGCCGGCGACATCTCCGACAGGACCCGGATGCCGAGAAATTTGGCCGTGGCATACCCCAAGAGCTGGCTCGAGAGGACGGCGATCTTGAGATCGATGCCGAAGACGCGAAGCCCCTCGAAGGTCGCGGCGCCGATGGGCTTGCGAAAGGCGTACATGCAAAAGTACGTCGTGAAGGCCGCGGCGATGGCGGCCGCGATCTGCACCGCGGGGGCGGATGCGGCGAGACGGCTGTGCAGGCGTGGGATCACGAGGACGGGTCGCAGAAGGCCAAATTCCGGGCGATTCGTAAAGGGGGGCGTCGATTGACCGAGCTCGTCGTCCCGTGGTAGCGATCCGAGACCGGTCGGTTGCCCCGTTGGCCCCGCGAACGCCGTTTCGAACCCATTGAAGAGGTCCTCTCCGATGCGTACCACACCCCCCGTCGTTTCCCTCGTGCTCGTTGCCGGATTGCTCGCTTCGGCCTGTGCCGGCCGAAAGGCCGCCTGGGAGGGTGCCCCGCCCCCGGCCGACACCTCGAAGGGTGCCGAGGGTGCGCAGGCCGCCTCGGGCAAGTGCTACGAGCCCGCCGGCGATCTCGACGAGGCCACGGCCAAGCAGGTGGCCGACGCGATCGCCCGAGGCGACGCCGCGTGGGCCGAGCGCACCTCGCCCGACGCCATTCGCAAGGCCATCGCCGCCTGGGAGGAGGCCGCCAAGATCCAGACGGGCAACGTCGATCTGCTCGTCAAGCTCACCCGTGCCCACTACTTCCTGGCCGACGGATACCTGCGCGACGACGCCAAGGCCTACCTGGCCACCATGGACAAGGGCGTCTCGTGGGGCGAGTGCGCCATCGCGGCGTCGTCGCCGGAGTTCGCCAAGAAGCTCGAGGCGGGGGCCAAGCTCCACGAAGCGGTGGCCGTGGTGCCCAAGGAGGGGGTGCCCGCCATGTACTGGTACGCCTCGGCCCTCGGCAAGTGGGCCAAGAAGAAGGGCTTTGCCGTGTTGCTCGGCCAGAAGGACAACGTCAAGGCCACCATGGACCGGTGCCTCGCCCTCGATCCCGAGTACTACTATGCGGGGCCCTACCGCTACTTCGGGGCCTACTACGCGGTGGCGCCGAGCTTCGCAGGTGGCGATCTGAACAAGTCCCGCGAGTTCTTCGAGAAGTCCCTGTCCATCGAGCCCCGCTACCTGGGCACGAAGGTCCTGTGGGCCCAGGAACTGTCGGTCAAGCTGCAGGACGAGGACGAATTCGAGCGCCTGCTCAACGAGGTCCTGGCGGCGCCCGACGACATCATCCCGGAACTCGTGCCCGAGACCCTCGTCGAGAAGCAAAAGGCCAAGGAGTTGCTCGCCCAGAAGGACGAGCTGTTCTGAGCCCGCGGTGTGAATGCACGGAGCGGTCCGCGCGTCCAAGGGCGCCGGACGCCCCAGCTCCCATCCCCTGGACCTAGGAGTTTCGACCCCATGACGACCAAGACCAAGCTCTCCCGTCGCAGCTTCGTCGCCGGTTCGGCCGGCGTGTTCCTCGTACCCCGCTTCGCCAAGGCCGAGGCGGAGTTCGTGATGAAGGTGGCGAGCGTGGCGCCGTCCGGCACGCCGTGGGCCAAGCACCTGCGCGCCCTCAAGAAGCGGATCCAGACGGAGAGCGGCGGCCGGATCAAGGTCAAGGCGTACCTCGGCGGTGCCCTCGGCGACGAGATCGCGACGGCCGAGGCGACCAAGCGCGGCGCGATCCAGGTCTTCGGCGGCACGGCCGCCGCGCTGGCCTCGGCCGTGCCGGAGCTTGCGGTGGTCGAGTTGCCGTTCCTCTTCGACCGCGTCTCCCAGGCCGACCACGTGCTCGACAACGTGATCCGAGCGGACCTCGAGAAGCTCCTGTGGGACCGGGGCTACGTCCTCGGCTTCTACTCGGAGAACGGATGGCGCTCCATCGGCACGAACTTCGGTCCGGTCCACGGCCCCAAGGATCTGGCGGGCAAGAAGATGCGGTCCATGGAGTCCGATGTGCACCTTGCCACCTGGCGGGCCCTGGGCGCCTCGCCCGTGCCCATTCCGGTGACCGAGGTCCTCTCGGCCCTCCAGACCGGCGTCGTGGACGGCTTCGACAACACGCCGCTGTTCACCTTCGCGGCCTCCTGGTACCAGGGCATCAACAACTTCACCCTGACCCGGCACAGCTACCAGCCCGGCCTGGTGGTCTTCTCGCGCAAGTGGTGGGAGAAACTGCCGCAGGATCTGCAGGAGATCGTCCGGGGCGATCCGGTGGCCGAGTCCAAGAAGGGGCGACGGGGCGTCCGGGCCATCCGCAAGATGCTGATCCAGAACTTCACCAATGCCGGCATCGCGGTCTACGAGCCCACCGCGTCCGAACGATCGGCGATGAAGGGGGCCACGGCCAAGGTGCACGACGAGTTCGCGCGCAAGACCGGGGCCGCCGGCAAGCGGCTGCTCGACAAGATCCGCAAGGCCCTTTGATGCGCCGGCCCCTCCGGGCTCTCGCCCTCCGGCCGGCTTCGGCTCGCGCCCGCGACGTTCCCGATTTCGGGTAGCATCGCGGGCGTGACCGCGTTCTTTGCCCGTCTCGATCGCGCCGTCTATCGGGCCGAGCGCGCCTTGGTGGTCGCCGGGCTCGTGGTGATGAGCGCGGTGGTCTTCCTCGACGTGGTCCACCGGACCGCCGCGGACCCCGACGGACTGCTCGTGCGGTGGCTGTCCGGGGACGGGGCCCGTGGCGGCGACGTCGCGGCCTCGACGCGCACGGCCGCCACGATCCTCGGCTTCCTCCTGTGGTGGGGGATCTTCGCGTTCGCCCTGCGCAGCCGCTCGTCCGACAAGTCCATGTCCTTGCGCCGCGCGGCAGGTGTCGGTGCGCTGCTCACGGCCGCCGGCTACGTCCTCGTGCGCGGCATCGTCGTGCTCTTTCCGAACGGGTTCATCTGGTCGCAGCCCTTCGCCCTCGTCCTGCTCCTTTGGGTGGGCTTCGTCGGTGCCTCCATGTGCACCTACGAGGACAAGCACCTGCGCGTCGAAGCCGTCGAGCGTTACCTGCCGGATGCGGCGCGTCGCCCCGTGGCCGTCGTCCGCAACCTGCTGACGGCCGCGTTCCTGATCTTCCTCGTGGTGGCGTCGTGGAAGTACGTCGTCTTCCACTACGAGGAATGGGTGGCGACCGAACACTTGGGCGGCATGTTCCTGGGCACGAAGGTGCCGCGTTGGACGGGCTTTGCCGTGCTGCCCCTTTCCTTCGGCATCATGGCGGCGCGGTTCGTGGGGCGGGCCGTGCAGGCCGCCCGCGGCACCTTGCAGACGCGCGACGCCGTCGCCGAGCTTGTGGCGGGCCGCCGGACGGCGGGGGAGGGGGCATCGTGATCGTCGGTGAGCGACGTCGGCTGGCCGTCGCGCTCGCGACGGGCGCGAGCCTATTCCTCCTGGCGACGCCGGCCCTGGCGGCCGATGGCGGCGGTGGCGGCGGCGTGTGGATCGCCCTGCTGCTCGTGGCCCTCGTGATCCTCGGAGCGCCCCTCTTCCTGCTCATCGGCCTGTTGGCCACGGCGGCCTTCGTGCTCTTCGGCGAGGGGCTGGACCAGGCCATGGACGTGTTTCCCTCGGTCATCGCGAACCTGACCAAGGCCAACGTCCTGCTGGCGATCCCCTTCTTCGTGGTCTCCGGCGCCATCATGTCCGCCGGCGACATCGCCAACCGCCTCATCGCCTTCACGCGGGCGGTCGTCGCGCCGATCCCGGGGGGCCTCGCCGTGGCCACCGTGGGCGCGTGCGTCTTCTTCGCCGCGATCTCCGGCAGCAGTCCGGTCACGGTGATCGCCATCGGATCGATCATGTATCCGGCCCTTTGCTCGGAGCGGTACCGCGAGCCGTTCGCCCTGGGCCTCGTGACCACGGCGGGCTCGTTGGGGATCCTGATCCCGCCGTCGATCCCCATGATCCTCTACGCGCTTGCGGCCTCTGGTGCACGGCCCCTCGACGTGGGCGAGCTCTTCCTCGCCGGTGTGCTGCCGGGATTGCTCATCGGGGGGCTGCTCGCGGCCTACGGCGCCTTCGTCGCCATGCGGCAGGGGCTTGGCCGCGAGCGCTTCGACGTCCGCCTGGTGCTCGCGCGCCTGCGCGACGGCTTCTGGGCGCTCATGCTGCCGGTGGTGATCCTCGGGGGGATCTACAGCGGTTTGTTCACGCCCACCGAGGCGGCGGCCGTGTCGGTGGCCTACGCCGTCTTCGTCGAACTGTTCATCCACCGCGAACTCACCGTCGGCGATCTGCCGAGGATCCTGGCCGACTCTGCCGTGATGATGGGCACCCTCCTGGTCATCATGGCGCTCGCCTTCGCCCTGAACCACTTCCTCGTGGACGAACAGGTTCCGGACCGGGCGGTGGCGTGGATCCGTTCCATGGATCTGTCGGCCGTGGGCTTTCTGCTCGTCGTCAACGTGTTCCTCTTGTTCGTGGGCGCCCTCATGGACTCGGTGTCGGCGATCCTCATCCTCGCGCCGCTGCTGACCCCCATCGCGGCGGGCCTCGGGATCGATCCCGTGCACATGGGCGTCGTCTTCATCGTAAACCTCGAGATCGGCTACCTTACGCCGCCCATCGGGCTCAACCTCTTCGTGGCGTCGGCCGTGTTCGAGAAGAAGATGGGCGAGGTGATCCGCAGCGTGGTGCCCTTCATCGGGATCATGTTGGTGGGGCTCCTTGCCGTGACGTACGTGCCGTCCATCGCCCTCGGTCCGGTGCGGGTGCTCCTTCGCGACGAGCCGTTCTACGTCGATCTTCCCAGCGCGGACGACCTACCGGCGGAGGTGGCGAAAGCGGGCGAAGACTGCGACGAGGACGAGATGGGACCGCTGGCGGCGCCCAAGCCCGAAGGCGGCGTCCTGTCGGTGGAAGAGATGATGGAGATCGCCGAGGACCTCGAGGAGACTGGCGGCGATACGGACGGCCCGGCGAAGCCGTTCGCCGGCGGGAAGGTGCTCTCCGTCGAGGAGATGATGCAGGTGGCGGAGGCCCTCGAGGACACCGATTCCGGCGACGAGGGCGACGAACCGGCGGACGAGCCCTGAACCCGAGGGGGATGCAGGTCGGGCGTGCGACATCGTGCCGCACCTATTCGGAGCCGGTGGACGGCCGAACCGATACGGGTAGGCTTCGCCCATCCCCCAACCAAGGAGATCCACGTGCACCGAACCATCATGATGTTCGCCCTCGGCCTCGTCCTCGTCGGCTGCAAGAGCGACGACGACGGCAACGACCTGACCAACGCGCAGGCGTGCGCCAACATCATCGAGGCGTGTCACCCCAAGGACGACGGGAGCGACCCGGTGATCAACGGCTGCCACGAGAAGGCCCACGACGGCGGCGACTGCCTCTCCGACTACGACATGTGCATCATGGCGTGCAACGAGGCCCCGGCGATCACCGACTCCCATGGTCACGAGACCGACGGTCACGGCACCCACGGCTCGGGCACGCACGGTGGCACCCATGGCACCCACGGCTCGGGCACGCACGGTGGCACCCATGGCACCCACGGTTCGGGTACCCACGGCACCCACGGTTCCGACACGGGCACGGGCGGAAGTGCAGGCACGGGTGGTGTCGGTCACCACGTAGGCCCCCGTCGTTGACGGCACACGCCCCCGTTGCATCGCCGCACTCGGGCTGGGGCGGGGAAACCCGCGATCACGGAGCGCGATCGAGGTCCGCGGCCTCGACCGTGTGGACGGTCAGCGGCCCGGCCATACGGCGGTAGGTGCTCGGGTCCGCCGGTGTCACCGCGGCGGCGTGACCCGGCCCTCCGTCGGTGAGATCGACGACGCCGGCCACCTCGGGCCCGCACGCGCCCGGCACCAGATCGACCACGTAGATCCGTCCGTACCCCGGGTCGTCGGGGGCGGGCAGGAAGGGGCCTACGGCCACGGCCAGACGCGTGCCGTCGGGCAGCGCCGCCAGGGCCACCGGTTCGAGGTCCCGGCCGTCGGCGCCCACCCACAGCTCGTCGAGGCCCGCAAGGGGCGGGCAGGTCTCCGGTGCACCGTCCGAGGTACGCACCGGGTGGATCCCCCGGCGCCCGAGGGTGCCGGCGACCAACACGGCACCCGGCACGGCGGCGACGTCGGTCAACGTGCCGGCGGCCGCCGGCATCACGTCGGCCACGGCGCCAAGGCTGCACGTGGGATCGAGCCGCCACAGGCGGGCCGGGTCTGGACTGGCGGTCGTCGGGGACTCGGCCACGTAGGCTGCACCGCCGTCGGCGGCGAGGTACCGAACGCGTGCGCCCGAGGCCGGGGGCAGGTTGCACAGGGCAAGCGGCGCGAGATCGTCGCCGTCGCGTTCGTAGAAGGCGACGGCCTCGTTGCCGTCGCATGCCACGGCCACGGTCCGCTCGTCGATGAGGACCGATTCCCCGGCGGCGGCACAGGCGCCTTCGGGGAGGTCGTCCAAGGGGCGGGGCGCGGGGATCTCACCGCGCTCGCCGGCCGCCAGCAGGAGCGCCGCGCCCGCCCGGGTCCAGGTGTCCTCGGCGGCGAAGAGGTCGTTCTCGACCGCGGTGACGAGCAGGCCTTCGGCCACCGGCGTCGTGAAGATGGCCTCCTGGGCGCCCGCCGGGGCGAGGACGGCCCCTCCGATGCCGTCGGCCCCGTCGAAGTACGCATCTGCGGGCAGGTGGCCGCCGACGTCGAGATCGGCCAGCAGCGCGAGGGGCAGGAAGGCCACGGATCCGGCGTTGCGGGCGGGAAAGTGTCCGACGGGGACGACGAGGTCGCCGCCGAGCACGGCGGCTTCGTAGGGTTCGTCGAGCCGATCTTCCGAGTAGTCCCCGCCCGGATTGGGGTCGAGGTCGAAATCCACCGTCGCTCGGTATTCCGGCGTGCCGGCGATCTCGAACACCTCGATCCTGTCGTCGAGCGATGCAGTGGCGAGCAGGAAGTGGCAAGGTGGCGCTTCACAGGCGAGGGCACCTTCGTCGGGCCAGGTGCCCGTCGAACCGTCGCTGCCGCCGCCGCAGCAGGCGCAGACGCCGACCGTCGCGGCCCAAAGCCACCGCCACCCGACCAGGCCACGGCGGAGGCGGGTCACGTTCCGCCTCCATCCGGGCGACCGCGGGCGAGCTTGCGTTGGAGCGTGCGGCGATGCATCCCGAGGCGCCGGGCCGCTTCGGACACGTTGCCCCTGGTCTCGTGGAGGACGCGCTGGATGTGTTCCCATTCGAGTTCCTCGAGGGTGGGGAGCCGGTGTGGTCCCGACGAGACCGACGTGTCCTCGAACGCGTCGATGACCTCGTCGGCGGACGCCGGCTTGGTCAGGTAGTTGACGGCACCGAGCCGCATGGCCTCGACGGCGCTCGGGATGCTCCCGTAGCCGGTGAGCACGACGACCGCGATCTCCGGGAGCAGCCTGCGGAGGGTCTCGACGACCGCGAGCCCGTCGTCGGCGCCGAGCCTCAGGTCCACGATGGCCCGGTCCGGGCGGTGGGCCCGGGCCTCGGCCTCGGCCGAGCGGGCGTCCACCGCGAGCACCGCCCGCTGCCCGCGTCTGCGCAGGGCGGCCGCGAGGGCGGCTGCGAACTCGCGATCGTCGTCGACGACGAGGTAGGTGTGGGATGGGTCGGTCATCCGGGGGCGGAAGGCCCGATCGGCCACGAAAGCTCCTCCACGGTGCCACCCGTGGCGCTGCGGGACAAGCGGATCGTGCCGCCCATGCGCCGAAGCTGGGCGCGCACCAGGAAGAGGCCAAGGCCCGTGCCGGTGCCGTCCGTCCGTTGGGCGAAGAAGGGGTCGAAGGCCCGCGCGAGCGCCTCGTCCGACATGCCGACACCCCGATCCTCGACGCGTACGCGCAGACGGTCGTCGTCGATCTCGAAGCGGACCTCCACGTCGCCCGGCTTCGGTGCATCGGACAGGGCCCGCAGGGCGTTGGTGACGATCTCGCGCAGTTGTCGGGTCACGATGCGGCGGGGCAGACGAAGGGGTCGGTCCCGGGCGTCCGGGGCCACGTGGACGACCACGACACGCGGCGGTCCGAGGTCGGCGATGTCGCGGACCAGGTCGTCGAGGGTGACGGGGTCGCGTCGGGCGGTCGGGCCCGTCACCACGAGTTCGGGGCTCGCCATGTCGTCGACGATCTGGCGACACCTTCGGATCTGCCGCCGCATGGTCTCGATGGCGTCGCTGCGCTCGTCTTCGTCCATGGCCTCGAGGTCGGCCGCGAGCAGTTCGAGGGTGCCGAGGGGCGTCGAAAGCTCGTGGGCCGCACCCGCCGCCAGGGTGCCGAGGGCCGCCGCGTGCCGTTCCTCGGCGCGGGTGCGTTCGAGTTCGTGGAAGGCCCTACGCTTCTCGTCGAGGGCCGTGGCCACCCGGTGCATGAACAGCCCCACCAGCACGCCGCTGCACGCGTAGGCGATCCACATGCCCCGCAGGTGATCGTCCATGGCGCCCGTGCGGTGGTCCGGGCCGTGGGGGTCGGGCAACGCCAAGAGGGCTGCGAAGCCGGCGAGGATCGCGGCCGTGATCCCGGCCGTCCAGCGGGGGGAGAGCTGGGTCGAAAGGGCGAGTGGTACGAAGTAGAGTGCCGTGAACGGATTCTCGGCGCCCCCTTCGAGGGCCAGGATGGCCGACAGGGCGGCTACGTCGCCGAGGAGGTGGAGTCCGGCGATGCGGCGCGGTGCTTCGGCCCGCCAACTGCGCGCAAGGGGCACCGCGGAGAGGATCCACGCCGCCAAGACGCCCCACACGAGTCCCGAAGGACGGGGCAGCGTCGCGGTCTCGGTCCAGGTCGGACCGATGAGGGCGAGTAGGGCGGTGCTCGCCCGGGCAAGGAGCAGCTCGCGATGGGGGATCTTGCCCACCGCCGCCATCGTGCCACCTCGCGCAACCCGGTGGGGGGCGCCCCGTGCGCTGCGACAGGATGACGCACGGGGCGGGCCGGGCCTCACGACGCCGGGCGATGCGCTATGGTTGGGGGGCCATGTCGCACCGCAGCCCGATGCTTCTCGCGTTGATTTCGGCCGCTTTCCTCGTCGCCTGCGATGACGGCGGCGGCGGCGAGGACGGGGGCACCACCGGGACGATCGAAGACCCTTGCGCCAACGACGACCGGGGCGACGAGTATGCCGTGGGCCTTTCGCGCACGGGGGAGATGGGGAACGTCACCCTCACCTTCGTCGATGCGAGCCCCGCCCCGCCGCGCAAGGGGGACAACCGTTGGGTCATCGAGGTGACCTCGGCTTCGGATGGTTCGCCGATCGACGACGCGACGTTCATCGTGACGCCCTTCATGCCCGACCACGGTCACGGAACGCCCGTGCCGGTGGGGGTCGAACACGCCCCGAATCCCCCGGGCACGTGGATCTTCGATCCGGTCAACTTGATGATGGCAGGGCTTTGGGAGATCACGTTCGACGTCGAGGCCACCGATCCGACGACGCAGACCACGGTCAGCGACACGCTCGTGTTCCGATTCTGCGTCGATCCCTGAGGACCGACGGCCTCGTTCGGCTCACCCGAACAGGCGGGCCCAAAAGCCCTTGCCCTCGGCCTTGTCGAGGAGCCAGCGCACCTTGCGGGCGAGGGCCGGTGCCGGCATGGCCCCGACCACGGCGTCGAGTACCTCGCCCCGGTGGGCGAAGACGAGGGTGGGTACGGCGCGGATGTGGAAGGGCGCGGCGAGTTCGGGGTGGCGGTCGGTCTGGATCTTGGCGAACACCACGCCCGAGCCCTCGAAGTCGGCGGCGACCTGGGCGAAGTGGGGGGCCATGGCCCGGCAGGGGCCGCAGGTGGAGGACCAGAAGTCGAACACCACGGGGCCTGCGTCCTCGGCCATGAGGTCCTCGACCTCCTCGACGGTGGTGAGATCGCGGTAGGCGCTCATGGGGGCAGGGTAGCAGCGGGACCGAGCGCCGACGTGGGGGCGGCGGGGGCCGCGCAAGCGGCGGCGAAGCCCTTCGATCAGTGCCCGGCTCCGCCGTCGAGGACGAGGATCAGGTCGGCCACGTTCGTGCCCGTCGGGCCCGTGTGCAGGGCGGCGCCTGCTGCGGCCAGCGCGGAGTAGCTGTCGTTGCGCGCGAGGGCGTCCGTGGGATCGATCCCCGCGGCGCGCAGGTCGGCCGCGAGCCGGGCGTCGGCGATCCCCCCGGCCGAGGGTGCGGTCCCGTCCTCCCCGTCGGTGGCGAATGCGACGACCCGTCGGTCGCGTGTCGTCTCCTTCGGTCCTTCCGCGAGGGCGAGGGCCGCTGCGAGGGCCAGTTCGGTGTTGCGGCCGCCGATGCCGGCCCCTTCCACGCGGACCGTGGTCTCGCCGGCGGCGACGCGCGCGGTCCGACCCGGAGATCGCGGCGCGCGGGCCAGGCGGCCTCCCACGTCGCGGGCGACGCCCTCGACGGCGGTCGCGTCCACGATCGTCCGAAATCCCGCATCCTCGAGGACTTCGGCGGCGGCGTGGGCGGCGGTGTGCGGATCGGCGAGGACGAGGAGGGGGACCTTCGGGGGCGGCTCGGACGGCCGGGCGAGGAGGCGCGTCACCGACGGGGGGAGCCCGAGCGCGCGGGCGTCGGAGGCGATGCGTTCGAGGGGGACGGGAGGGGGCGGGGACAACGGCCCCGATCCGACGAAGGCCGCGTCGTGTCCGGGGACGTCGGAGAGGACGAGGCCCACGACGGTTCGCCGGCCGGCGAGGCGCGCGAGGCCGCCGCCCTTGAGCCGGTCGAGGCGCATGCGCAGGGCGTTCGTCCGGCCGATGTCGAGCCCGGCCGAAAGGGCCCTGCGGCTCGCCTCGGCGAGGGTTTTCGGGTCGAGGCCGGCTTTCGGGGCCACGGCCAGGCTGCTCGTCCCCCCGGAGATCGCCACGACCAAGGGCAGATCCGGGGCCAGTCCTTCGACGAAGTCGACCACGGCGCGACCGGCGGCGAGGGAGGCGGGGCCCGGCACGGGGTGGTCGCCCACCACGCACGCGAAGGGCGGCGGCAGGGCCTCCGGCGCGTGCTTGGCCACGACGAGCCCGCAGACGATGCGGCCATCGAGGGCGCCGGCGGCCCCCGCAGCCATGGCGGAGGCCGCCTTCCCCATGGCCAGCACGGCGCAGCGCGGACCGAGATCGAGGCTCGCGAGGGCGCGTGCGACGAGGGTGCGGGGGCAGGTGGCCGCGAGGGCGCGCTCGAGGGCCCGCGCTACGACCAAGCCCTCCGGCCACGCGGCAAGGCGCGGGCAGCCGGCCAGGATCCGTGAGGCGTCCAGGAGCACCGCGACGACGACGCTAGCAGAGCTCGAACGGAAGAAGATCCGAGTGCGTCGACCACGGCCGGTGTGTGGCCCCGTGGCGCTTCCGGGCGTTGCACGTGAGCCGAGGTGGCCGACGGATCCCGGCGACACCTGAGACGCCCCGTGTTTCGTCCGTTTTGGATGTATCTAGCGCTGCTGCCCGAGGATCTCGGCGGGCTGCCTGCGGACGCGGGTTCTTCGGGCCGGGGCGCCGCGACCGAGGCGGCGGAAGCGGCCGGACCGAGCGACCGCGAGCGGCTTGCGGGAGCCGTCGTGTCCGCGGCTTCGAAGGGAGGGTCGCTCACCGGCCTTGGCCGGCGAGCCGGCCGCAGCGTCCGGCGGGCTGGCCATCGGCTCGGCCGGGAGGTGCCCAAGCCGCGAAGATCCCACGATTTCCGGCGTGGTCCCCGGTTTGCTCTCGCTGCCGGCCATGGTCGCACGTGCCCATGCCGCCACGATCCTCGGCGTCGAAGCCCGACTCGTCACCGTCGAGGCCGACGTGGGCATGGGCCTTCCGTGTCTGACCGTGGTGGGCCAGGCCAGCGGTGCGGTGTCCGAGACGCGCGAGCGCGTGCGGGCCGCCCTCGCGCACTCCGGTCATGCGGTGCCGCCCCGGCGGCAGGTCGTGAACCTCGCGCCTGCAGACCTTCGCAAGGACGATGCGGGCCTGGATCTGGCGGTGGCCGTGGCGCTCTTGTCGGCCCATGGGATCGTGCCCGAGGCCCGCGCGGCCGAAGCGTTCTTCTGGGGCGAGTTGGCCCTCGACGGGCGGTTGCGTCCGGCGGCGGGGACCCTGGTGGCGGCCGACCATGCGCGCGGCAGCGGCTTCGCCACGTTCGTGACGGCGCCGGGGGCGGCGGCGGAGGCGGCCCTGGTCACCGGGCTCGACGTGCGCGAGGCCGAGACCCTGGCCGACGTGGTGGCGTTCCTTCGGGGGGAGACGGATCTCCCCACGGCGCATCCGGCCAAGGACGGCGACGCCACGGCCGACCTGCCGGACCTCGGCGACGTGCGCGGCCTTCGGCTACCGCGTCTGGCCCTCGAGGTGATGGTCGCGGGCGGGCACAATCTCTTGTTCGTGGGACCGCCGGGCGTGGGCAAGACCATGCTCGCCCGACGAGCCGTGTCCCTCTACCCGCCGCTCGACGACGCGGCGGCCATGGAGGTCACCAAGATCCACGGCGTGGCCCTCGGACGTACGGCCTCCTCGCTGGTCCGCCGTGTGCCGTTTCGGGCGCCGCACCATACCGTAAGCCCCGCAGGTCTGCTCGGCGGCGGCACGCCACCGCGGCCCGGCGAGGTGAGCCTCGCCCACCGGGGGATCCTGTTTCTCGACGAGTTGCTCGAGTACTCGCGCGCCTGCCTCGAAGGGATGCGCGAGCCCCTCGAGGAGGGCGTGGTGGCGGTCGTGCGGGCGCGCTACAGCCTGCGCTTTCCAGCGCGATTTCAACTTCTCGCGGCCATGAACCCGTGCCCGTGCGGCTACGACGGGCACCCGCTGCGTGCGTGTACCTGCTCGCGCCAGGCCGTCGATCGCTATCGCGCTCGCCTGTCGGGTCCCCTCGTGGACCGGATCGATCTGATCGTGCCGGTCCACCCGCCCGCCGACGGGCGCACCATGGCCGCGCCGGCCGGGGACGACTCGGCGACGGTGCGCGAGCGCGTGGTGCGGGCACGGACGATGCAGGCGGCTCGGCTCGGCCCTCACCGGATCCGTTGCAACGCCCAGGTGCCGGCGGAGGGGCGGCTTCTTGCCGAGGTGTGCCGCACGACGCCGCAGGCGCGCCGCCTGCTCGATCGGATCGTCGAGTCGAGGCACATGAGCCTGCGTGCGGCGGGTAGGCTCCTGCGGGTGGCGCGGACCGTGGCGGACCTGCGCGGCCCCGACGATCCGTGGGCCCCGATCGAGGAGGTGCATGTGGCCGAGGCGGCGCAGCTCCGGCGCGCCGTGGCGGTGCGGCCCGAGGGGCCCCGGGGCCCCGCGGCCACGGCCGACGCGTCTTCCGCCGCGACGCGACGCCGGGTCGCGTCCACGTCCGCGTTCTAGGCGCTCCGTGCCCGGACGACGGCGGCACGCGAATCTGCTCGAGGGTCGACGGAGACGGCGCTTCATCGACGGCGTCGGGCCTCCGGCGAACGTTGCGTCCGCCTCGGTCTTCCAGGGCCCGACTCGGCTGGGCGTCGGGTGTTGGCGGCCGAGGGATCGGTGGGCGTCGGGTGTTCCCGGTTGCGGCATCCGTGGGCGCCGGGTGTTGCCCGCCGCGGCAGACGTGGGCGTCGATCGTCGATCGCTACCGCGGGTGGGGTCGTCGCGGGATCACGATGCATCGTGTGTCCGTGGAAATCTTCGAGTCGGCGGCGGTGTCGGCGAGGGGCCGAAGGACCTCGTCGGCAAGTGCCCGAAGGAGCCTCGTGGCGTCGCGTCCGGTCTGGCGGACGCGCGTCCGGGGAGGTGGCCGACGGCCGGTCCCTAGGACACGGTTCCTCCGAAGATCACTGGATTTCGTCGCAGGAACGGAGGGTGCAACGGGGACGAGCATGGCAACACGTTCCTCGAATCCAACCGCATCCGCTTCGGCAGACGCCACCTCCTCCAAGGTTCGCAAGGCCATCGACCGGGCCGTCGAGAGTATCGTCCGCAAGTTCGGTCAAGGGGCCATCATGGCCCTCGGTGCCGAGCGACCCGTCGAGAGCATCGACGCGATCTCCACGGGTTCTGTCGGCCTCGACGAAGCCCTGGGGATCGGCGGCGTGCCACGGGGCCGCATCGTCGAGATCTACGGGCCCGAGGCGTCGGGCAAGACGACGTTGACGCTGCACCTCATCGCCGAGGCTCAGCGCAAGGGGCTCGTCTGTGCGTTCATCGACGCCGAACACGCCCTCGACACGACCTATGCCTGCGCTCTGGGCGTCGATCTCGGCCATCTGCTGGTCTCGCAGCCGGACCACGGCGAGCAGGCCCTCGACATCGCCGAGACCCTCACGCGGACCGGCACCGTCGGGGTCATCGTCGTGGACTCCGTGGCGGCCCTGATCCCGCGGGCCGAACTCGAGGGAGAGATGGGCGACGCCCACGTCGGCCTCCAGGCGCGGCTGATGAGCCAGGGCATGCGCAAGCTCGCCGGCCTGGCCCACCAAACGAACACCACCGTCGTGTTCATCAACCAGCTCCGGCACAAGATCGGCGTCCAGTTCGGATCGCCGGAGACCACCACGGGCGGCAATGCCCTCAAGTACTTCGCCAGTGTCCGGCTCGACATCCGCCGGATCAAGTCGATCAAGGACGGCGACCGCATCGTCGCGAGCCAGACCAGGGTCAAGGTGGTCAAGAACAAGCTCGCCCCCCCGTTTCGCACGGCCGAGTTCGAGATCGCCTTTGGTCGCGGGATCGATGCCACCGCCGAGCTACTCGATCGCGCCCTCGCCCGCGGCCTGATCTCCAAGTCGGGGAGTTGGTACGCCATGGGCGACGTCCGTCTCGGCCAGGGGCGCGCGGCCGCCCTGGAGTTCCTGCGGCAGCACCCCGCGCGCGCGGCCGCCGTGCGCGACGCGCTGCAGGGGGGCGCGGCGGCCGAGGCTGCGTGAGCGAACCGGCGGTGGAGGTGGTGGCGTCGGCCCTATTCGCCGGGGTGCCGACGCGCCACCTCGTACCGCGGCCCGCTCGCAGGGCCATGTGCCGGCGCGCCACGTCGCGCCGCGGCCCGCTCGCAGGGCCATGTGTC
>RFGU01000127.1 GCA_003696955.1 Deltaproteobacteria bacterium | reverse complement strand
TGGCGAGACGGTCGTCCGAGACGGCACGCTGGTCGCCGGACGTCGCACGCGCCTTTCGGTCGACCTCGAGCGCACCGATGCGTCGGATGTGCAGCCGCTCGACCTCGAGGTGTTCGTGGAGGCAGCCGGCCCGTCCGGTGAGGTGGTGTCGGGTCCGCATCCGGTGTGGCTCGAATCGGGAGAGGACGTGGCACGGTTCGACGTCTGGGTGGACGGGGAGGCCATCGTTGCGGAGGGAGCCGTTTCCGTCCGCGTACGGGAGCCGCAGGGCGCCGCTTCCCCCGATGGTCCACGTGCTCGGTGGTCGGCTCGGATCCCGGAGGATCTGGACGTGCGAGAGGTTGCCGCGCTCGATCTCGTGATCGTGCCGATCCGCCACGCGTATTACGACGGCTGCGCACCGTGGGATCCGGATCGGGTGGACTTCGACGCATGGAGTGAGCGCCTGATACAGGTCCTGCCCGTCGCGGACGTTCGGTGGCAGGTGGATGCACCCCTCGTATGGCCCCACCCCGTGGAGTCCTTCAACGACCAGAAGGCCGTCGCCGCCACCGTGGCCGCCATGGCCGAGGCGGCACCGGAGCCGGGGCGAGTGATCGTGGGGGTGGCGCGCCGGTGCGCTACCTGCGACGGGACCTGTGCCGGGGGACTTGCCGGCGTCGGTTCGCTGCCCCTGGGCATTGCAGCCGTCTATCTCGAGGTTCGTGAGACGGATGCCGTACCCGACGTCGCGGACCACGAGATCGGGCACACGGCGGGCCTACTCCACGCACCGTGTCCGGCGGGGGTCGGGGGTGCCGATCCCGACTACCCCGTACCGGACGGCCGCATCGACGTGCCGGGGTTGGGGATCTTCGACGAGATCGAGCGCGACCCGGCCGAGACCTACGACATGATGGGTGGGTGCTGGCCGCGGTGGATCTCGCGGTACAACTGGCTGCGCCTCGTGGACGTGTTCTCCGTGGGGACGCCGTCGGACGAGGCGCCGCCGCTGGCACCCGCCAGGACGGGAGGGCGGGTGGCGGTCGTGGCGTGGGATCACGTCCCGGCGCGCGCTGGGCCGTGATCGGGTCGAACCGACGTGCGCGGGGGCGCGGGGCGTTTTGTCGTACGCCGTTTCTTGGATGAAGATGGCGGTGCCGCGGGCTTCGTGGAAAAGCACGTCAGCTTGCCGGGAGGTGGCGTATCGAGCACCAGGAATCGGCTGCGAAGGCTTGCGCGCACGGGGCAGCGCAAGGTGGCGAGCCATGCGCTCGAACCCGTGGACAGGAGCCACCAACCGGGGCGCTGCGGTACCTCGCCGATGCGCCACCGAACGTCACCGTTCGGTTCCACCAAGGCGTCGGTGTCCACGTAGAACGCGCGCACCGCCTCGAGGGCGCGAAGGCCCCGCTTGCCCGCACCGGCGAAGGCGCCATCGTCGTCCACCATGGCATCCACCATGGCGTTGTCCCGGGCGGTCTGTGCCAGCGCCGCAAGCCCCTTCGGATGATCGTCGCCGTACGTCCGCGCGAAGAGGACGGCCGCGAGGGCGAGCGCGGCGCCCGCGGCGTGCGCCGTGGGCCCGTCCCGTCGCGCGCCCATCCGGTGCAGGAGGGCGCCGCCGCCCGTGCCCAGCAGCACCGCAAGGCAGGGGCCCGCCGCCGACAGGTAGCGCAGGCGAAGTCGGGAGGCGGGCACGAGGTGGGCCGGGTCCGCGAGGGCGTAGGTGATCCCGAGCACGTAGACGGCGGCTGCCGCGAAGGCGAGGAGGGTGACCGTGGTGGTTCGCCCGGTGCGGCGCAACCCCAGGGCGACGACCGTGGTCGCAAAGAGCACGGTCAGCCACGGCACGGGCCATCCGAGGATCCGCAGCGCCCACGCACCCACGCCGTCGAGCGCGAAGGCCTCCATGGCCCGGCCGTGGTCGCCGGCGACCAGGCCGAAGCGTGTGGCGCCCAGGATCGCCGCACATGCAAGGTTGTCGACCACCACCGTCCCCGCGACGGCCGCGGCGAAGACGGCGAGGTGGCGCCAGCCGCCGCGCCGGGCGATCCACCAGCCGAACGGCGGGACGAAGAGAAGGCTCGAGACACGGGCGCCGTATGCGAAGGCGAGTGCGGCGGCGATCCAGAACGCACCGGCGGCGCCGGGCCGTTCGCCGTACCGGACGCTGCGCCACAACGCGACGGCCACCGCGGCTGCGACGAACCCGTCGGGAAGCGGTTGGCTGGCGATGCGGGGAGCCTCGGGGAAGGTCAGCAAAGCCGCGACGGCCAGCCAACCGGCGAGGGCACCGGCGCAGGCGCCGGCCGCGTAGGTCGCAAGCCCGGCGACGACGAACGCGAGGGCGGGTGCGACGTGGAGCAACGCCGGGAGGTTCGGATCGGCGCTCACGACGGCGCGCAAGGGCCCGTGCAGGGCCCAGCGAGCGGTCCGGTGATCGAGGGAGAGGAACGGCAGGTCGAGACCCGCGACGGTGGCGCGTGCATGCAGGTACGCCTCTCGAACGTCGCCGCCGCGCGCCTCGGGCGGCTCGAGGACGCAGGCGAGGTACACCGCGCACACGACCGCGACGAGGACGGGGCCGGTGAGCCCGGACGGGCGTTTCGTGCCGCGCACGGCGACCATCGTACCCCGCAGCCCGGCGAGCGGCCCCAGGCCGCGTGGCCGGCGGTCCGCACGAAGTCCCGAAGATCCGGTCTTCTTTCCGAGCGATGTATACTTGGGACCGTGATACGACATGGCGTGACGACCTGGGCGGGTGTGATCCGGCGCGTTCCATGGGGCCTTTTGCTCCTCGGTGCGGCCGTGGCATGCGGTGCGAGCGGGGGCACGACCTCCGGTGGCGGTGCGGCGACGGATGCGTCGAGCGGCGGCGCGGGGACGAGCTCGACCGCAAGTGGTACCGGGACCGCGACGAGCACGGGGACGACCGGGGCCACGGGAATCGATACCGTAGGGTCGAGCACGAGCGTCGGGTTCATCGACGGCGATGTCGGAGGAATCTGTTCTCTTGACCCGGGACCGGGCCCGGCCGCGGTGCCACGCTGCTTGCCTTGCGACGTCTATCTGCAGGACTGCCCCGATGACGAGCGATGCGTGGTCGACGTGCGGGACATCGACGGCACGCTCTACGCCCTCCCGGTCTGCAAGCCCATGCCGGCGCAGCCCGTTCCCGAAGGCGGTACGTGTACCGCCGACATCCCACCCTTCTTCGGCGTGGACGATTGCGACCGCGGGCTGGTCTGTTTCGTGGACGACCCGCAGACCTCCACCGGAACCTGCGTCCCGTTCTGCGACGTCTACGATCCTTCCTCCTGCGAGGATCCCACTCGCGTCTGTGCCGCCTTCGCCGACGAATGGCTTTCCGTCTGCGCCACGCCCTGCGATCCCCTGCAGGCGGATCCGTGTCCGCCAGGACTTGCGTGCGTACCGTCGCAGGGGGCCTCCACCTTTGCCTGCATGCCACCTGGGACGGGCACCGTCGGTGCACCGTGCGACGGGTTCGTCTACTGTGGCCCGGGTCTTTCCTGCCAGCCGGCGGGCGACGTCCCCGGATGCATGGGGGCCTTGCGCTGTTGCACCCCCTACTGCGATCCCGCCGACCCCCAAGCGGCCCAGGCCTGCACCGCGGCCTTGGGCGTACCCGCCACCTGCAGCGAGGTGCAGACGACCGGCGTCGGCACCTGCAAGGCCGCCCCGTAGCCCGCCGACCTCTCGCGGGGGCGTCGCCGAACCCTCGCCCCCGATCCCGGCGGTACGGTCTTCTGGGCCTGGCGTCGGCAGGGTTCCGAACGAACGCACCTCACCACGGGCCCGGCCATGGTTTCGGTTCCAGGCTCGTCGGGTCGGTGTTCTTCGGGGCCGTCGCGTCGCGGTCCGACGCGGACTCGAGTGCGTTCGACCTGTCGGCATCCGGAGGCTCGTCGGACCGTTCCGCCCGCGTCGCCTCGTCCGGGAGGCTTCGGCCGGTGGTCCCGTCGAGGGGTGCAGGAGCCGCCGATGCTCCCGGGGTCCCATTCGTTGCCGGGGCCGTCGCGGTGCCGGAGGGTGCATCCGCCGGCGGA
>RFGU01000126.1 GCA_003696955.1 Deltaproteobacteria bacterium | reverse complement strand
GTCGGGCGCGACGACGTTCGCGGACGTGGCGACGTGGAAGGAGGGTGACCCGCTGGTGGACTACGACGGGGACGCGCGCCCCGGCGTGGACGGGGCGAAGGACTACGCCGGAGCGGACGTGCCGCAGTAGCGGCGCACGGCAGGCGGCGAGCGGCCAGCGGTGCACGGTCGACGGCGGGCGGCGAGCGGCCAGCGGTGCACGGCGGACGGTGCACGGCGGACGGTGCACGGCGGGCAGCGGACGGTGCACTGCGGACGGTGCACGGCGGACGCCGAGCGGCGGACGGTGAACGGAGGGCAGCGCACGGCGGGCAGCGCACGGCGGACGGTGCACGGCGGACGCCGAGCGGCGGACGGTGAACGGAGGGCAGCGGACGGCGGGCAGCGCACGGCGGGCAGCGCACGGCCTACAGCGGGCGGCGGGCGGTGGACGATGGACGGCGGCGGCGACGGTTCGCGGTGGACCGTGGGCGCTCGACGGGGATACGGCGCGTCGCCGGCGGCGGGTGCGGCGGTCGTCGTGCGCTCGGGTGATGCGCGTCGCCAGCGTGGCTCCGAGGACCGCGGACGGCAGGCGGCGTCCATCCCGCGCCCGCAAACGCGCGAGCGCGCTCAGAAGATCCACGGAAGGACGTAGAGAAGCAACGTGGCGACGTAGCCGACGCCCCAAACGGCCGATCGCAGCAGATCGAGGTTCGCGATGTAGAGGATCGGGTAGACCGTACGGGCCACGACGAAGGTCACCGCCAGCACGGTGGCCCGGTGTTCGTCGAGGCCGGCGAGATGGGCCACGATGACCCCGGCCGCAAAGGGCGGAAACGCCTCGAGGGTGTTGTAGTGGGCGTCGCGGGCGCGGGCCATCCAGCCGCGCAGGGCCGCCTGTTGCGCGCGTGGCTGCTTGTTGTCGTAGCCCTGCTTCGACCGCCCGAGGGCGATGGAGAACGCCAGCTTGGGCGGCCACGCGAGTAGCATGGCGATCAGAATGCAGACGAAGGGGGTCGTCATGGCGCGCCTCCCGCCACCGACGCGAGATCGAGCAGCCGCGCGGCGTAGGCGAACTCGTTGTCGTACCACCCGCACACCTTGACGAGGGCGCCGACACCCAGGGTCGCCCCGGCATCGACGATACTCGACGCCGTCCGCCCCACGATGTCGGAGGAGACCAGGGGATCGTCGGAGACCTCGAGGATCCCGCGCAATGCCTCGGTCTCGGCCGCGTGGCGCAAGGCCTCGATCACCTCTTCGGGCCCTGCAGGACGATCGAAGGTCGCCGTCACCTCGAACCACGACCCGTCCGGCACCGGCACGCGAACGGCCGATGCGGCCAGCTTGCCCGAAAGTTCGGGCAGCACCTCCACCACGGCACGGCCGGCGCCCGTCGTGGTGGGCACGATGTTGACCGCCGCCGCGCGGTGCCGGCGCAGGTCCTTGCCGACCGCCGCGTCCACCAGGGCCTGGCCGTTGGTGTACGCGTGCACGGTGCCCAGGATCGCCCAGCGGATCCCGAACACCCGTTGCAGGGTGTGCAGGACGGGCACCAGGGCGTTGGTCGTACAGCTCGCGTTGGAGACGACCGGCGCATCCTCGGGCAGGTCGTGGTCGTTGACCCCCACGACGAACGTGGGCGCGCCCTTGGCCGGCGCACCGACGATCACCCGCCGCACGGTCGAAGCCTGAAGATGCCCCCGTGCAGCATCGGCCCGAGTGAACCGCCCCGTGCACTCGAGCACGATCTCCACCCCGGCCTCCGCCCAAGGGATCTTCGCAGGATCGGACTCGGAGAAGATCCGGACGGACGCCGGCCCGGCGACGATGCGGTCGCCGTCGCGCTCGATGGGAAACAGCGCCCGGCGGTGGACCGAATCGAACGTCAAGAGATGGACCAGATCGTCGATGGAGGACAGGTCGTTGGCGGCGACGACCTCGATGGGACGCCCATGCCGGGTCGCGCCGCTCGCCTCGGGCACAAGGTGCCGCATGACCGCGTGGCGAAGCACGAGCCGGCCGATCCGGCCCAGACCGTTGATCCCGATGCGCAGGGGCCTCATGGCCCGGAGCATAGGCGACTTGCCCATCACGTTGGCCGCCCTGCTCGCCGGACTTTGCGCACGTTGCGCATCCTCCGACCCCGGCGTCGGCCTGGTCCGGCTTCCGCGGGGCGACGGGCCTTCCGCTCGACCGAGCGCCGTCGACGCCGTGCCGGTCACCACGGCCGAGTACGCCGCATTCGTCCACGAGACCCGCACGCCAGTTCCCGCGGTTCCCCGTGCGTTGTTCGCGGCGTGGGGCCTTTCCGCCCTGGCCGAGGAGGCCCGCCAGCAGGCCTGGAACGGCGATCTGCCCCCGGCCGAACGCACCGACCATCCCGTGACCCTCGTGCCCGCCACCCACGCCGAACGCTACTGCGCATGGGCGGGGGAGCGCCACGGCCTGCGCGGGCGCCTTCCCACGGCAGCCGAGTGGGCCCTCGCCGCCGGTGGCGCGGACGGGCGCACGTATCCGTGGGGCGATGCGTACGATCCCCGACGGCTCAACGATGCTTCGGCAGGGCCCGGCACGACGACGCCGGTGGGCGCCTACCCGGACGGCGCCAGTCCCTACGGCGTCCTCGACATGGCCGGCAACGTCTTCGAGTGGACGGCGACGGCGGGTGACCGGCCGGGCAGCCGCATCGTCAAGGGTGGCAGCTACGCCTCTGCGCCCGAGGAGAGCCGCATCGACGCCAGCGTCGTACTGCCGGAGGCCATGGTCCACCCCCGGGTGGGATTCCGTTGCGTCTACGACCGGCCGTAACGCGCAGGGCATTCGTCGGAAGCGTCGGCCCCCGGAGGCGGCGCCGCGCTTCCTGCCGATGTTTACATGTCGTCGATATTCACGGCATGACAAGGCTTCGCCTGGGCGTCTTCCCGCTCCCCTTGTCCCGTTCGGGCTGCCACTTTCCGGACGACGACCGGGCCGGCACGGGCGAGACCGACGGATCGGGAACGACGGGCGCATCCTCCACCACCTCGACCACGGGCGCCAGCGGCACGACCGCGTCCTCCGCCACGGGGACCTCCACCGGCACCGCCTCGACCACCGGCTCGAGCAACACCGGAACCGGCTCGCGCAGCGCCGGTGGGGTCTTTGGGGACGGGAACCCCGCCCGCGGCGAGGCCTTCGACGACGGCAACCTCGGCAACGACGGCGACGGTCTCGACGCCTGCCAGCCGGCGACCTGCGACGACGGGTTCGCCAACCGAGGGGAGGGCGACTTCGATTGCGGCGGCCCCTTCCCCGAAGCCTACCCCAACGGGGCAAGCTGCCAGCAGGGCGACGACGGCCTCGAAGCGAGCTGCGTAAGCGGCACGTGCACCTGCGAGCCCGGGGACGATCGGTTCGGAACGATCGAACTCGACGATCCGATGGAGAGCGTCGCCGCCGGCGATCCCACCTGGATGCGGCAATGGGGATCCGACGGTCGCGACAACCTGATGGATGTGGCCGTGGGCCCCGACGGAGACGTCTTCGCGGTCGGCCAGACGACCGGGGACGTCTTCGCCGTCGGGGAACCTTCGGGAGCCTCCTCGGGCCGCTCCTCGGCAACGAGCAGGACGTCTTCGTGCGAAGGATCTGCGAGCTGTAGCAGCGCGGCGCCCGGGGGCGAGCCCGATCTCGCCCCCGCCGCCCGCCGGTGCTAGCGTCCGGACGTGCACTCTGCCCTCCAACGGTGGCCATGGGTCCGGCGCACCGTCTTCGCCGTCGTGCTGGTCCTGCCACCCGTCGCGACGGGGTGCAGGACGGACGCGGCCGGCCCGGCCACGGCGCGATCCCATGCGCCGACGGCAGCCCCCGCGCGTCGTGCGCCCTCCTTGCCGAAGCCATACGCGCTTCCTACGCAACCGCGCTTCGCCCTCTACGCGGCATCCCCGGCGACGATCCGGGATCTCCTGGCGCCCTGGCTCGGGATCTCCCCCGCCGACGCCGAGGTGGGCGCCCTCCTCCTCGCCCCCGTGGGCCGCAGCGCCCTGGCCGAGGCCCTGGCCCCCCACGTCGACGTCGACCAGCCGTTCGGCGCCGCCTACGTCGAGGGGGAACTCGTGTTCCGCGTGCCGGTACGCAAGGACGCCGTCGAGGAGGTGGCGGCGCGCTTGGCGAAGATGCCCGCCGTGGGGCAGTTCGGCGCCCGCACCCTCGACCTGCCGCCGGATGCGGAAGGGGAGATCCTCGCCGCCCCCGACCTCGTCTGGCTCGACCGGCGGGGACCGCCGGCCCTGGTCTTCGCGCGGACCCTCCGGGGGCTCGCCACGGCGCCGCACCTGGCCGAGGCCTACGGAACGGTCCCCACCTTCGCCACGTGGGATCGAACGGTCGGGGAGATCGTCCGGCTGCCCGAGGGCGCCCGCCCCTTGGCCGAGCGCGTGACCATCACGGCGGATCCGTCGACGGGTGCCGCCGACCTGCAACTCGACGGGGTCGATCCGGGGCTGCTCGAAGCCCTCGACGCCCTCGTACCGGGTCGCGGAATCGCCGCCCTGCTGCCTGCCGAGTCGATCGCCTTCGGGGCCACCGGCGCCTACCGACATGCGGCGGACGCGGTCGGCGAGATCGCTGCCTCGCTCACGGCCCAGGCCTCGGAGATGAACTTCCTCGTGCGGGGCACCGCCATGGACATGGTACGCAGGATCAACGCCACGTTGCGCACCTGGAACGGGGAGGTCTTCGTGGGCGCCGCCGATCCCGCGCCCCACCTCCTGGCCGGCTTCGGCACGGACGATCCCGCCCGCAGCGAGCGCGCCGTGCTCCACATGGTTGCCGGACTGGCCGACAACGTGAGCCTCTTGCGCACCCTCGGCCTCGACGTACCCGCCATCCGGCTACGCAAGCGGATCGGGCGGGTCGGCCAGACGGCGATGCACGAGGTCGTCATCCAAGGGGCGCGTGCCTTCGTCGAGCCCGCCGTCCACGGTTTGCTCGCCGGAGCCGACGCCCGGATCGCCATCGCGTTTCCCGCAAGCGCCGGCGCCGGCATCGTGGTGGTGGGCCCCGAACCGGTCCCGGCGCTCGAGGCCCTGCTCGCCGACCTGCCGAGCGGTGACGACCACACGAAGGTGGACCCCTACCAGGTCCTCGCGATGAAGAGCCGACTCGATCCAACGGCCGTTCGTGAGGCGGTCGCCACGGCCGGCGACCGGCTCGATCCCCTCGCCCTCGTTTCGGTCCCGCGGATCGGCGCCCCCTTGTCCCTGCAATTGCGCCGAACCGAGCGTACCCTGCAGCTTTCGGCGCGGCTGCCGGCGCTGCCCCGGCGGGTGCAGGCTTCCATCGTCGCGCCCGTCGGCTCGGCCCCCTGAGCAACCCGTCCATGCCGTGGCGGCCGCCCGACGACGGGGCGCCCCCGCGGTCGCTCGACGCCGAAGGCCGCGTCAGTCGGGGTCGCAGGGGCCGTCGCAGGTCGCTTCGACCTCCCCACCTGCACGGAGGAACCTGCGGACCTGCTCCATCATGGGCGGGCTCTTGGGCACGTCGCCGTGGACCGTCGTGGGCGTCTCGGCCGGAGTGGCGGTCTCCTCGGCGTAGGGCGGCGGTACGCCGAGATCCTGTTCGACCAGGGCCGAGGCGGCGGGCGCCGTGACCCGTTCGAGCCCCGGCACGTCCCGCACCGGCGGGTCGAGCAGCCCGATGCCGAGGGCCCGAGCGTGGGCCTCGGCGGCAAGGGGCGGCACCGACGTGTCGCCGAGTCCCGCCTGCACGAGCACCTGCCGAGACGCCGGCATCCCGTCGAAGGGATCGGCCACCACGTGGGGGGCGTAGGTGATGGGATCCACGCGGTCGAGCCCGGCCGAGAGCATGGCCAAGAACACCTGCTGGTCGAGTTCGTCGGGCACGGCCTCGTCGATGTAGTCGAGGAAGGCGCGGAAGGGATACGACCGCGTCATGACGAGTCCGAACGGACCGCCGCCGACGATGAGGGCCGCCCGGTCGATGTCGGGGCTCTGGGCCACGTACGTCCCACCTAGGATGTGTCCGAGGCTGATCCCGAGGAAGCCCACCTGCGTGCCGTCGAGGGCCGGGGCCCCGGCGATCGCCAGCTCCGGCTGCGCCGGCAGGACCTCGGCAAGCGCCCGCGCGAACACCATCTGGTTCGCCATGGCCTGGTGCAAGCGGTCCACGAAGTCGAGCACGCGGCTGGGATCGGCCATGAGGTCGGCCACGATGAACGCCTGATCCGGATCCGACAGCCCCCACCAGTCCACGGCAGCGAGCACGAGGCCCGTGGCGTCGGCCAGGGCGATTCGGCTGTCGCCCACGATCTCGTTGCGCGTGCCGAAGAACCCGTGGCCGAACTGGGCGACGGGCGCGGGCAGGCCGTCGTCCACGGCGCGTTGGGGGACGACGATCGTGAAGGGCACCTGTGCGGTACCCCCCACCTCGGGCCGACCGTCCGCGCCCCGCACGAAGGTGGCCCCGGGAAGGTCGGACTCGACGAAGAGGGGCACGCGAACCGTGCCCTCGACGATGCGCGCGATCCTCGGATCGGTGCCGGCGTTCGCCGCAGTGATCGTGACCTCGGGTGGAGCTTCGACCAGGTACGCCAACGTCGCCTCGCGCACCGCCTCCATGTCGGCCATGGCGTTCGCCTCGCTGCGCACCGAAAAGTCCCATGCGAGCTGAAGGTCGCCCCGGCCGATCCCGGCGGCCTCGATCACCGGAAAGATCTCGTCCTCGTAGTGCTCCGCGAGGTCGTCGAGTTGCGGATCCTGCTCGGTCCGCCCATCGCGAATGCGACGGAACCCCTCGGGCGGCGCGACCGGCTCACCAGCGTAGGCAAGTCGTTGCAGGGCGACCACGTACCGCTGGCCCGGTTCGAGCCGTTCGAGGGGCCGGAGGATCAGCGCGCGGCGGGCGTCGGATCCGGCCCGAGGGTCGAGTTCCGCAAGGTGCAGGATCCGGCGGCCCGTCGCCGCCTCGAGGATCTGGGTGGGCGAGTCCGGGCCGAGGGTGCGCGTAAGATCCGTCCCGGCCCGCGGGAGTTCGGCATCGTCGAGGCCTTCGGGAAAGATGGCGAGGATCGTGGGCGCAAACGAAAAGCCGTCGGCCGGGTGCACCCCGTAGAGGTCGATGGGGCGGCCGTCGACCGCCTCGGGCAGGGCCCGGTCGGGATGGACCACACGTCCGCCCGAAGGAAGGGTGTCGTCGGCGACCCGAAACACGTCCGAAGGCCACGGCAGCAAGCAGTCGGCGTCCGCCGCGATGGGATTGCAGCCGGGCGGGATCTCGAGGGGTTGGAGGTCGGCGGCTTCGTCGGCGCCGCACGCGACGGCAGCCACCGCGAGCCAGGCGTAGCACGCCATGGGGAGCTTCGTACGCACCGCGCCACGGTGTCACCCACGGCCGCACCGTGCAAGATCCCCGATGGCGTCGCCGGCGCGTGCCCGTGCATCGGGACGGCGCATCGGCGGTCGGCCCGCGCTGCCGCTCGCTCGTCCCTCCGTCCTTCCGACGGCGCGCCCCCCATGGGTCCCGCGGGGGCCGCCCCCTCAGTCCGGGCAGACGCCGTCGATGGTGCATGCCATCGGCACGCCCTTCCCGTTCGCGTTCCCCACGAAATAGACCACTCCGTCGACCTCGTCCACGGCGACCCCCGTGCCAGCCTCGACACCCGCCGGCTCGTACGCCCACACCGGCATCGGATCGTTGATCAGGGGAAGCGGCACGGCGACCATCCACGCCGACGCGCCGAGGCACTCGTTCGAGACGCCGTCCCGGTCCTTGCCGCCGGCGAGGAACAACCGGTTGCTCCCCTCGGCCAGGGCGATCCAGCCGTCCCCCTGCGCGGTGGGATCGACCGTCCACTTCGCCGAGACGGCGCCCGAGAGGGGAGACATGGCGACGACGAACCCCTCGAGGTCGACGGGATTGGCGCCGAGGTACACCCCGGCCGCAAGCCCTTGGCTTCCGGACGAGGCCGCGGCGTTCACCACCACGTGGGGCTCACCCATGCCAAGGGTCAACGGAAACTTGGCTGCCGGCGTGCAGGGACGGGTACACACCCGGTTCGTAAGGCAAGAGGTCGTCGGTTCCCGAAATTCGGTGGACGAAGGCGAAGAGGCGCCCGCCCACGGTCCATCCCGTCGCGATCCCGCGATCCGGCGCTACCGCGACCTCCGACGACCAAGCCCCGCGGCGTCCACCGAAAACGTGGGACCGGCACGCGCCGGCCCGGTGGTCGATCCCGTGCCCGCCGTGGTCGAACCCCTGCCCATCGCGGTCGAACGCGTCGCCGCCGTCGACACGCTTCCCCCCCCGGTCGGGGCTGTCGAGCCGGTGCCCGTTCCTCCCGTGCCGCTCGCCGTACCGCCGCCGCCCGCATGGGTGAATCCCGTCGCGTCGGGCATCTGGGAGCCCTACGCGCCCCGCGACACCAACGCCACGAAGGCGATGTGAGAGGGGACGACCACGGTTCGGAACATCGTTCACCACGATGATGGAGCCCTCACGTCCGGGTCGATCGTCGGGCCGCCTCGGCCCTTGGGTGGCGCCGGCTACCGCTTCGACCAGACGGGCGACGGACCCTCGTGACCTCCCAACGTGCCGCGTCCCGAACGGAACCGCCTACCCTGGAGACGGACGACCGACCCCCTCGAGGGCGAGCAGCCGTGCCTTGAGGTCGGTCCCGGCGGCGAATCCGCCGAGTCTGCCCCCTGCAGCCACGACGCGGTGGCACGGTAGGACGAGGGGGAGGGGGTTGGCAGCGTTGGCTGCGCCCACGGCCCGCACCGCGGTGGGACGGCCGATCTCCGCCGCCTGGCGCCCGTACGTCCATGTATGTCCGTAGGGGATCCGTCCGAGGGCACGCCACGCCGCCTGCTGGAAGGCCGTCCCGAAGAGTCGGACCGGAAGGTCGAGGGGATCGGGGGTGCCTTCGAGGTAGCGCGAGATCCGTTCGACGTGCTCGACGACCCCCTCGCCCGACCGCACCCGCGCCCCGTGACGCTCGGCGAAGGCGGCGATGCGGGCGAGGTCGCCCCCGAGCACGATCCGCACGAGGCGTCCGGCCTCGTCCCATGCCAGCGCGAGCCCGACCAAGGGCGTGTCGATGCGGCGTACGATCCACGTCTCGGTCCGGCCGACCATGGGGGCCCGATCCTACGCTCAGGTGCCACCGGCGGCCACGATGAAATGCAACGGCGCGCCGGAGGCCGCGACGCGGGAGCGAAGCTGGGCCCTTCGAGGCAGCCCCCGCACCCGGCGCGCTCCCGAAGCGCGCAGGTCACCGCCACGGCCGCACTCAGATCGTCCCGACGCAGTCGTAGACGTCGGGATTGGGGCACATGTCCCAGATGCGGTTCTGCTCGCAGTAGGCCAGGTTCGAGAAGGTGTTCGTGGGCGTGAAGTCCACGTCCGGCCCCTCGTCGAGGGACCAGCCGCGAAAGACCCCCCAGCCTGCGCTCTGCTCGATGGTCGAGTTCGTAAGGAACGAGGCAGCCGGCGCCCAGCCGAAGATCGTCACCGCCCCCACCTCGTCGAGCACGTTGCCGGACGGGTCCTCGGAATGGCATGCGTATCCCCCGACGCCGTTCTCCGCCCCGGCGTAGGCGATCTCCACGTGGTCGAGGCGCACCTCGGAATCGGGTGTTCCGGCTCCTGCGGGGAGCATGATCCCGATCCAGTCCCCGGGTGCGGGCTCGGGCTCCGCGGAGGTGAAGACGATGGGGGCCTCCGCCGTTCCCATCGCCACGAGCGACCCGGGACGGGGCGGGTTGGCGTCGTCGCCTACGGTCAGCGCCGAACTGTTGGGCACGTTCGGAAAGCGCAAGGTCACGCCCGGCTCGATGGTGAGGACCGGAACGGGGCCGGGATCGTCCACCTGCCGTGCGACGGTGATCCCGCCGCCGCCGCCCACCAGGTAGGGCACGCCCCGATTCGGGATCGTCGTATCCTGCACCACCTCCAACTCCGGATCGAGTTCGATCTCGTCGGCCGCATTCCCCGTGTACGTCCCGGTGGGGATCGTTCCCGCGGCCATCACGTCGATCCGCAGGGGTCGCGGTGCCTGTTGGACCAGGTCGGCCCCCGCCCCGCGGATCGTGAGATTCTCCGAGCCCGGTGCGAAGGCGGCGTACCGGCGCATGAAGATCCCGTAGCCTGCCGAGTCCTCCACCGTCACGTTCTGCACGAAGACGTTCTCCACGTACGGGCCCCCCGTCGGACCGTCGCCCACCACGGTCGCACCGTCGTAGGTCACGGAGTCGGAACCCCCGCCCCGCAAGGTGGCATGGGCCAGACGCACGACGCCGGCCTCCTCCGCCAGGAGGTAGCCCCAGCGCCCGCCGTCCCGCCGGTCGAAGAGGATCGGCGCATCGGCCGTCCCCTGCGCGGCGAGGGTGCCCTCCTCCACGGCGATCTGCGCCCCCTCGCCCATCAGGACCACCGCACAGGGCTCGACGGTCAAGGTCGCCCCGGCCCGCACCCGAACGACCCCGTCCACCACGTGGGGGCTGTCGGCCGCGGCCCACACCGTGTCCTGGTCGACCTCTTCGACGGGAGCGCCGTGCACGGTCTCCGGAAGACCCGAAAGGTCGTCCAACAGGGCCGGACACGCCCCGGGTTCCCCCGTGGTCCCGGTGCCCGACGTACCGTCCGTCGCCATGCCCGGTCCGTCGTCGGCCGGTGGCAGGCACGCCGCGACCGGCGCGCACGAGACGAGGATGACGGCATTCCTTACGGTGTCCAAGACGTTCATGACTGGATATCCTCTCGGTTCATCGATTGCGGAAGCGTTCCATCGGTTCCCGTCGCCGCACCAGGGACGACGACGCACGAAGTCTATTCTCCCATCGTCGTCCAACAAGCCGCACCGCCCCCGGTGCGTGCGACGGATCGCATCCTTCGCTCGTCGCGGCGAACGAAACGCCGCCTCGCCGGACTTACGGGTGTTTGGGGGCGGGTCGGGTTCGTCCGCGGGCCCCGTCGGCGGCGCGCGCCTATCCGCCGGCGTCGACGAGGCCGGTTGGCGGCCGAAACCCCGACACCGCCACCCTCGACAGCACGTCGGGATCGCCCTCGGCGAGGGCGTCGAGAACCTCGGCGACGGGACGTGCGACGAGATCCTCGAAGCCTTCGGCGGCCGCGGCCGTAGGCGGGATCGTCGGGAGGTCGAAGGCGCCTTCGGCCAGGTCCGGAGCCCGATCGACCCGTACCGCCTCGGCGGCAAGCAGCGGTCCTTCGTACCGCAGGGGCAGACCGGCTTCCTCCCACATGCACAGGGATTGGGCCGCCACCCGCAGGGCGAGGCAGTCGATGCCCGCGACGGTGCGCCGCATCCCCGGATGCTGCCGGCGGGCATCGGCGACCTGCTCGGCAAACGCGCGCAGCGCGTCCACGATGCGGCGTCTTCGCTCGTAGGGCGCGGCCGCGAACGCTCGAGCCCAATCGCCGAACGGGAGCCGATACGCCGCGGGTGCACCGCCGTCGGGCGGTGTCACCACCACGCCGTTCGGGCCGATCCGAACCGTTCCCTCGCGCACGACCTCCCCCTGCCCCTCCACGGGGATCCGGACCGTCCAATTCTCCCGCCGCCAGCCCCCCGGTCGGGTCATGATCTCGAGACTCCCGGAGATCCCCTCGGGACCTTCGAGCCGGTAGACCACCAGCAGGTCGTGCCCGACCGAGGGCAGGAGTTCCGCGAGGAATCCCGAAGCATCCGCCGGCACGGACTGCACGGTTCCGTCGTCCGGAGCGGGCGACGGTCGCGCCGGGCCGGACGGCGCCTCGCCGCACCCCGGCCCTACGGCCACGACGACCGACAGCAAGACGCCGAGGCGGGCGCCATGCCTCATGCTTGCCTCCGTTGGATCCCGAGGGTGCGCATCTTCTTGTGCAGGTGACTGCGTTCTACCCCGAGGGACTCGGCCGTCCGAGAAACGTTCCAATCGAAGCGTTCGAGCCGGTCCAGAATGATTGCGCGCTCCGCGCGATCACGAGCCTCGCGTAGCGGAAGCTCGGAGGCGCTCCAATCCGCCCCCCGCGCGAACGCCACGTCGCCGGCGCCCTCGCCGCGCACCTCGGGCGGCACGTCGCCCACCTCGATGCGCTCGTCCGAGAGGATCACCATGCGCTCGACGACGTTGCGCAGTTCTCGGACGTTGCCCGGCCAGTCGTGGGACACGAGGGCCTCGAGGGCCTCGTCGGCGATCTCCTTGGGCGCAAAGCCGTTGTCGAAGCAGACCTGGTCGATGAAGTGGCGCACCAGGATCGGGATGTCCTCGCGGCGGGCCCGCAGGGGCGGAACCTCGATGGGCACCACCGCCAGCCGAAAGTAGAGGTCCTCCCGAAAGGCGCCCTCGCCCACGAGGGCCTTGAGGTCCCGGTGGGTGGCGGCGAGCACCCGAACGTCCACCTGGCGCGGCTTGCGGCCCCCCACCCGCAGGATCTCGCCGCTCTGCAGCACCCGCAGCACCTTCGCCTGGGCCTCGGGGGCCATGTCGCCCACCTCGTCGAGGAGCAAGGTGCCGCCGTCGGCGACCTCGAAGAGCCCCTGCTTGGGTGCGGTGGCGCCGGTGAAGGCGCCCTTTTCGTGGCCGAACAGCTCGCTTTCGATGAGGTGCGCCGGAATCGCCGCGCAGTTGACCTTGACGAACGGGCCGTCGCAGCGCTGGCTCGACTCGTGGATCGCCCGCGCCACGAGTTCCTTGCCGCTGCCGCTCTCTCCGGTGATGAGCACCCGCGCCTTCGTGGGTCCGACCTTGGATATCTGATCGAGGAGCGCACGCAACGCGGGGCTCTCTCCGACCAGGGCACGACGAACCTGGGCCCGCAGGCGTGCGAGCTCTTGTTCGGCAGCGTACTGCCGCAGGGCGTTGCGCACGCTCACGAGGACCCGCGCTCGGTCGAGGGGCTTTTCGAAGAAGTCGAACGAGCCGAGGTGGGTCGCGCGCACCGCCTCCTCGAGGGAGGCATGCCCCGAGATCATGATCACGGGGCACGGCAGCGTGCCGTCCTTGGCCGCCAGCTTCTGCATGGCGGTGATCCCGTCCATGCCCGGCAGCCGCACGTCCATCAGGATCGTCTCGATGGGCGGGGCGCGGCGCAGACGATCGAGGGCGGCTTCTGCCGTCTCGGCCTCCTCCACGTCCACCCCCTCGCCTTCGAGGAGCATCCGCAGGGCGCGGCGGATGTTGCGCTCGTCGTCGACGACGAGCACGCGTCCGGCGAGTTCCGAGTCCTGCGCCACGCCCGGCAGCTTACGTGGCCTTGGACGGAGCTTCGAGGGCACCCGGCCCGCGGGCGACGAGTGCGGCGGCCTCGGATGTCGCGACGCGCACCTGCTCGCCGCTTTCGAGATCCTTGACGCTCACCATCCCCTCGGCCGCCTCGTCGGGCCCCACGATGACCGCGAAGCGCGCTCCCACGGCATCTTGGGCCGCATAGGCAAGCTGCTTGCCCAGCTTGGCCGCATCGGGGAAGACCTCGACGCGCGCGCCACCTTCGCGCAGGGTCCGCGCCACCGAGAGCACACAGGCCGCGGGGACGCCGAACCAGCAGACCACCGCGTCGGGACCTACGCGAAGGGGCGGGAAGAGCCCGCGCTCGTCGAGCACGACGAGGATCCGCTCGAGTCCGATGGAGCACCCCACGGCCGGCACCGCCTGCTTGCCGAACATGCCGATGAGTCCGTCGTAGCGGCCACCCCCGGCCACCGAGGAACCGAAATCCGTGAGCCGAACCTCGAAGATCGCCCCGGTGTAGTAGCCCAGGCCCCGCGCGAGGGCCGGATCGAAACGCACGCGGCCCACGGCCGGCGTGACATCGAGCACTTCGAAGAGTTCCGCAAGCTCGGCCGCGACATCCTCCCCGACGCCCCCGAGCCGAGCCGCGAGCGCCCGCACGCGGGCCTTCGGATCGCCCCGGTCCTCGTCCGCCGCCACCAGGTCGAGCAGCCGCGCGGCCGCCCCGTCGTCGATCCCGCGCTCCCGAAGCTCCGTGCGCACACCCTCCACGCCGATCTTGTCGAGCTTGTCGAGGGCCGTCAGCGCCGACGTGCCCAGATCTTCGGGCACGCCGGCAACGTCGAGCACGGCCCGCAAGAGCCCACGGTGGTTGATTCGAATCTCATGGTCGTCGAGGCGGAGCTCTGAGAGGGCCTCGGAGACCGCCGACAGGACCTCGGCCTCCGGGATCCGGCCCCGCGATCCGATGGCATCGACGTCGCATTGGTAGAACTCGCGAAAGCGCCCCTTGCCCGGGCGATCGGCCCGCCACACCGGCTGGATCTGATAGCGCTTGAAGTACTTGGGCAACACGCCCCCGTACTGGGCCACCACGCGGGCGAGGGGCACGGTCAGGTCGTAGCGCAGCGCCTCCTCCGACAGATCGTCGGCACCGAGGGCCGCGGCGTTCTCGGCGCGGTCGAGCACGCGACGCAGGGCCTCGCCCCGGTGCAGGATCCGATAGATGAGTTTTTCATCCTCTCCGTACTTTCCGGAGAGGATCGCGAGGCTCTCCACCGCCGGCGTCTCGAGGGGCACGAAGCCGTAGCGCTCGTAGACCCGGCGCACCAGCGAGACCACGTACTCACGCCGGGCGATGTCCCGCGGCAGGAAGTCGCGCATCCCGGACCTGGGCTTGGTGCTCGGCCGGCTCACGCGGCGCCCTCCCCCTCGATACGCTCGAGGCCGATCACCAGCTCGTGTCCGTCGATCTCGTCGGCACGCACGTGGGAAAGCGCTCGTACCTCGGCCTCGTCCGCGAAGACCACGCGCGCCGAGAGGGTCTCACCCGCGATCATCTCCTGAAGATCCGGGCGTTCGAGGGCGTCACGCAAATCGCCTTCGGCGAAGATCCGAAGTTCGATCCGGTCGGTGACCTCGAGATCGGCGGCCTTGCGCAGGTTCTGCACCCGGTTGATCGCCTCTCGGGTCCATCCCTCGGCCCGCAGATCGTCGGTGATCCGCGGGTCGAGCACCACCGTGATCCCGCCATCGGTCTCGGCGACGAGCCCGGCTTGGACCTCGCGCGTCAAGACGACGTCGTCGCGATCGAGCACCTCACCTGCCACCTCGATGCGCCCCTCCTGCAACAGCCGACGTACGGCGTCCGGGGGGAGTGCCGCCACCGCGGCGGCCACTTCCTTGACCCGTGCCCCGAGCCGCGGTCCGAGGCGTTTGAAGTTGGCCTTGGCGCCGTACCGCACGAAGGAGGCATCGTCCTCGGCGACCTCGAGCTCGCGCACGTTGACCTCGGCGCGGACGTCGTCGCCGAAACGGGCAAGGGCCTGGCGTACCGCCGGTTCGGGAGCGGCCACGGTCATCTTCGCGAGTGGCCGGCGCACGGCGACCTTCGCCTGTTCACGGGCGGCCAGGGCGAGCCCCACGACCCGGCGCACCGCCTCCACGTCCCGCTCGAGGTCCGCGTCGATGGCCGCCGCGTCCGGTTCGGGGAACGCACGCTCGTGGATGCTCACCTCGTCGCCCGCAAGGCCCACTTCGGCCAGAAGGCGCAGGTAGAGCCACTCGGTGAAGAAGGGCAGCACCGGTGCGATGGCGTGGACGACCGTCACCAAGGTGGCGTAGAGGGTGGCGAAGGGTTGTCGTGGATCGCCGTCCGCCACATCGGCACCTCGCCAGAATCGGCGGCGACTGCGGCGGATGTACCAGTTGTTCAGGTCGTCGCACATCCGCTGGTAGGCGGGGACGACCCGATAGAGGTGGTACGACTCGTAGGCTTGCCGGATCTCCGAGAGGAAGCTCTGGGTGCGGCTGCGGATCCACCGGTCGAGGGGATGGGACGGCTCCCGGTCGAGATCGGCCGCCTCGGGGACGAATCCGTCGGCCCGGGCGTAGGTCACGAAGAACCGGTAGGCGTTCCACAGGGGCAGGATCGCCATGCGGACCGTATCCCGCACCCCGCGCTCCGAGAACCGCATGGGTTCGGCGCGGACCGCCGGACCGCTCACCAGGTAGGCGCGCAGGGCATCGGCGCCGTACCGCTCGATGACGTCCACGGGATCGGGGTAGTTCTTGAGGCGCTTGGACATCTTCTTGCCGTCCTCGGCAAGGATCAGCCCGTTGACCACCACGTTCTTGAACGCGGGTCGGCCGAAGAGCGCCGCTGCGAGCACGTGCAGCGTATAGAACCACCCCCGCGTCTGATCGAGCCCTTCGGCGATGAAATCCGCGGGCAGATGCTCCTCGACGTAGCGCTTGCGCGCCTCGTCGAAGGGGTAGTGGTTCTGGGCGTAGGGCATGCTGCCGGACTCGAACCAGCAGTCGAAGACCTCCTTGACCCGCCGCATGGTGCCGCCGGGCGTCTTCTCCGACGGAAAGGTGATGTCGTCGACGTAGTGGCGGTGCAGGTCCTCGATGCTCCCCGGCTCGAGCCCGGCGCGCTCTTCGAGTTCGCGCACCGAGCCGATGCACACCATGTCCGTGGGGTCCTCGTCGCACCGCCAGATGGGGAGCGGCGTCCCCCAAAAGCGGTTGCGCGCCACGTTCCAGTCCCGCGCCTCGGCCAGCCAGTTGCCGAAGCGTCCGGTACCGACGTGCTCGGGCACCCAGTGGATCTTCCGGTTGTTCTCGACGAGCAGCTCCCGGAGCGGTTCGACCTTCACGAACCACGTCGAAAGCGCCATGTAGAGCAGGGGCTGCTCGGTGCGGTAGCAGTGCGGATAGGGGTGGACGATGGTGTCCTGGTCGACGAGCTTTCCCTGCTCCTTGAGCATGCGGACGATGACCTTGTCCGCGTCCTTGGCGAACATGCCCTCGAGGTCGGGCACGGTCGCGTCGAAGATCCCCGAAAGGCTCAAGGGGTTGACGATGGGCAGGTTCTCTCGGCGCCCGACCTCGAAGTCGTCCTCGCCGAAGGCCGGCGCCTGGTGCACGATGCCGGTGCCGGCGTCCGTGGACACGTAGTCGGCGGCGACCACGCGAAACGCCGCCGCATGACCGTCCTGCGGCGTCCGATAACGTTCGAAGTAGGGAAAGAGGGGCTCGTAGCGCCGACCGACCAGCGCGCTGCCGGGCATCCGCTCGAGCACCTCGACCTCCCCCACCTTCCCCGCCTTCTGGTAGGCCGCAAGGCGGCTCTCCTCGAGGTAGGCGACCTCGCCGGTGTCGAGGATCCGCACCTTGACGTACGTCAGTTCCGGATGCACCGCGAGGGCGAGGTTCGACGGCAGGGTCCACGGCGTGGTGGTCCAGGCCCACAGGTAGGCGTCCTCGTCCACCAGCTTGAACCGCACGGTGATCGACGGGTCCTGCCTGCGCTTGTGCCCCTCCTTGCGGGTGACCGGATCGCGCTCCTGGGGACCTTGCGCCACCTCGAAGTTGGAAAGGGGCGTGGCCAGGGCCGGCGAGACCGGCTGCACGCGATACCCCTCGTAGACCAGACCGAGATCCCACAAGCGCCGAAACACCCACCAGACACTCTCCATGAAGTCGGGATCCATGGTCTTGTAGTCGTTGTCGAAATCCACCCAGCGCCCCATGCGCTCGACCGTCGCGCGCCACTTCTCGACGTACGTGAGCACGCCCGCCCGGCAGGCCTCGTTGAATTTGTCGATGCCGTACGCCTCGATGTCGGCCGCGCCGGCGAGCTTCAGACGGTCCTGCACCAGCGACTCGATGGGCAGGCCGTGGCAGTCCCAACCGAAGCGCCGCTCGACGGCGTAGCCGCGCATGGTGAAGTAGCGCGGCACGATGTCCTTGATCGTCCCCGGCAGGATGTGCCCGTAGTGGGGCAGCCCCGTCGCAAAGGGCGGGCCGTCGAAGAAGACGTAGGCCTCGGCCTTGCCCTCCCTCCAGGCCGTCGCCCCCCACTGCAAGCTCCGGCGGGGCGCATCGTTGTCCTTCCAGATGCCCAGGATCTCCCGCTCCAAAGCTGGCAAATCCAATTGGGCCGGCGCGGCTCGGAAGCTGCGGGCGGACGGCGTGTCGGGGGCATCGGCCATGGCGGGGCTCTCCTCGCTGCGGGGTGGATCGCCCGTCCCGGCGCGCGGGTCAAGCCCTGCGTGTGGATCCGCCCCTACCGGCGTTCGAACCGCCCCATCCTCCGCCTTCGCCGCAGGTCGCCTCGCCGCGCCGGCGGCGTTGCCCGATTCCGGCCCGGGCGGTATCCTGCGCCGGCTTCCCCGGGTGTTCACCATGCGTATGCCGACCTTCCTCCCCGCCTTCCCGACCTCCGTTCGTCCCCTCGTCCTCGGTACGTTGCTCGCCATGGTCGCCGGTGCGACCGGGTGCAACAACACCGAGCCCGGCGTGAAGGACAAGTTTCCCTTCCGCGACGCTTGGCGCACGGAGATCGACACGGACTTCCCGTACCTCGACGGCGAGGGCAACGCCCAGATCCTCTCCATCGACATCGGCGGCCGGGTCTTCAACGACAACTTCGCCAACCGGGGCGACGTCATCGTCAAGTTCGACGGCCCGGACAACCGCATCAAGGTGGAGGTACGGCGCTTCACCTTCGCTACGTCGGCCGACGAGGCCATGGCCGAGTTCGAGAAGATGTGGCTTTGGGCCTATGCAGAGAACCCGGACAGCCCCAAGCCGCCGCGGCCGGACGACGAGAACCTCGAGCCGCCTCCCGATCCCGCGGACGAGTCGCTCAACTGTGAAAACGGCTGGCTCGACGGTTGCGGCATCCGGCTGTACTACTACGGCCAGGCCCAACCGGCGCGCGCCGGTGCGGACATTCGCGTGACCCTGCCGGCGAGCTACCGCCATCGCGTCGACATCACAACCGAGGACAACTCCTTCGACGACGACTACCTCGACCGCGGCAACGTGTGCGTCGAGAACGCAAACCAAAGCGCCCTCAACATCACCACCGAAAGCGGCCTCGTCTACGTGATCGGCTCCCGCGATCTCACGCCCGGCCCCCTCTGCTCCGCCGACCAGATCGCCCAATGCGAGAACTTCGAGAAGGACGGCCAACCGGCAGCCTGGGACCCGACGTGCCCGTGCCAGGCCTTCGGCAGCATGAACCTCTCCACGTTCGATTCGGGTGCCGCCAACATGACCATCGACGTGCCCGGTGACCTCTGGGCGTCGATGAACCTCCAGAACGAGGACTCGCCGGAGGCTGCGGCCATGTGCACTGCGACCATCGACCCGGCCCTCAACCCGGTGATCGACTCCGGCACGGCGGACGTGCCCTACAAGGCCCGCGGCGAGATCAACCATCCGTCCGACGCCGCCATCGACGGTGGTGGCTTCAACATCCAGATGTCCTCGGCCCAGTGCTCGCTCATCGCCTTTACCGAGGATCCGGACGACTACGTGGGCAAGGACAACGGGCTCGATCAGCCGACGGAGCTGCGGGGGAACCTCGAGGTCTGCAGCGGCTGCATCGCGGGCAAGACCTGCGCGGACCTCTTGCCCTGGACGAACTGAGCGGTCCTCGAGGGCAGGACCGAAGTCGTACGGCCCCGACCCCGGCTCAGACGGGTCTGGGCTCGGGTAGGCCCGGCGGCAGGCGGTCGCTCAACAGGGCCCCGAGCACCCGTGTGACCCGCTCGTCGGGCAGCCCGGCCCGGTCGGGCGTCGTCGCGCCGCCGACCACGTGGAGCACGTCTCGTCCGTCCGAAAGCGCCTGCACGGCCTTGGCACGGCAGATCTCCTCGGGCGCCGCCACGAGCACGAGCATGGGCCCCACGCGGGTCGAAACCGCGTGATCGGGGCCGGCACGAAACAGAGCCGGCGCCAGGTAGATCCGCCGATCCCCCGCCCGCTCGAGGAGACCGCCCGGAACGATGGTCTCCACGCCCGGCATCGCGGTCCAACGCTCCACGGCTTCGAGATAGGCGTCCCGCGTACCTGCGTCGACGGGGCCGGCGAACACCGTCGGATCGTCGGGTGGACCGAAGAGGGTCTCGGTGAAGAGCCGCCGTAGGTGCCGTTCGAGGCGGTCGAGCCCCGTTGCCACCCACGCAAGGCGAACCGCCCGAGGATCGCGACCGCTTCGACGAAGACACGCGCGGGCGAGCACGTACGCGGACAGCTCCGGGTCGGCGCGGCTCTCGACGAACGCCACCCGTTCGCGGGCCGGCACCGGGCCAACCCACGGCGTTCCCGGTATCTCGTTCGCCGCGACCGTACCAGGGCCAAGGAGGGCGAGCCGGCCGTCCGCGCGCTCGGCCAGCTGTTCGAGGAGCACCACCGATGCACCCTCGACGCCCGGGTCCCACGAGCATCGCACCCGTTCGCCCCGGAGCAACCCGTCGGCCACCAGGGGCAAGGCGTCGAGGGGTTGGACGAATCGTTCGTGGACATGGACCGTCTGCGCTCTCGGGGCTCGGGAGAACCCTGCACGGGCCCTGGCCAGGCAATCGTCGAGCCGGCCGAGCATCGTGCCGATCACGTGCGCCCGATCCCACGCCACGCAGTCGAGCCTCGAGGCCAGTTCTCCGGCGAGTGCGTCGGCGTGCAACGTCGCATCGTGCCGAAGGATCTCCACCGCGCGGAGGACCGAGCGCGGCACGCCGCGGCTCGAGGCGGTCATGGCGCCGTGCCGAGCAGATGGCCGAGCAACGCCACGACACGCCCACGAACCCTGCGCCCCTGCTCCTTGACGTCTTCGTGGGACAGGTCGTCCTCCCCCGCCGCGTTGGTGACGACGGCGACCCCGGCGACCTTGGCCGCGAGAAATCGGGCGGCGATGGCCTCGTAGGTCGTGGACATGCCGACCACGTCGCCGCCCAAGGCACGCAGGGCGCGGGTCTCGGCCGGCGTCTCGTACTGTGGCCCCCGTGCGTGGGCGTAGACGACCTCCGGCAGCGCCCCAAGACCCATCCCCGCGGCCTGCGCCTGCAGACGCGTTCGCAGGCCTGCGTCGTAGAGCGCCGAGCAGTCGAGGAAATGGGGCCCGACCAGGGGCGTGGGTCCGAAGAGGTTCATCTGGTCGGAGATGAGCGCGATCTGCCCCGCGCGCAGATCGGGGTCGAGGGCGCCCACGGCACAGGTCAGCACGACGCCGGCGGGACGGTCTCCGAGGACGGCCACGAGGGGCGCGACGCACACCGCGATCGGGTGGCCCTCGTAGGGGTGGATTCGACCGGTCTGGATGCAGACGCGGCGCCCCCCCATTCGCCCGAAGACGAGGTGGCTGCCGTGCCCTTCGACGCCGGGGGCCGGCAGCCCGAGATCTGCGAGCGGAAGGCTGGCCTCGATGTCCAGGGGCAAGCCCTCGTCCTCGACCAGCCCGACGCCGATCCCGGACCCGCCAACGACGTACCAGTCCACGGCCAGGGGGATGCCCAGCGCCTCGATCCGTCGGGCGACAGCGTTTGCGGCGGAGCGATCCACGTTGCCCGCGAGCCTAGCGCATGGTCATCATCACCGCCACGGTGGCACCCACACCGAGGAGGACCCCGAGGACGACCGAGGCAATCACCAAGGGCCGATTGCGGCGGAACTCGATCCCGTCGTCGTCGTCGACGCCGGCATCCACCGGACCGTCGGACCGTGTCGTGCGCAGTGCCGGCGGCACGGGGGTCAACCGCCGTACGTCCACGTGCCGCGGCGGCACCCGCCCGTCGAGCCTGCGCACGATGGGACCGAGCAGATCGACGAGTTCGTCGAACGTCGGACGCACGTCCGGGCGCCGACTCATCATTCGCCGGCACAGGTCGCTCAGTTCCTCGTCGAACGCCTCGATCTCGTACTTGAGTTGGGGGCGCTCTGCCTTGAGGTGCCGGCGGACGACGGCGGTGTAGTGGTCGTCGGCCCCGCCCTTGCGAAACGGTGGATATCCGGCGCACATGTGGAACAGGCTGCATCCGAGGGCGTACACGTCCGCCCGTGCGTCCACCTCCTCCCCCATGGCCTGCTCCGGCGCGAGGTAGTCCGGCGTCCCGACGAACACCCCGGTGGCCGTGATGGAGAGGTCCTCCTGCAGAGCCTTGGCGAGGCCGAAATCCGTCACCTTGACCTCGCCCTGGCGGGTGACCACGAGGTTCGACGGTTTGACGTCCCGGTGCACGACCCCTGCGCGTTGGGCCTCGGCAAGCCCCACCGCCGCCTGGCGGATGATCTCGGCCGCATCCCCCGGGTGAAGGGGCCCACGCCGCTTGATCATGGCACCGACGTCCTCGCCGTCGAGGTATTCCATCGCGAGGAAGGGCCGCTCCTCGTGCTGGCCGATGGCGTAGACCTGCACGATGTTGCGGTGGTTCATCGCGGCGAGTGCCCGGCCCTCCCGGAGGAACCGCGTCTTGAACTCGCTCGACTCTTGGTGCTTGCGACCGAGGATCTTGAGGGCCACGCGGCGGTTGAGCTGCTCGTCGAAGCCCTCGTAGACCTCGCCCATCGCCCCCTTGCCGAGCAGTCCCACGACCCGGAAGTGTCCGATGTACTCGGGCAGGGCGTCGGCCATGGCGTCCGCCAATCTATCACGACGGCCGCAACGCGGCCATCCTGCCGCCGTCCACGACGGGGCGCGCCCCGTGCGGACACGCGCCCCATCGGCTCCGTCGCCCCATGGCCGCCCCCGTCTCGGCGAGGCACCCCCCGGCCATCTCGGCCGGTCGGGCCTCAGACGGGCCCCGCCCCTTCGAACTCCGCCGGGTTCTCGAAGCGGGTGTGCTCGCCGAAGAACACCAGGTGTACCGTCCCCGTAGGACCGTTGCGTTGCTTGCCGATGATGACCTCGGCCTTGCCCGCCACCGCGCGGCGCTTCTCCTCGTCCGTTTCGTATCTTTCCGGCCTGTAGATGAACAGGATGACGTCCGCATCCTGTTCGATGGCGCCGGACTCTCGCAGATCGCTCAGCTGCGGCCGGTGATCGGCCCGGCTGTCCACCGAACGATTGAGCTGACTGAGGGCCACGACGGGCAGGTCCAGTTCCTTGGCGATGGCCTTGAGCCCCCGCGAGATCTCGCTGATCTCCTGCTCCCGGGAGTCGTAACGCGCCCGCGATCCGCGGCACAGTTGCAAGTAGTCCACCACAATGAGACCGAGGGGGCGGTTGTATCGCGGCACCCCGTCCTCGCCGTCCCCGGGCTCCGGGAACAAGGTCCGATCCTGTCGAAAACGACGGGCCCGCGCCCGAATGTCGAGGATCGTGGGTGCCGCGCTGTCGTCCACCCACAGACGCGCCTTGGACAACCGAGCCCCCGCCTCGACCAGCCGGGCACCCTCCGTCTTGCTCAAGGTGCCGCGACGGTAGCGGCTTGCGTCGACCCGGGCCTCGGCGCACAGAAGCCGATCGACCAACTGCTCGGCACTCATCTCGAGGCTGAAGAAGAGCACGGGCAGCGGCTGCGAACCGTCGCGTCGAGACATGCACACGTTCTGGCAGATGTTCAAGGCCAGGGCGGTCTTTCCCATGGAAGGACGCGCCGCCAAAATCACCAGATCACCCGGTTGCAAGCCGCCGGTCATCTCGTCGAGCTTCGCGTAGCCCGTTCGCACCCCGGTAATCGAGGAGGGCAGGTCGGCCCGCTCCTGCATGGCCTGGAACCGCTCGACGACGATCTCCCGCATCGGACGGACTTGGGAATGTCGCCCGGACTGCCCGACCTCGAGCACGCGACGCTCGGCTTCGTCGACGAACTGACCGAGGGCATCGATCCCCGCTTGCTGCCCCTCGTCGGCGATCTCGGCGCAGATCTGCACCATCTTCCGCACCCTGCCGAGGTCGTGGAGGATCTTCGCGTACCGCTCGACGGCGTGGGCTCCCGTGTAGCGGGAGAGCAGACGGCCGATCCCTTCGATGCCCCCGACCTTGCCGAGATCCCCCGAGGCAGCGAGCGCCCGCTCGAGCGTCATCGGATCGATGGGATGACCCGCCTCCTGCAAGCGCAGCGCTGCCTCGTAGATGGCCCGGTGGCGTGGATCGAAGAAGTCGTCCGGCTCGACGAGGCTCTGCACCTGAAGCAGCGCATCGTTGTTCAGAAGGATGCCACCGAGGACCGATGCCTCGAGTTCGGCGTCGTGGGGGAGACGGCCGGCCATGCGCGGGTGCAAGTCTAGGGAAGGTCGGAAGCGCCTGCTTGCGCCGTGCACGAACACGGCCGGGCTGCGGTAGGTACCGCAAGCCCGGCCGGTCGGAGGTCGGAGCGCGCGGGGCGCGACGTTGCGTCAGACGCCCACGACGTTGACCTTGAGCGGAACCTCGATGTCCTGTGAGAAGCGCACCGGCACTTCGAAGGTCCCCGTGGTGCGAATGGGCTCGGCAAGTTGGATGTACTTGCGATCGATCTCGATGTTCTGGGCCGCAAGGGCCTCGGCGATGTCCTTGTTGGTCACCGAGCCGAAGAGTTTGTCCTCCTGCCCCGCCTTGCGGGCGATGGACACGCTCACCCCTTCGAGTTGTTTGGCCTTGGCCTCGAGTTCGGCGCGGATCTTGGCCTGCTCGCGGGCGATGGCACGGCGGTGGTGCTCCACCTGGGCGAGATTGCCGCGCGTCGCCACCAGGGCGAGCCCGCGGGGCAACAGGTAATTCCGCGCATACCCGGGGCGCACCTTGACGATGTCACCTGCGCGACCGAGGTTGTCGACGTCTTGGGTCAGGATGATCTGCATGGCGCCCGTCTCCTCGTCAGTTCGCGGTGAACGGCAACAGCGCCAGGATGCGCGCCCGTTTGATCGCACGGGTGAGCTGGCGCTGCTGACGCGCCGACAGGCCCGACACGCGCGCCGGGACGATCTTGCCGCGATCGGTGATGTAGTTCTTGAGAAGCTGCGGGTTCTTGTAATCGAACACCAGTTCTTCCTTGGCCTTCTTGTCGCTCATGCCGATCCCTCCTCTTCGGTGGTCTCCGCGGTCTCGGCGGCCGCGGCCGCTTCGGCGGCGGCCTTCGCCTCGGCCTCGGCACGCTTGCGCGCGAGTTCCTCGGGGTCCGGGCCCGGGTCGGCCGCCTGGGCGAGCACATCCTCGGTGACCTCACTCGGACGCGCATCGGGCACGATGTCCTCGTCGATCTTGACGGTCTGGTAGCGGATCACGGCGTCGAGGTTACGGAGGTTCCGTTCGAACTCGGCCACGGTGTCCGAACCGCCGAGGTACCGCCAATACAGGTAGATGCCCTTGCGACAATGGGCGATGGGGTAGGCGAGGATTCGCGTGCCCCAACTGTCCACCTTCAGCACGCGGCCGCCGGCCTTGTCGAGGACGCCGACGAGGCGCTTGGCCAGGTCGAGGATCTTGGGTTGGTTCAGTTCTGGACGGACGATGAAGACCGTCTCGTATTCGCGCATCGTGCCGCGCTTGGCGCGGTAGGAGCGCAGGGCTGGTTCGGCCATGTTGGGTTCTCCTCTTGGACGGATGGCCCCCGCACCGGCGGGAGCAAGGTGTGGGAAGGGGCGCGATCCATACGCCGAATCGGCCCAGGGAGCAAGCCGCGACCCCCGGACGGGCGCAGTTTGCGCAAAGTCGTACCGGGGGCCGGGTCGAAGGTCGGCGAGCTTCAGTTCGCCGCAAGGAAGGGCGCGATGACGACCGCCACGATGGTCATGAGCTTGATGAGGATGTTCAGGCTCGGCCCGGCCGTGTCCTTGAAGGGATCGCCGACGGTGTCGCCGATGACCGCCGCCTTGTGGCGCTCGGACCCCTTACCGGTGTTGGCCGCCTCGTCGCGCTTTTGTTCCTCGATCTGCTTCTTGGCGTTGTCCCACGCGCCACCCGCGTTCGACATGAAGATCGCGAGCATCACGCCCGAGGCCAAGGTGCCGGCGAGGAGACCACCGAGGGCATGGGCCGACCAGAAGCCCAACACCACCGGAGCGATGAGCGCGAGCATCCCGGGCGCCACCATGCGCTTGATCGACGCCTGGGTCGAAATGGCCACGCAGCGTTCCACCTCCGTCTTCTTGGCGGCCTCGAAGACCTCCTTCTCCTCTTCCTCGGTCAGCGGACGCTCCTCCGTCTGGGCACGGGAGACGATCTCGAGCGCGGGACGCAGTACCGCCACCTCCCGGAACTGGCGCCGGACCTCTTCGATCATGTCCTTGGCGGCGTCACCGACGGCGCTCATGGCCATCGCCGAGAAGAGGAAGGGCAGCATGGCCCCGATGAGCAGCCCGATGAGCACCTCGGGATTGGTCAGGACCATCTCCTCACCGGCCTTGAAGGCCAGGTTGCGGTAGGCGGCGAAGAGGGAGAGGGCCGCAAGGGCCGCCGAAGCGATGGCGAAGCCCTTGCCGATGGCGGCCGTCGTGTTGCCCACCGCATCCAGGTTGTCGGTGCGATGCCGCACCTCGGCCGGAAGGCCGCTCATCTCGGCGATGCCGCCGGCGTTGTCGGCGATGGGACCGTAGGCGTCGACGGCGAGCTGGATCCCGGTGGTCGAGAGCATCCCGAGGGCCGCGAGCGCGACGCCGTACAGGCCCGCGAAGTGGTTGGCCACGAAGATGGCGAGCGCCACCACCAAGATGGGCAGGGCCGTGGATCGAAAGCCCACGCCGATGCCCGCGATGATGTTCGTGGCCGGGCCGGTGGCCGAGGCCTCGACGATGGAGTTCACGGGCGGCTTGTACTTGGAGCAGTAGTAACCCGTGATGAGGCCGATGGCGACGCCCGCCACCAGGCCGCCGACGAGGGCCACCATCAGGTTGAAGGTGGTCACGGGCCCTTCGGGAAGCACGATGGCGTGGCCCTTGGCCGCCGCGGACGAAAGGAATCCGTCGATGACGAAGTAGGAGATGACGAGCATGACGCCGGCGGCACCGAATGCGCCGGTGTCCAGGGCCACCTGCGGATTGCCCCCTTCCTTCGTCCGGACGACGAAGGTGGCGATGAGGGAGACGATCACGCCGATCCCGGCGATGACCAGGGGCAGGAGCACGAGTTCGAGCTTGCCACTGGCGGCCACCCCGCCGAGGATCATGGCGCCGATGATCGAGCCCACGTAGGACTCGAAGAGGTCTGCGCCCATACCGGCCACGTCACCCACGTTGTCGCCCACGTTGTCGGCGATGGTGGCAGGATTCAAGGGGTGATCCTCCGGGATCCCGGCCTCCACCTTGCCCACCAGGTCGGCGCCCACGTCCGCGGCCTTGGTGTAGATGCCGCCGCCTACGCGAGCGAACAGGGCGATGGACGAGGCCCCCATGGAGAAGCCCGCCAACATGTTGATGACGCGATTGAGCTGGCTACCACCGCCGGGGGCGTCGACGTCGGCCAGGGCGTCGAACATGTGGGTGTAGACGACGAAGAGGGTGCCGAGGCCGAGCAGGGCCAGACCGACCACGCTCATGCCCATGACGGCGCCGCCGCGGAAGGCCACCTGAAGCGCCGGCGGCAGGCCCGAGCGGGCCGCGGACGCCGTGCGCACGTTCGCGGCCGTGGCCACCCGCATGCCGATGAAGCCCGCGAGGCCCGAGCACACGGCGCCCACGACGAACGAGACGCCCACGAGCCACGAGCTCGACGCCTCCTGGGCGTACATGAACATGAGCAGGCCGGCCACCACGGCCACGAAGGCCGCGAGGACCTTGTATTCGGCCGCGAGGAACGCCATCGCCCCCTCGCGGATCTTGCCGGCGATGGTCTTCATCTGTTCCGTGCCCGGGTCGCGTTCGTTGACCCAGGCCGCCGTGGCCACGGCGTAGACCAGGCCGACCACGCCACAGCCGGGCACGATGTACATGAGCGTCTCGAGGTTCATGGGAATGGGTCCTTTACAGTTGGGTCCGCCCCCGATCGGGGCCTAGGATCGATTGAATTCGTTCATGGCGGCCTCGACCCCGCGCACGATCACCGCCTCGGCGGCGTCGCCCGCTCGATCGAGCACCGGTTCGAGTTGCTGCCGCTCGGCAGCCGAGAAGTCCGACAGCACCCACGCGGTCACGTCCCCCGAAGGGGGTCTGCCGATCCCCACCCGCACGCGGGGAAAGTCGCCCGTCCCGAGGTGCGCGATGATGTCCCGCAGGCCGTTGTGTCCGCCGTGGCCACCGCCGCGCTTGATCGCCACGCGCCCGAAGGGGAAGTCCAACTCGTCGTGGACGACGAGCACACGGGCGGGCGGCACCCGATGGAAGTCGGCTGCCTGCCGGACGGCGAGGCCACTGCGGTTCATGTACGTCTGGGGCAGGACCGCCACGACCCGCGCAGGACCGAGGGCAAAGGATACGACCTTCGACGACCACTTCTCCCGCCACGACGCCCCGGCCGGCAGGTGCCGGTCGGCCCACCGGGTCACCGCCATCGCGCCGGCGTTGTGACGATGACCGGCGTAGCGTGGGCCGGGATTCCCCAGCCCCGCGACGACCCAGGTCGATGTGGTCATGGCCCTCGTCCACGGTGCAGTGACTCGACGGTGCTACTTGCCCTTGCCCTCGGCGGCCGTCTTGCTGACCTTGGGCGGACGGACGTGGGCGAGGGGTTGCTCCGGCCGTTCGAGCACCTTGGCCCCCGCCACCGCGAGATCGGATACGCGGAAGAACGCCCCCGCCTCGAGGGGCGTTACGTCCACCTCGATGGCCGCCGGCACGTCCTTGGCGGGCACGCGGATCCGCACGCTGCGCTTGTAGGTCTCGAGCTTGCCGCCCGCCGCGACGCCCTTGGCACGCCCGACGTAGCGAATGGGGACGACACGCTCGATCTCCGCGTCCGGGTCCACGCGCATGAAGTCGACGTGGAGGTACGTGTCGCGCATGGGATCCTTGTCCACGTCGGCGACGACGCAGTAGACCTTCTCGAGCACGGCGTCGCCGTCGTGGATCTCGACCTCGAGCAACGAGTTGTAGCGGCGCTCGGCATCGAGGGCCCGCTCGAACCGGCGTGGGTCGAAGGCGATGGCCACGTTGTCCTTGCCCTGGCCATAGACGACGCCGGGGGTGAGTCCTTGGGCCCGCAGGCGACGGGCGGGGCCCTTGCCGCGGCGTGTACGTAGATCGACGGTCAGCGTTCCGTGTGCGCTCATCGTTTTCGTTTCCGGGTTCGCCCTCGGGTAGGTGCCGCGCATGCGCGACTCGCCGCCGAGGGTCGAGGCTTGCGGGCGCGAAGCGAACTCCGCGTCCTATGGTCGATGGAAGGTCGGAGGATGGGTCAGGGTCCCGTATTGCGCCGAACGCGCCGACGCGGCCACGGGGGCCCGGACATAAGCGCCGATCGAGGGCGGCGTCAAGTGTCGAACAGACTCGAGATCGAGTCGCCGTGGTGGATGCGCTTGACGGCCTCGCCGAGCAGGTTGCCGAGGCTCAGCACCCCGAGCCGCGGGCAACGCTCGGGCCGGTCCCCTTGGTCGATACTGTTGGTCACCCACACCCCGGACAGGGCGGAGTCGTTGATCCGGGAGATCGCGGGCCCGGACAGCACGCCGTGGGTGGCCACGGCGTAGACCTCCTTGGCCCCGTGGGCGAGGACGGCCTCCGCCGCGTTGCACAGGGTGCCCGCGGTATCGATGATGTCGTCGATCAGGATGGCCCGCTTGCCCGTGACGTCGCCGATGAGGTGGTGGACCTGGCTTTGGTTGGGCGCGTCCCGCCGCTTGTCGATGATCGCCAGGGCGCAGTCGAGGGCCTTGCTGTACGCACGGGCGCGCTCGACGCCCCCGGCGTCGGGGGAGACGACCACCGTGTCGGCGCCACGCAGGCCCTCCCGTTCGAGCTTGTCGACGAGAACCGGGGAGGCGTAGAGGTGGTCGAAGGGGATGTTGAAGAAGCCCTGGATCTGCCCGGCGTGGAGATCCACCGAAAGGACCCGCGTGGCCCCTGCCGCCGTCAGCAGGTCGGCGACCAGCTTGGCCGAGATGGGGGTGCGCGGCTTGACCTTCCGATCCTGCCGCGCATACCCGAAATACGGCATGATGGCCACGATGCTGCCCGCGCTCGCCCGCTTGAGCGCGTCGATCATGATGAGCAGCTCCATCAGGTTGTCGTTGGGCGGGCTCGAGGTGGACTGGACGATGAAGCAGTTGACGTTGCGGACGTTTTCGCCCACCTCCACGAAGATCTCGCCGTCCGAGAAGCGCGAGACCTTCGCCACGCCCTGGGGGACCCCCACGTACCTACAGATCTCGGCTGCGAGCCCTGGGTTCGAGTTGCCGGAGAAGATCGCGAGGGTCTTGTTCACGGGGCCGAGCCTGGAGGTCGAAGGTGGCGTTGGCTGGGGCGGTAGGATTCGAACCTACGAATGTCGGTACCAAAAACCGATGGCTTAACCACTTGCCGACGCCCCAGGGACGGCGGCGGGGCCGCCAACCGCGCGGCGTTATAGGTGGGGGCCCCGGGCCTGTCAATCCGCGCACCGTGCGGACGCGGGCGATGTCGCGCAGCCGTCGGGCCCGCTCCGTGCGCGTCGCATCGCCCGCCTTCGCGCCGCGAGCGAACCGAGCGGGAGCGCCGCTCGCCGGCTGCGCAACCGAGATTTCGGCCGCTGCCCGGGGGCGCCATCGCCGCGGTCGGCTTGCGGCGCCCCCGGACCGTGGCGTATCCTTCGTCGTCGCTGCGGCCGCCAGTACTTCGGTCAGCAAGGGATTTCGGCACCCGTGACCACGGACCCACAGTCGCCTGGCATCGCATGCTCGGCATGTGGCGCTTTGACGGCCCCCGATACGACCGTGTGTGCCGCCTGCCGCGCGCCGGTCGATCCCCTGCTCGGTTCGGTGGTGGGCGGCAAGTACCGGATCGAGAAGCTCATCGGTGAAGGGGCCATGGGTCGCGTCTACCGCGCCCAACAGATCCCCCTCGGCAAGCCGTTCGCCGTGAAGGTACTGAGCCCGCGCCTGCTCAGCGACGCGGACAGCCAAGCGAGATTCGCGCGGGAGGCCCACGCCGCCGCGAACCTCAACCACCCCAACTGCGTGTCGGTGGTGGACTACGGGCGGTCGGACGACGGCACCGCGTACATCGTGATGGAGTTCATCGAGGGGCACTCCCTCGAACACGTCATCGCCCACGAGCATCCCCTCGACCGGGCCCGGGTCGTGGACTTCACCCTGCAGATCCTCGACGCGCTGACCGAAGCCCATGGGCTCGGGATCCTCCACCGCGACCTCAAGCCCGAGAACATCCTGGTCTCCCGCCTGCGGACCCACGGCGAGCTGCTCAAGGTCGTCGATTTCGGGATCGCCCAGCTCATGGACACCGAGGAGAGCCAGCGGCTGACCCGCCAGTCGGTCGTGTGCGGGACCCCCGAGTACATGTCCCCCGAGCAGGCCCGGGGCCTGCCCCTCGACCCCCGCAGCGACCTCTACGCGGTGGGCTGCATCCTCTACCAGATGCTCACGGGGCGCCCCCCCTTCGAGCGGGCCTCGGCCATCGAGATCCTCCACTGCCACCTCAACGACGCTCCGGTGCCGCCGAGCGAACTGCTCGGCGTCGCCCCGGATCCCATCGAGGCGGTGTGCCTGCGGGCCCTGGCCAAGTCGCCGGACGATCGCTTCGCCGACGCTCTCGAGTTCCGGCGGGCCCTGCAAGAGGCCGCCCGCGAGGCCCCCGCCACGCGGTCGTGCCCGAAGTGCCACGCGCCCACGGCGGTCTCGGCCCGCTTCTGCTCCAACTGCGGCGCGGAGATCGGCGACGCGGCCCCCGCCCAGGCGCGCAAGCGTCCCACGCGCCGATCCGGACTCAACCTCGCGCGCAGCACGTCGGAGACGACGGCCGACATGCTGCGCCGCAGCTACCCCCTGCCCCTGTGCGGCCGCGAGGACCTGCTGCAACTGCTGCGAAGCATCGTCGACGATGCGGCACCGGGCCTACGCGGGCTCACCCTGACCGGTCCCGAGGGCAGCGGCAAGACGCGGCTGGTCGACGAAGCGGCGGGCCACGCCGAGGCGGTCGGGTACCGCGTGTTCTACGTGGGACGGGACCCTTCCCTGGCGGACACGCCCGGGTGGCCCATCCGCACCATGGTGGGGCAAGTCCTCGGCATCGATCCCAAGACATGCACCACCGTCGACCTCGGTCGGGCTGCGAACCTGATGGGCGTGGCCGTCGAGGCCCTTCCCGGACTGGCCGAACTGTTCGGCCTCGAAGGCCCTGCCGCCGCGCTCGAGTATCGCGTGCGCAAGCGGGAGTGCGATACCAGTGCGCTGCAGGCCCTCACGAGCGCCGGAGGGGCGAAGGTCTGCCTCGTGTTCGACGACGTGGACCGCTACGACGCAACGTCCCGCAACCTACTGCGGCGCCTCGCAAGTCACGCCACGACGAACGCGGTACGCGTCTTCTGCGTCACGGCGGAGTCCGATGCCGGATGGCTCGGGCTTCCCGTCCACGGCGTGGGGCCGATCTCCCGCGACGCAGTCCGATCGACCCTGCTGACGGAGCGGACGCCCGCATCCGTAGTCGAGGCCGTGGAGACGGCGACGGCGGACTCCCCGGAGATCCTGCCGATCCGGCTCGACCTGCGCCTTCGATTGCTGTTCGACGGCTACGTCGGCAGCATCGATGGCGATCTCGACGCGCTGGCTTCGAGC
>RFGU01000125.1 GCA_003696955.1 Deltaproteobacteria bacterium | reverse complement strand
GTACGAGCACCGCACGCACTCCTCGCAGTCCACGCAGAAACGACACGAGACGCAGTCGGTACAGGCCTGGCACTCGAAATTGTCCTCTCCTTCGTCCGCCGACGCGGCGTCGGCGGCCTCGGCGTGGGCATCGAGCAACGCCGCGAGGCGCTCGAGTACCTCCCTGAATTCGGGGTCGGACACGTCCGGCTGGATCTTGCCACATGTGCGGGGCCCCCCCGCCCCCTCGCTGCTCGATGCTCTCGAGCCCCCGTAGGTCGCCCGGTCGCTCGCCGCCGCTCGCCGCGAGGTCTATCATCGAGCACGATGCCGTCCTCCCCCCTGCGCCCGGTGCTGGCCGTCGGCCGCGGTATCTGGGCGTCGGTCCTGATGACGGCCATGGCCCTCCACGGGATGACCGGGCGCTACGGCGTGGTCAACCCCGTGGTGCGCGAGCACAGTGCCCGGCAACTGGTCTTCTCGGGCGCCCACGCGGTGCCGCTGGTGCTCTTCCTCGGCGTGTTGACGGGTGGCTCGCTGCTCACCTCGTTGGGGATCTTCTTTCCGGGAGCGCAGAACCAATCCGCGGTGACCCGTGCCGCCGTCCACATCCTGTCCCGAGAGGCGGCCCCCATCATCGCCGCGCTCGTACTCATCGTTCGATCATGTCCGGCCATCGTCGTCGAACTCGGCTACATGCGCACCCGCGGGGAGATCGACGCCATGAGCGCCCTGGGGGTCGATCCGGTTCGGCTGGTCGTCGTGCCCCGCTTCGTCGGGCTCGTGGGCGGCGCCTTCGGCCTGACCGCCATGTTCCTCGCAGCCGCCCAGGCCGGTGGTATCGCGGCGGCCGTCCTCGTGGGCATCGAGACCGATCCCAGAGCGGCCGCCTGGAGCTTCCTGGCGCACCTCGACGTCACCGATCTGCTCTCCGCCGGCATCAAGGCCATCGCCTTCGGCCTGGTCCTCGCGTCCCTTTCGTGCCGGGCGGGGCTTTCGGTGCCGCGGGACCTGACGCGGATCCCCCCGGCGGTCACGCGCACCCTGGTGGCCGCCCTCGTAAGCTGCGTGCTCCTTTCGGCCCTGCTCAGCTACGTGCTCCCATGACGGTCCTCGCCCTGCGCAGCGTGCAGCTCGAAGCCGAGCTTCCACCCGTCGACCTCGAGGTGGAGGCTGGCGAATCGGTGGGGCTCGTCTGTCCCGATCAGGAGTTCGGCACACGGCTGGTGCGGGTCCTCGCCGGCCTCGACCGCCCCTTCTCGGGTACGGTGGAGGTCTTCGGCGTGGACATCTCCACCCTCGAGCGGGACGCCCGGTGTGCCCTTCGCACGGACTTCGGCTACGTCCCGGCCGAGGCGGGCGTCGTCGCCAACCTCGACTTCGCGGCCAACGTCGCCCTGCCCCTGCGCTACCACGGCGTGCGCAAGGAGCCCGAACTCTCCCAGCGCATCGAGCGGGCCCTCGACGATCTCGGCCTCCTGCCCTGGACCACGGTCCGCGCCGGCCAGACGCTTCCGGCCCTGCAGAAACGGCTGGCCTACGCCCGGGCCGTGGCCCTCGAGCCCCGCCTCCTTTTGTCCGAAGATCCCAGCTCCCTGCTCGACCCGCAGGGCCGAAGCAAGGTGGCCCGGTTGCTCAAGACCCTCCCGGAGCGCGGGACCACCTGCCTTGCGGCCGACGACGACATCGATTTCATCCGCATGTTCGCCCAACGTATCCTGTTGTTCTTCGGCGGTCGGATCTTCTACGATGGTCCGGTGGACAACATGCCCCCCCTGCTCGCCCGCACCTTGCACTTCGCCCCGTGACCGAGGACCTCAAACCGACGCGCTTCGAGCGTAGGGCCGGGGCGTTCCTGCTCGCCACGGTGTTGCTCACCCTCGCCCTCGGATGGATGGCGGCCCGTGGCGATCTTCCCTTCACGCGACGCGCGCGTTTCCACGTCGTCGTCCCCGACGCCCAGGGTCTTTCGCCGGGCGCGCCCGTCAAGCTCAAGGGCATCGTCGTCGGCCGCGTGGACGAGATCACCCTGAGCGACGACGACCAGGTGGACGTGTCCTTCTACGTGGACGGCGACGTTCGCGATCGCATCCGCGAGGGTACCCGCGTGCGCATCGACACCCCGCCGGCCATCGGCACCTTTCTCGGTACCGCCGCCCTCGCCCTCGATCTCGGCCCCCAGGGCAACCAGGTCCTCGAGGACGAAGCGACCCTACCCGCCGATCCACCCCTGACCCTCGCCGGTCTGCTCTCCGAGTTCGGCGACGACCCGGCGGCCAACGACGTCCGGCGCCTGCTCTCGGGCCTGGCCGATCTCGTGCAGGTCCTCGCCGACGAGGAGAAGGGGATCCGAACCCTCATCGTCGAGTCGGCGGCCCTGATGGCCACCGTGCGGAACCCGAGCCACACCATCGGCCGCATGATGACGGACGAAGGGGACCTCTACGTGCGCGCCATCCGCCTGCTCGGCGATCTCGAGACGGCGGTGGGACGCACCGGGCCCCTCGCGCGGAAGGCCAGCCACCTGATGGACGAGGTCGAGGGCACCCTCGACCGCGCCGAAGGAGCCGTCGGGAAGGCCGAGGGCACCTTCGGGCGCACCGACGACGTCATGCGAACGGCCAAGACGGCCATGGTCAATCTCGACCGTTCGGTCCAGTCCTTCTCGAAGGCGACGGCCGAGCTGCGCAAGCTCATCGGGGAGATGAAGGGCGTGATGCGCGAGCTCGACGTAACCGTGCGCGCGGCCCAGAAGGTGCTGCTGATCCGCCGCCACGTCCGCAAGGCCCGCAACGAGGAACCGGCGCCCTGACCGTGGGGCCGGTCCGCGCGATTCAGGCGCCGCGCATGTCCTCGAGCACGTAGGTCGCGGCCCGATGGCCGACGAGCATGCTCGGCGCCTGCAAGGCCGAGACCGGGGTCTCGGGGATCGCCGAGGCGTCGGCGATGCGCACGTTGTGGGTGCCGCGCAGGCGCAGCTTCGGCGTCGTGGGATGGGCCTCGGATTCGCCCATGCGGCACGTCCCCGCGAAGTGATAGGTGGTGATCGCCTGTTTCTCCACGAAGCGCGCGATGGCCTCGTCGTCGCGAACGAGGGGCCCCGGTAGGAGTTCGGCCCGGGTCCACGACTCGAGGGCGCCTGCCCGAGCGAGGCTCCGGGCGAAGCGCACGCCCTCCACCATGGTCTGCAGATCCTGCGGATCGGAGAGGTAGGCCGGGTCGACGATCGCCTCGAGGTCCATCGAAGGCCCCGCAAGCCGCACGCTGCCCCGGCTGCGCGGCTTGCCGAGGATCACCACGATGCCGTAGAGATGATCCACCGCGCGTTCGGCCAGCTTCGTCGAGAAGACCGCACCCACGGCCCGGCGCAGTACCTCCTTGCCCGGTCCGGCATAGAGGCGCGGCGGCAGTACCTTGCCGGGAAGCATCCGTTGCACCGCCTCCTTCATGGCCGACGGCGCCGGCCAGAAGACGTAGCAGGTATCGCTTTGCCCCTCGGCGAGCGGTACCTGCGCGAGCGTCCGGTAGAAGCTGTAGATCTGCGGATAGATGCAATCCACCTGGTGCCGCGACAGGAAGAAGAGCGGCACGTTCGGATGATCGTGCAGGTTGCGTCCGATCCCGTCGGATACGATCCGCGGCTCCACCCCGGCGAAGCGAAGG
>RFGU01000023.1 GCA_003696955.1 Deltaproteobacteria bacterium | reverse complement strand
CGGACGTAGCGTCCCTCGGGCTCGATGCGCAGCACGGTGCCACAAGGCGGCGGCGCATCGAGGGCGAGCAGCGCCGTCGCTTCCGCGGCCGATCCCTCGGGCGCCGGTTCGAGGGCGACTTCGTGGGCGACGAGGGCGTTTGCGTAGTAGACGTCGACGGTGGGCATGACGGGGCCTTCCTGCGGCGAAGCTACCCCAAAACCCTGGCCGGTTCGACGGCCGCGCCCGGAGGGGCCGTGGGCGTCGGCCGCCGTCGACCATTGGACGGGCGCAGCGAGCGCGCCTACCCTCCCGACTTCCACCCGGGGCGCAGCCCGGGCCCCCACGACCCATGTTAGGCGGCATCCTCAAGAAGGTCTTCGGCACCAAGCACGAGCGGCAGATGAAGAAGATGCGGCCGCTCGTCGAGCGCATCAACAGCCTCGAACCGCGGATGCAGGCGCTGTCCGACGCGGAGCTTGCGGCGCTCACGCCGGCGTTTCGCGAACGCATCGAGCGAGGCGAGTCCCTCGACGATCTGCTCCCCGAGGCGTTCGCAGCCATCCGTGAGGCGGCGCGGCGGACCCTCGGGATGCGGCACTACGACGTGCAGATCATCGGTGGCATCGCGCTGCATCGTGGCGCCATCGCCGAGATGAAGACCGGCGAGGGCAAGACCTTGACGGCGACGGCTCCGCTCTACCTGAACGCCCTCGAGGGCAAGGGCGCGCACCTGGTGACGGTCAACGACTACCTCGCGAGCCGCGACGCCGAGTGGATGGGCAAGGTCTACGGCTTCATGGGCATGACCGTGGGGACCATCGTGCACGGCCTTACGCCCGCCCAGCGCCAGCGGGCCTACCGGTGCGACATCACCTACGGCACCAACAACGAGTTCGGCTTCGACTACCTGCGCGACAACATGAAGGAGACGATCGAGAAGTACGTGCAGCGCGACCTGCACTACGCGATCGTCGACGAGGTCGACTCCATCCTCATCGACGAGGCCCGCACGCCCCTCATCATCAGCGGTGAGTCCGACAAGCCCGCGGAGCTCTACATCACGGTGGATCGGATCATCCCGTCCCTACGGCGGGACATCGACTACGTGGTGGACGAGAAGGCCCATTCGGTGCAGCTCACCGAGGCCGGGGTGGATCGCGTGGAGAAGCTCCTCGACTGCAAGAACCTCTACGCACCCGAGAACATCGAGCTGCTCCACCACGTACACCAGGCGCTGCGAGCCCACGTGCTCTACAAGCGGGACGTCAACTACCTGGTGGAGGACGGTGAGGTCATCATCGTCGACGAGTTCACCGGGCGGAAGATGGAGGGCCGGCGCTGGAGCGAAGGGCTCCACCAGGCCATCGAGGCCAAGGAGGGCGTGCCCATCCAGCCGGAGAGTCAGACCCTCGCCACGATCACGTACCAGAACTACTTTCGCATGTACCGCAAGCTCGCCGGCATGACCGGCACGGCGGAGACCGAGGCGGAGGAGTTCCACAAGATCTACGACCTCGACGTCATCGTCATCCCGACCCATCGGCCCGTGATCCGCAAGGACATGGACGATCTGGTCTACAAGAACGAGCGCGGGAAGTTTCGCGCCATCGTCCAGGAGATCAAACAGCGCTACGAGAAGGGGCAGCCGGTGCTCGTGGGCACGACGAGCGTGGAGAAGTCTCAGATCATCCACCAACTGCTCGAGCGCGAAGGGATCCCGCACAACGTGCTCAACGCCAAGCAACACGAGCGCGAGGCCTTCATCGTGGCCCAGGCGGGGCGCAAACACGCCGTGACCGTCGCGACGAACATGGCCGGCCGCGGCACCGACATCATCCTCGGCGGCAATCCCGAGATGATGGCGCGGATGCACTACGACCCGGAGACGGAGCCCGAGGCGTTCCAGAAGCTCTACGAAGGGCTCAAGCGGCAGTGCGAACTCGAGCGCCAGGAGGTCCTCGCCCTCGGAGGCCTGCACATCCTCGGGACCGAACGCCACGAGAGCCGCCGCATCGACAACCAGCTTCGCGGCCGGTCCGGGCGCCAGGGCGACCCGGGCTCGTCCCAGTTCTTCCTGAGCCTCGAAGACGACCTGATGCGGATCTTCGGCGCGGATCGCATGACGGGCCTGATGGAGCGGCTCGGCATGGAGGAGGACGTGCCCATCGAGGCGCCCCTGGTCAATCGCGCCATCGAGAACGCCCAGCGCAAGGTCGAGGCCATGCACTTCGACACGCGCAAGAACCTCTTCGAGTACGACAACGTGATGAACGAGCAGCGCAAGGCGATCTACGCCCTGCGCCGTCAGATCCTCGAAGGTCGCTACCGCCCCGAGATCCTCGACGAGAAGACCCGCGAGGAACAGGGACGCAAGCTCGCGCCGCCGCCGAGCCGGTCCGGCCCGTACACGGTCGAGTCCCTACAGGAACTCATCGGAGATCGGGTCAGAGCCATCGTCGAGGCCCACGTGCAGAGCCTCGCCGACCAGGGGGCACAGATGGAGGATCAGCCCGGAGGGCCCTGGCCCAAGGGGGGCATCGAGCACGAGCGGCTTCGGCACGAGCTGTATCGGCACTTCGGCGCGGCCGTGGATTTCGAGAAGGTGCGCAAGAGCCGGGCGGACACCCTCGCCACGGCCCTTCGCGAGATCGCCCAATCGCTCATCGAACAGCGGGAGCGGATCCACGATCTTGCCAGCATGCTCGTCGAACAGGTGGTGGAGGAGCACTGTCCGCCCGACGTCCATCCGGACGACTGGGAGCTCGAAGCCCTGGAGAAGACCCTGGCCGAGCGCTTCTACACGAAGGTCGATCTGTCCCAGGCGCCGGAGACGGTGGACAAGCTCATCGACCTGGTGTGGGAGGCCGTGGAGAAGACGCTCGAAGCGCGGGAGAAGCAGTTCGGTCTCTACACGTTCCTGTTCTACGTGCGCCAGTTCTACCTGCGCGAGATCGACGATCAGTGGATCACCCACCTCAAGAACATCGAGCATCTGCGCACGGGCATCGGACTGGTGGGCTACGCCACGCGGGATCCGAAGAACGAGTACAAGATCCGCGGCTACGAGTTGTTCAAGGACATGTGGGAGACCATCGAGCAGACCGTGCTCGACAAGGTGCTGTCCATGCAGCTGACCGACGAGCAGGTCCAGCTCGCCGAGGCGGGCGCGGAGTACGAGACGCGGCTTACTCGGGCCCTCTCCGGCCGGCGCGATCGGGCCCGTGGCGGCGGCGGGGGCGAACAGCTCGATCGGCTGCAAGAAGCCGCCCGTCGCGCCCTCGAACAACTCGGCGCGGCCGGGTTCGGCGGTGGCGGTGCAAGCCCCGGCGCCAATCCCGACGTGGCCGCCGCGAAGGCGGTCGAGCGCAAGGACGTGCCCAAGGTGCGCCCCAACGAGCCGTGCCCCTGCGGGTCGGGCAAGCGCTACAAGCGCTGCCACGGGCGCAAGCAGCCGGCGCGGGCCTAGGCGGCGTTCGAGGCCACCCGCACGCGGCCCTGCTACGCTCTCGGTCGTGAACGGCCGAAGCGCAGCCTACCTCGTGGGACTTGCGGCGTTCGCCGCAGCCGGTACCGTGTGGGCCGGCAACGGCACGCACCCGCGGACGCCCGTGCTGTGGGACAAGCCAGGGGAACTCGATCCGCCGGCGTGCCTGACCGTGGTGGATCGTTCCACCGACCCCGTGTTGCACCTGCCGTATGCGATCCCGTACGAGGATACCGAGGTCACCCCGGACGAGGTGGACGACAGCCGCACGCACCAGTTCCTCGCGTTCTGCCGTGCCTTCGACGCCCAGCACGAGCCGCCCCTGTGGCTGTCGGAGGCCGACGTGGCCAAGGCCGGCGCCAAGGGGCTCGTGCCCCCCGAACCCCTCGGTCCCGAGGACGTCCTCGACACGAACACCGAGTTGGCCGGGTGCTACACGCGGATCACCGGCGACGACGAGCGTCGCCCGATCACCTTCGAGATGGCGGCGATGGGCGTGGACTGGGACACGACCGGTCTCGAAGCCGGACCGTGGACCGTCTACGGCTATACCTGGGAGCCGGTGGCGAACCTGTGGTCCCTCCGGCCCGGGGTCGTGCTCGTCTCCGACGGCCCGGACGCTCCGCCGCCGCCACCGGCCATGGCCCTCGAGATGGCGCCGGGCGAGGAGCCCTACTGGCCCGTGGGGGCCGAGGCCCGGTTCTCCGCGTGCGTGGCGGCCGAGGCGGGGGCGACGGTGCAGCTCTACTGGGCCGAGGCCGCCGACGCGCCCGCCTGGCAGCCGTGGGGCGAGGCCGTCGCGGCGCCTTCGGAGGGGACCGTTGAGCTTGCTGCCGAGGTGCCCGCCGAGATGGCGGGCAAGTCCGTACTCGTGCGGGCCACGATCACCGATCCGCAGGACCGTAGCTACGACGCGTACCTACGCGACGTCGCCATCGTGTTCGACGCGGGGGGCGATACGGGCACGACGGGGGGCATCGGCACGACCGGCGGTCCGTCCGAGACGACGAGCGGGTCGGGCACCGGCGGTTCGTCGTCGGACACGGGCACCGGCACCGGCCTCGATACGGGCGGCGCCGGCGGCTGCGGGTGCACGACCCGCAGCCCGGTCGCCCCCGTCGGGGGATGGCTCCTCGTGCCCGTCGTCGCGATCCTGCGCCGCCGACGGCCAAGCTGACCGAGTCGCGGCATTCGGGCGCAAGGCCGAAGGCCGACGGCCGATCTTGGGGGTGAGGTTCGAAACGTCGCCATGGATCCGCTTGCCCCCGTCGTCATGCGCAACCGAAGGTTCTCTGCCGGAGGCGTTCGCCGCCTGCTCCCGGGCGGCGCGCCAAGCGATCCCGTGCCCGCCGTCGCCTTCGCACCGCCTCGAGCGGGACGCGGCCGCCCGTCCGACGGCCGGGCCGCGGCGGAAGACGGATGCCTTGCGTCCGGGGCCCGTGCCTCGGTTCCGGGCACCCCGTGTCCCGTGCGCGGTGCCGGTCCTTGAGCGTCCCGTCCGATGCCGGGCCGCGGGGGATCGTGCGCAGACCGGCGTACCTACGGCGGTGCCGGGCAGCGGCGGCCTGCACCGGGGGCGTCGCGCTTCGGAGGGATCCTCGTCCGCTGCGTCGTTACGCGCGCGGCGGTCACGGAGGGCGGTCGGCCCCCGACCGGAGTCGTCTCGTCGGGGATGGCGCGTGTCGCCGCCGCTCGAGCCCGACGCACCGCAATGTGCACGAAGATCACGGCAGGGCGCGAATCTTCACGCCGACGATGAAGGTCAGGGGCGCCCCGGGGCGTGCGCCCATGGGCCGCAGGGATGCGACGTAACGATTGGCCGTGGCGTTTTGTAGGAGGCCGTAGAATCGAAGACGTTCCAGGGCCCGGAGCTCGGCCGCCAGGTCGAGCAGGAAGAAGCCGTCGATGCGCTCGGCGTCGGGGATCGGGCCTTTGCCCGCGACGTCCCGCATGACGCTCTGGTAACGGCCGGTGGCCGAGACCTCCCAGATCCGGCCGCCGGTGCCGGCCTGTAGGGAGACCAGGTGGGCGGGCACGTAGGGCAGCTCGTCACCTGCTTCGACCGTGCCCCACTGCGGAAAGCCCGACACGAAGCTCGACAGGAAACGGGCGTGGGTGAACGTGTAGCTTGCGCTTGCGAACAGGCGCAGGCCGCGGCGGAAGGTGTGGCCTGCGCGCACCGTGGACTCGACCCCGGCGACGAGGGCCCGGCCCGCGCTGAACTGATTGCCCACCTGGCCGCCCTCGCAGCCCGCCGAGAGGGTGCAGGCGGCGTTCAGGTTGCGGTAGTCGCTGGCGAAGCCGGCGATCTCCGCTTGCACGACGTCGTGGGTGACGCGCAGGCCGAGTTCGTAGTTGACGCTGTCTTCGGGGCGCACGGACTTGGGTTGGCCCGGCGCCACGGGGGAGAAACCGCGGTGCACGCCGGCGAAGATCCCAAGCCAACGCGTGGCGTAGACGTGGGTGCCGATGCCCGGCAGGACCACCGTGTCGAGGCGATCGGTCTTGTCGCCGGCCAATAGGTCCGTGAAGGTGGTGTCGATGATCTCGACACGAAGCCCCGGAGCCAGGGTCCAACGGTCCCACAGGGTGAGGACGTCGTAGACGAAGAACGCGCCGGCCAGGGCCCGGCCGCGGTTGCGGTCCTTGGGCTGGTCGGGCGTCCCCTCGGGGACGAGAACGCCGGAGGTCATCCAGTAGGCACGGGTGGTCTCGTCCCGATCCACGCCGTCGTGGTGCAGGCGCGCCCCGAAGGAGAGTTCCTGGGCGACGATGCGAAAGCGGCTCTTCCAGGCGGCGGAGAGATCGATCCCCTGGGCGAAGAAGGTGCGATCGTTGTCGCCGAGCAGGAGGGCTTGCTCGGGCCCGGCCGTGTCCTCCTCGCCGCGCAGGATGGCCATGAAGACCTGATTCTGGCCGGCATCCGGGGCGGCGAGGATGCGATGGACGTCCGGCCCGTCCCGAAAGCCGTCGAACTTGTTCCAGCGCCGGTGGAAGTCGTGGCGGTAGAGGCGCGCCGCGAACGACAGTCCGCCGTCGGTGGACATGGCGTAGGAGAGTTCCGCCAGGCTCCGCCACAAGGTGAAGAGGTCGCGGGCGCTGGCCGCATAGCGGCGGTAGGGGTCGCGTTCGAAGTCCTCCGGCGCAAGGCCGAGGTAGGTCTCGTGCTCGCGGCTTTGGGTGTAGGCGCCCTTGACCTCCACGCGGTGCTCGGTGCCGCGGCGTCCCCGTGCCTGGTAGCCGAGCTTGAGCATGGCCTCGCTGCGGCCGAAGCCCGTCTCGCCGCCGCCGTCGAGGTGCTTGAAACCGTCGCTTTGCAGACGAACGACCTCGGCGAGGACGCCGAAGCCCTTGACGCTGGTGCCGGCGTAGGCGTGCACCTTGCCGTACCCGAAGCGGCCGCCCGCCAGGTCGACGACCGCCACCGGAAAGCCGGGGATCGGGCGGGTCCGCAGGTTCACCGCGCCGCCGACGGTGTTGGGGCCGAACCGGATCGACGAGGGGCCCTTGGCGACCTCCACGGCCACCATGCGCGTCGGCATCGGGAAGTAGTACGCCGCGGGGGCGGCGTAGGGCGCCGGCGCGAGCAGGATCCCGTCCTCCATCAGGGCGACCTTGGCGGAGCGGTCCGGGTTGGCGCCCCGCAGGCCGATGTTCGGACGCAGACCGAAGCCCTCCTCGCCGCGCACGTACACGCCCGGCACGTCGGAGAGGATCCTGTGCACGTCGTCGTACTCGTTGCGCTCGAGCTGGCGTTCGTCGACGACGTGGGCCGAACCGGCGATGCGTCCGCGCGGGTCGCCCTCGAACATCGAGCCGACGACGATCCGCCGCCTGCCGCCGTCTTCGTCGTCTTCGTCTCCGTCGTCCTCTCGGGTGGAGTCGTGATCCTTCGCCGCGGGCGGAGCATGGCGCTCGCGTGGCGCGGCGGGTGGTCGCAACGGGGGCGGGGCAGCGGCGGCCGATCCCGTCCGGTGCGGTGGCCCTCGCCGCGGGCCGCCGTGTCGGGCATTCCGCTCCGGCGTCTCCTGGTGCTGCGGCGTTCCCTGCGCGGCGCTGCGTGGGGCGGCCGGTACTGCACTCGGGCCACCGTAGCTTCGCGCGTCCTCCTCGCCGGCCGGTGCGGCCCGCACACCGGGCGGCACGAGGGCTACGACCACGCCGACGACGGCGGCTACGCGTCGGCGCAGCCGCGCCGGCACGAGGGCCGCGACGGCGCGAAGGATCGGGGCGAAGTAGGCCGAAAGAAGGCCATGGGGATCGTGGCCCGCATCGGCGCGTCGAAGACCGAATGCAGGCGGCGTACGTCCGTGGGGCCGAACGTGGGTCCCGGCGAGCCGGTCCCAAAGACAAAGCCACGTGCCGAGGTTCACCGCCCGGGCCCCGTAGCGGCGTGCGTGGTGGAGCTGGTGGGCCGCCGGCGACAGGAAGATCCCCTCGAAGGGGCCGAATCCCACGAAGACGTGGCTGTGGCGCAGGTTGGCGCCCGCGGCGTTCATCGCGAAGGCTGCGGCGTGGATCCCGGCGATGGTCACGGGCGAGATGCCCTGGCGAAATGCGTGGAAGAAGACGCCGGCGCAAAGGCCCGTCACGACGGCGTCGCGCAGGGCGTAGAGCATGCGCTCCACCGGATGGATCCGGTGCAGGGTCAGGGGGGTGAGGACCTCCGCCGAGTGGTGCACGGCATGGAACGCCCACAGGGCCGGCACGCGGTGCATGGCCAGATGGAGCAGGAAGCGGCTTGCGTCCCAGGCGACGAAGAGGACGACCGAGTAGACGAGGGCGACGAGTACTGCGGGCCAGTCCGGCGCGGCGGGGATCCCGAAGGCGGCGTCGAGGATCCGCACGGTCCACACCGCGACGTCGAGGCTGCCGACGAGTCCGAGGCCGCCGGCGGCGAACGCCAGCGCTCCATTGGCCAGGGCGATCTTGGCGTCGCACCGCGACGAGGGATGCAGGCACAGGCGAAGGCCCCGTCGAAGCGCGTCTCGCAGACGCGTACGCCCCGCGAGGGCCGCGACGGCCAACGCGATCGCTCCGGGCCAGTAGTGGAGCGAAAGCCGCTCGGCGGGATCGGTCAGGCCCGTGGCCAGCTCGCGACCGAAGGCGGCGATCCACGCGGCGGCGGCGTCGACCGCCGCGGCCATGCTCCCGGGATCAGTCGGCATCTCCGGCGCCGTCCGCAGGCGGCATCAGGTCGAGGGCGGCGAGGAAGGGCCCCTTGAGCAGCGCGGCGAGGTCGCCGACGGCCGACTGGGCGCCGAGGAGGGCGTTCGGATCGTCCGCCAGGGCGGTTTCGAAGCTGCCGGGGACGGCGCGCACCGCCGCCTCGGCCGCGGCGAAGGCGGCGTCGACGTCGGCGACGAGGCTCGCCTGGCCCACGTTCGCGAGCCAGTCGTCGTAGCCGGTGCCCTCGCCGGCAGACGGCGCGGCGTAGAAGATCTCCCACGCCGCGGCGAGGTTGGCGAGGACGTTCTCCTTGCTGCGGGCCGAAAGCGGCGATTCGAGTTCCTCCGGAGCGTGTGCGGCCAGCTTGCGGTCCTTGACGTGGGTGTCGAGGTCGAACAGGCCCGAGCTGAACTCGTCGAGGGCGACCCGGGTCGTGGGGTAGGGCGATCCGGCCTCGCCCGCGGACACGAAGGCCGCGTAGGCGTCGCCCGTGCCCGGGGACCACCGGCTCGCAAGCGCGGCGGCCCGTGCGGCCGCGTCCTCGGCGGCCCGTGCGGCGTACTCGGCCCGTCGGCGGACGATCTCGTCGGCGCCGAGGGCCTGCCAGGTGCCGTCCTTGTTGATCGGGCGCGTGGCGTCGCAGGCGTTGTCCGTGCCTTCCACGAAGAGCAGGTACTCCACCGCGTCGAGTCCGCGCACGTTGACCAGGTTCGCCGTGAAGAAGTTCGGCTCCTCGAACGAGCCCTCGGCCAACTCTTCGTCGATCCGGCAGCGGTTCGTGACGGGAAAGGAGTAGATCTCGTCGCGCAGGCTCTCCCCACCGGTGACCAGGCCCGCCGGGCCCGCCGGTCCGACGAGCAGCATCTCGACCCGCTGCCAGGCGTCCATGGCCGTGCCGAACGCCACGCGTGCGGCGTCGCGTTTCGCCTGCGGGTCGGCCTCTCCGCCGGCCACCGCGTCGGCGTAGCTTCGGGCGGCGTCGGCCAACCCCGACAGTGCCGTCGAGGCCTCGGCGTAGGCGGGCGCGAGCACCCGGTCGGCGGCGGACCGGACGATGGCCTTTCGGGTGGCTTCCTGGCCGTCGTCGCCGGGTCCCGAGATCGAGCAGGCGGAGGTCGCCCCGAGCACGACGACTTGGATGAACTTGAAAATGATTTTCATTTCTGTTCCCGGCAGGCTTTGTAGGCGCCCCGGTTCCGGGGGTCAAGGGGGAAAGAGCGCACATCGTGCGGCTCTGCGCAAACGGCGCAGATGCCCCGGGGGCACCGGTGTGGCCACTTCGGGGGGTTGCCGACGCAAAATGGGGAATTAGGGTCCCGCCCATGGACCTCTCCATCTTCGTCGGGCCGCTCGTGGGCGGCCTCCTCGTCGGCGTCGCAAGCGCCCTCATGTTGCTCGGACTCGGGCGCATCGCCGGCATCTCCGGGATCTTCGCGGGCGCCCTGTGGCCTGCCGGCGGGAGCGACGACGACCGGCGCATCGATCTTTCGTTCCTCGCCGGGCTGCTGGCCGGCGGTCTCGTGCTCCTGTGGGCCATGCCCTCGGCGTTTCCGACCGAGTGGCCCCGAAGCCTACCCATGATGGCGGCGGCGGGCTTCCTCGTGGGCTTCGGCACTCGCCTCGGATGCGGCTGCACCAGCGGTCACGGGGTGTGCGGCGTCTCCCGCCTCGCTCCCCGGTCCATCGTGGCGACCGTGACCTTCGTGGCCACGGGCATGATCACCGTCACCTTGGTACGGGTGCTCGGAGGTGCCGCATGAAGTTCGCCGTTGCGTTCGTCTCGGGGCTCGTCTTCGCCCTCGGTCTCGGGATCGGCGGCATGCTGCTCCCGCAGAAGGTCCTCGGCTTCCTCGACGTGCTCGGCGCGTGGGACCCCGCCCTCGTCGGCGTCATGGGCGGAGGTATCGCGGTCATGGCCGTGGCGTGGCGGGTCTTCGCCCGGCTGCCGCGTCCCCTGTGCGAGAGCCGCGTATGCGTTCCCGATCGCAACCGGCCGGTGGACGCCCGGCTGGTGCTCGGTGCCGTGATCTTCGGCGTGGGGTGGGGGCTCGGCGGCTACTGCCCCGGGCCGTCCATCGTCTCCCTCGTCACCCTCGCGCCGCCGGTCCTCGTCCACGCGGCGTCCATGGCGGTCGGCGTCGTCGCCTACCACCTGGTGTGGCGGGTCGCCGAAGCGGCGAAGGCCGCATCCTCCGACGCGGCCGTTGCCGACGGCTGAGCCCGACGCGCCGCGTCAGTGGACCTTCTTCTCGGGCTCCTGGTACCAGGACAGGGGCTCGATCATCTCGTCGAGGCCTTCGAGGTCCACCTTGACGCCCTTGTCGGAGAACCAAAGGGTGTTGCTCGTCAGGGGGCTGCGACGGGTTGCGATGAACAGGATCGGCTCGGCGGCGCGCGTGTAGCCGAGTTGCACGATGGCGTTTTCCACCCAGCGTCCACCCTCGCCGAACGTGAACTCCTTCTTGAGGCGATAGAAACCTTCGTGGGGCAGCTTGATCAGGCTGTCGGCCCACCCGAAGCTCGTCGCCGGGATCTTGATCCCCGGCATGGCGAAGAACCATTGGTTGTACTTGTTGTTGTTGGGCAGGAGGACCGAGGCCGGCGCGAACTCGCCGTCGGTGCGGATCAGCACGAGCATGTCCGGTTGGACCTGGGCCTCGTGTCCGGGGAGGAACTTGGTGGTCTTGTAGATACCGGGCTGGAACGACTGGGCCATGGGCCGGGCGAGGGTACCGCAACCCGGGCGTGCCCGGGGACCGGCGCCGGCTTCAGGCCGTGGGCACGTCGAGCCCGGCCGCTCGAGCCGCGGCGAGCAGGGCGGGCCGCCGCGCTCGCCACTCCTGCCGGGTCTTGACGGGCAAGAATCGCCGGTCGCGCTCCACCTGCACGAAGGCCGCCGCGAGGTGGTCCGCAGCCTGCCCGATGAGCTGCTCGAACTGCACCACCTTCCGGGCGCCCTCGCCGGCCACGTCGACGGTCTTGCGCACGGCGAACCAATCGAGGGGGATCTCACGGTCGAGGGCGTCGAGCCGAAACCAAAGGGTGTTGGTGTTGAAGTGGGGCACCACGGAGAGGTCGGTGCCCGCAGGCAGGCGAAACCCCTCGATGATCGTGGGTCGGTTCGTCTCGGGATGGACGGCCACGCACCCCCCGGCGTCGCCAGGCTCGCGGGCGACGACTTCGACGGTCATTTCGGCTCCACGGGCGACGGCCGCCAGATGGGCGCCGAAGACGGCCGGGTCGGGCGTCGCCCCGAGGTTGTCCACGTTGGAGACCAGCACGTGTTCCACGCCCGCCCGGCGCAGCGCCGCGAGCACGCCGCTTCGCCGCAGGCGGCCCAGGGTGTCGCCGTGGCCGGGCGCCGCGTAGAGGACCGTGTCCGGCCATGCGTCGGCCCCGGCCTCGGTTGCCAGGGGGATGCCGTCGGGGGTCACCCGCGGGAGCACGGACTGCAGGAACGTGTGGATGGGCACGCCGGGATCGCCGAGGGCGGCAAGGTGCTCCCGGGTGGGCGCTTCGGTCGCGAAGCTCTGCATGGCCACGAAGGGGATCGGTCCCGCCCGGCCGCCTGCCGCCTTCGCCTGGGCGATCTTCACGGCCAGGAAGGACACGTCCGGGGTGTCCTCGGCGATGGGGAAGACGCCCTTGGCGGTGCCCCCGAACCGGGTGGCCATGCCGCCGTTCATGACGAGGACGGCGAGGCTGCCGCGGGCCATGGCGCGGGCCCCTTCGGTGGCAAGCTCGGCGACCCGCCCCGGGTCGGCGCCCGCCGAGAGGTCCTCGGGCGGCTGCGCGAGGGGGCGCGGCGCCGCGGCCAGGGGGGCGGCGAGGCGATCGAGCCGGCCCGAACGAAAGTCGCCGACGAGGGCGTCGAAGACCTCGGCGTCGAACGGAACGTGGGAGAGGTGGGGTGGCATCTGCACCGCAGCGGCCATGGCGCACGGAGGCTAGCACCCCGCCCGCGCAGGCGGCGGCTGCCGAACCGGCGCATCTTCCGGCCGGAGCGAGGCTGTGCTACTTCCCGCCGGGAAGTGGCCGAATCCGTCATCGTCGTCAACGCAGACGGCCCCGAAAGCCGGGTCGCCGTCATCGAACACGGGATCTTGTCCGAAGTCTGGATGGAGCGCTCGCGCGCTCGGGGCTGCGTCGGCAACGTCTACAAGGGCCGCGTACTGCGCGTCCTGCCGGGGATGCAGGCGGCCTTCGTGGACATCGGCGAGGAGAAGGCCGCCTTCCTCTACGCCGGGGACATCGCCCCCCGGACCGAGGGGGACACGCCGGAGGTCACCGTGGGGGAGAGCGGCGCGCGGCGCAGCGGGCAGCCCCCGGACATCACGCAGCTCGTTCATCCGGGCCAGGAGATCCTCGTGCAGGTGGTCAAGGACCCCATCAGCACCAAGGGGGCTCGGATCACCTCGTACATCTCCCTACCGGGGCGCAACGTGGTCTACATGCCCACGGTCAGCCACATCGGGATCTCGCGTCGGATCACCTCGGGCAAGGAGCGCAAGCGACTGCGCAGGCTGGTCGAGGAGATGCGTCCTCCGGGCAGCGGGTTCATCGTGCGCACGGTGGCCGAGGACGCCACCAACGGGCAGATCCGGGCGGAGATGGACTACCTCTTGCGCCTTTGGGAGAACATCCAGGCCAACGCCCGCATCCACCGGGCGCCGGTGCTGCTCTACCGCGACCTGGACCTGGCCCTACGGGTCGTGCGGGACAATCTCACGGCCGATCTCGACCGGGTCATCGTGGACGACCGGGCGCAGCACGATCGCATGGTGCGCTTCGTGCAGACGTTCATGCCCAAGTACGCCGAGCGCATCGAGCTGTACAGCGGGCGCGAGCCGATCTTCGACAGCTACGGTATCGAGCACGAGATCGACCGTGCCCTCGAGCGCGTGGTGCACCTCAAGTCCGGCGGGTACCTGGTGTTCGATCAGGGGGAGGCCCTGACGGCCATCGACGTCAACACCGGCAAGTTCGTGGGTGCCAAGGGCAAGACCCTCGAGGAGACGATCACGCAGACGAACCTCGAAGCGGCCGACGAAATCGCCGAGCAGCTACGCCTGCGCAATCTCGGCGGGCTCATCATCATCGACTTCATCGACATGGACAAGGAGTCGAACCGGCGCAAGGTCTATCGGCGGCTCCAGGACGCGCTCCGCAAGGACCGGGCCAAGGCGCACATCACCAAGATCTCCGAGATGGGCCTGGTCGAGATGACCCGCAAGCGGGCCCGCGAGAGCCTGCAGCGCATGCTGACCGAGAGCTGCGAGTACTGCAACGGACGCGGCTACACCAAGAGCAAGGCCGCGGTGGCCTACGAGATCCTGCGGCAGATCCGGCGGGAGGCGGCCGCCCACAATCCGGGGGACAAGGTCCTCGTCACCGCCCATCCCAAGGTGGCCGACCTCATGCGCAACGAGGAGAAGCCCGCCGTCGACGATACGGTCAAGCGGATCCAGTGCGGGATCGAGGTCCACGCCCGCAAGAGCTTCCACGTCGAGAAATTCGAGATCAAGTTCAAGGAAAGCGGCTAGGCACTCGGGCCGGTCGGTGCTTTTGCGCCGGGGGCGTTCCTCTGCCAAAGTCGGGGCATGGGCGAGGAGCGATCGAAGGAGCGGCGACGCTCCGAACGGATCCCGGTCAATCGCGAGTTTCGCGGCGGGGCGGAAAGCTACGTCTCCGAGCTGTCCGAGCACGGTTTGTTCCTGCACACCACCGAGCGGGTGCCCGTCGGGACCACCGTGGCCCTCCATTTCACCCTCTTGCTCGACGATCCGGTCCGGGTGGACGCCGTCGGCACGGTGGTTCGGCATCAGGACGATCCACCGGGCATGGGGATCGCCTTCGGCGAGCTCGACCCCGTCACCGTGCTGCGGCTCTCCGACGCCATCGCGCGCCTTCGCCCGCGGCCGGCGGGCCCGCCGATCGCCCCGGGCAGCCGCGGCCGGGCCGCACCGCCGAAACTCTCGGGGTCGCCGGTGAAGGCCCGAACGGTGCGCGTCCGTCCCGTGGGTGGGAACGTGCCCGAAGTGTCCCGCGACGAGGTGTCCGACGACGACAAGACCCTCATCCGCCTGCGGCCCGTGGACATGGAGATCGTCGAGGAAGACGACGACGAGACCGCCTTCTTCGACGGCGACGACGGCTAGCCCCGGCGCCGCACTGCCGCGCCATGGGCCGCCGTCTTCGTGGGCTGCTATCGTTGGAACCGAGACGCCATGTCCGTGACCAAACGCCTGTTCGACGTCGCGCGCGCCAACCTCACGGATTTTCGCCGCGCGTTGTGGAAGGACGAGCTGCGCGAGCTGCTCGAGGACGAAGGGGACGACGACCTGCGCTCGGTGGGTGGCCGCGTGGGCAAGCGCGCCCGCGTGGTGCGGGATGCGGCCGAGGAGGCGTGGGAGAAGGCCTACCAGGAGGCCAAGCGGCGACCGGGGTACACGGCCACCTTGGCCGAGGAGGTGGAGTGTCGCAGGTGGTACCGGATCCTCGAGCTCGAACCCGGCGCCTCGGTCGCGGAGGTCAAGGCGGCCTATCGCAGCATGCTGCGCAAGTACCACCCGGATCGACACGCACGCGATCCGGAGAAGTTCGCGGCGGCGACGGAGCTCATGCGCCGGATCACCGAGGCCCACGACGGGCTGGTCGCCTACCTCGAACGGCGCGGCGCGACCTAGGGCCCCTCGACACCGCCCATCGGCGGTGGGAAAGTCCGCGCCCATGCAGCGCAGCAGCCCCCGCCGTGCGCGAGCCCTGGCCCGTTCGGCCGATCCCTACGATCTCTACGAACGCTCGGTGCAGGACCCGCCCCGAGACGTGGCCTTCGTCGATCGGTGGTTTCGCCGGTATCGGGGCCGCACGCCCCTGCACCTGCGGGAGGATTTTTGCGGCACCGCGGCCCTGTGTGCCGCGTGGGTGCGCAGTGACGGTCGCCGGACCGCCGAGGGCATCGACCTTTGTCCAGAGGCGCTCGCGGCGGGAAGGCGCCGTCATCTCGAGCCGTTGCCGGCTTCGGCCCGCGCGCGCGTTCGGCTCGTGGCCGGAGACGTGAGGACGGTCCATCGCCGCGCGGTGGACGTCACCTGTGCCCTGAATTTCAGCTACTGCGCGCTGCACGAGCGGCGCGACCTCGTCCGCTACTTCCGTCGTGTGCGCAGGGGACTCGCCGACGACGGGATCTTCGTGCTCGACGTGCTCGGCGGCCGGGACGCCATGATCGACAACGAAGAGCGACACGACCACGGTGCGTTCGTGTACGTGTGGGAGCAGACGTCGTTCGATCCCCTGACCCATCGCATGAAGGCGGCGATCCACTTCGAGTTTCCCGACGGGTCGCGGATCCACCGGGCGTTTGCCTACGACTGGCGCCTTTGGACCGTGCCCGAGCTGTGCGACGCCCTCGTGGACGCGGGCTTCGCCCGGGTGCACCGGCTCTGGGAACGGACGGGCCGGGACGGTGAGTTCACGGGCAGCCTCTACGAGCCCAAGGGGGCCGTCTCCAACGAGGACCTGTGGTGGACGTACCTCATCGCCGAGGCGTAGAAAGGCCGAGTCGATGGCACGCAGCAGACGAACGCAATCCGAACGCGGGCGGGCGAAGGGGGGCAGCCGGTCCACCGGGCGTCGGCGCAAGCCCAAGATGGCCGAGACGGCCGACCGCCACGCCCTGTACCAGCAGGCGGTGCAGTCCCCGGAGGCGGACGTCGAGTTCTTCACCCAGGCATTTCGGGAGCTTCGGGGACGTATGCCCAAGTCCCTGCGCGAGGACTTCTGCGGCACGGCCTACCTGGCGACGACCTGGGCCGCGTCGAAGCGCGGGCGCACCGCCATCGGTGTGGATCTCGACGCCCCGACCCTCGAGTGGGGGCGCGCCCACAACGTAGAGCCCGCCGGCCGTTCGGTGGCGCGCCGCGTCGAACTCTTGTGCGCGGACGTCCTCGACGTGGAGACCCCGGCCGTGGACGTCATCTGCGCCATGAACTTCAGCTTCTGCGTGTTCCACGACCGGGCGACCCTACGCCGGTACTTCGAGAACGCGCGGCGTGCCCTGGTGGACGACGGGATCCTCGTGCTGGAGATCTACGGAGGAACCGAGGCCATCGAGGCGCGGGAGGAGTCTCGGCCGTGTGACGGCTTCACGTACGTGTGGGATCAGGACCGTTTCGACCCGATCCACAACCGCACGCTCTGCTACATCCACTTCCGTTTCCCCGACCGCTCCAAGATGGAGCGTGCCTTCGTCTACGACTGGCGCTTGTGGTCGATCCCCGAGCTTCGCGAGGTGCTCGAGGAGGCCGGGTTCACGTCGAGCGTGGTCTACTGGGAGGAGGTGGACGACGACGGGGACGGGACCGGCGAGTTTCGGCGCACGGAGAGCGAAGAACAGCAGGAGTCGTTCCTCGCCTACGTGATCGGCCTCAAGTGATCGGGGCGAAGGCCCCACCTTCGTCGTCGCTTTCGCTTTCGGCGGCGACCTCCACGGGCCGCTCCAGATCCAAGGAGGCCACGAGGTCGTAGGTGTCGGCCGCGACGACCCGCGCTCGCACGACCGCGCCCGGCTCCGCCGTGCCGTCCACGAGCAGGACCTTGCCATCGATCTCCGGCGCCTGTCCCTCGTGGCGGCCTTCGAGGACGAACTCGGAGGTCTCGCTCGGCCCGTCCACCACCACCTCGAGGACGCGTCCGACGAATTCCCGTTGGCGGTCGGCCGACACCTGCGCCTGTACGGCGAGGATCTCGTCGGCCCGGGCGCGGGCCTCGTCGTCCGGGACGCGTGACGGGAGCATGGCCGAAGGCGTGCCCGCCTCGCGGGACCAGGGGAAGACCCCGAGGTGGTCGAAGTGTCCTTCGGCCACGAAATCGCGCAGGCGCGCGAAGGCGTCCTCGTCCTCCCCAGGATGGCCGACCAAGAGCGTCGTGCGCAGGAAGATTCGCCTGCCCGCGTCCTCGCTCGCCGCCCGCAGGTCGTCGAGCATGCGTCGAACCCGTCGCTCGCCGTAGCCACGACGCATGCGTCGGAGCACCTCGTCGTCGATGTGCTGGATCGGGACGTCGAGATAACTTGCCACCTTGTCGTAACCCGCGATCCGGCGCGCAAGCTCGGGCGTGACGGCGGACGGATAGGCGTAGTGGAGCCGGATCCACGCGATGCCGTCGATGCGGACGAGGGCGTCGAGCAGGTGTTCGAGCCCGACGGCCGGCTCGAGGTCGACGCCGTAGCGGGTCAGATCCTGGGCGATCAGGCAGATCTCCCGGGTGCCCTCGTCGGCGAGGCGCGCGACCTCCTCGACCACCGAAGGGATCGTTCGGCTGCGTTGGGGGCCGCGCAGCTTGGGGATGATGCAGAACCCGCAGGGCCGGTCGCATCCCTCGGCGATCTTGACGTAGGCGAAGTGCCGCGGCCCGTCGCGCAGCCGGGGTGCCTCGTGGTCGACGAGGTACGAGCGGCGGTCGAGCTCGGAGACGGCCATGCGTGGCGCCCGGCCGGCGAGCACCTCGCGAAAGCGGGGGACGTCGGCCGATCCGAGGAAGTGATCCACCTCGGGCAGCTCGGCCGCCAGGTCGTCGCCGTGGCGCTGGCTCAAGCAGCCGGTCACCACGAGCCGAGTCCCCGGGCGGCGCGCCTTCACCTCGGCCAGCTCCAGGATCGTGTCCACGGATTCCTCCTTGGCCGGGTCGATGAAGCCGCAGGTGTTCACCACGAGGACCTCGGCCTGGTCGGGGGACGCCGCGAGTTCGTAGCCCTCGGCCCGGGCGATCCCGGCCATGGCCTCGGTGTCCACCCGGTTCTTGGGGCAGCCGAGGGAGACGAAGTGGATCGCGCGCCGGCGCGGCGCGCCGCGGGCGTCAGTGGGCATCGCTTCCCCCGGCCGGAGCCATCATGGTCTTCTTGCACGCGCCGCCGGCCTTGGCCAGGGCGGCCTTTCGTAGCTCGGCGCCCGTGGGACCGTCGCCGAGGGCCTTGCGGGCCTCTTCGCCGTGGCCCGGTCCGAGGACGTCCCGCAGGTAGGCCGTGTAGTCGAAGGTGTCGGAGTGTTCGGGGGTGTGGCAGGCCGCGCACACCTCTTGCGGTGCTTCGCGCACGATGGCGTGGGGCTTGCCGTTCCGCTCGGGCTCCTCGACGTGGATGCTCCCGGGGCCGTGGCAGACCTCGCACTGCACGTCGCGCAGGCCATCGTTCTCGACCACCTCGCTGCCGCCGGGCTTGCGAAAGCCCGTGACGTGGCATCCCACGCAGGCGACGTCGTACTGCTTGCCGAGGTTTTCGAGCGTGGCGTAGGCCGAGGCGTGCTTGGTCTTGCGCCAGAAGGCGACGGCCTCTTCGTGGCACAGATCGCATTCTTCGATGCCCGCGTAGCCGGGCTTGCCCTTGGGCGGCGGCGGAGGTCGCACGCCTTCGAAGCGTTTCTTGTTCTCCTCGGCCACCGTCCGGTCGTAGGCCGCGAGCAGCTTGGCCGCCTCGGGGTCGGCGTTGCCGTGGCAGGTGACCTTGCGCTGGCGCACCACGACGGCCACCGGTCCACCGGGGTCGGCACCTGCGAGTTGAGCGCGGACGTGCTCGAGTTCGCGGCGGAGGTTGGCGATGAACGCCGGATCGGCGGCCGGGTCCTTCTCGTAGGTGGCGATCTGCCGTTCGAGTCGGGTTCGTTCGGCCACGAGGTCCTCCTCGGAGGGCACGAGCACCCACGATTTCGCGCCGTCGAGCTGGGCGTCGGGCAGAAGCGAGATCCGTACGTGGGAGATCGTCTGGAGCCGCTCGCCGGGGTAGACGACGATGGTGTCGCCGACCCGCCGCGGCGGGGCGCCGAGGCGCTCCGACTCGAGCCCCGACGCAATGGGGGCGATGGCGACGTCGAGGCCGGAGACGCCCTCGACGATCGAGGTCACCCGGTCCGGCGGCGCATGAATCACGGCCACCGTGATCTCCGCGCCTTCTCGGCGCATGTCCGCGACGACCTTGGCAAGGGCCGCCGCGGGATCCGAAAGTGGGACGAGTTCCTTCGCGTCGGGCAGGCTCGGATCGAGCACCTCGGTCACGCCGACGCGGATCGTTCTGCCGTGCTGGGAGATCGGGACGAGACGATGATGTGGAAAGGGGGCAGGCGCCCCTTCCTCGGCCGCCGCGTTCGCCAACACGCGCGGCAGGGGCAGGTCGGCGAAGGTCGGGCCTTCGGGAGCCGCCTTGCCCACGGGACGGTCGTAGGGGCCGAGGCCTGCGACGAGTCGGTTCCCGATCTGGCCGAACCGTCGGTGCAGCGCCCGCGCCCGCGCCACCGCCTGGCGCCACGCGGCGTCGTCGGCCGGTGCCTCGGGTTGGTTCGGGGCGGGGTAGAGGAGGGAGCCCGGTTCGACGACGATCCGGTCGGGAGAGACGTCCTCACCGTCGACGATCCCGAAGGCGTACTCGAGCCCACCCAATGGCTCTGCGGTGCAACCGCAGGGAGCGATGTTGCCGAGGACCCGGCCGAAGGCCAAAAGGTCGATCACGACCCGGGGCGCCTTCGTGTCGGACTCGGTCGCGGGGGCGGATGCGCTGGTCGCCTGTCGGGCGGAGCCGCCGTCGCGCGGACCACATGCCGCGAGGACCGTCGCGGCGAACAGCGCGCTCGGACCGGTGCGAAGGGCTCGAAAACGTGGGGCGTCGACGGGAGCCATGGGTCACGGAGGGGACGAGGGGTGGGCACCGGACGAACCGCCGGGCTGCGCGATCCCTTTCGGGGCGGGGTACTACCACGGGCAGGCCGATGGGGCAGCGCCGGGCACGGGGACGGGCCGAGCCGCCGACAGGCGCCATCTCGACGTCCCTGTCGACGCGCATGGCCTGCGTGATATGCGCAGCCTCCAGTCGCGGTGTGGAGCACGAACCGCCTGGCGCCACGGCTCCGGCGGTTTTGCGCACTCTGCGCGGTTCGGCCGGTTGACCCGCCGGGGGCGGGCCGTTAGCCTGCGCGGCCCGACGCGATTTCCTTAAGACCCACTCGCATCGAAACGGATCACCATGGCCGTCAAGCTCAGGCTCGCCCGTGCGGGCGCGAAGAAACGCCCCTTCTACCGGATCGTCGCCGCCGACGCCCGTGCGCCGCGGGACGGTCGCTTCATCGAGCGCATCGGGGTCTACGACCCGACGCGGGATCCTTCCTACGTGGAACTCAAGGCCGACCGCGTGGAGTACTGGCTCGGAGTCGGCGCCCAGCCCACGCGCACGGTCGAGCGGCTCATCAAGCGTCACCTGAAGGCATCGGCGACCTGACGGCGGTCGGTCGGCCGGTCGCGGTGGGCCGTTGTGGCAGCAGCGGCGCCGATGTGGGATGCTAGTGCTCGGGCTACGCCCCGACGCTCGCTTTGCGCATTCCCGCCCGCTCCCGCTCCCGCTCGTTCCCGTCAGGCCCACGAAGATGTCCGACACCGACGCATCCCTCAAGGAACTCATCGAATTCATCGCCAAGGCCCTGGTCGACAAGCCCGACGAGGTCCACGTCGAACAGGTCGCCGGCGAACAGACCATCGTGCTCGAGCTGCGCGTGGCGAAGGACGATCTCGGCAAGGTGATCGGCAAGCAGGGCCGGACGGTCAAGGCGATGCGTGCCCTCCTGTCGGCCGCGTCTTCGAAGCTCAAGAAGCGCGCCGACCTCGAGATCCTGGAGTAGCCATGGCCGAAGGGTCGCCTTCGGCGCCGACCCCGCACGTGCCGTTGGGCGTCGTGACGGCGCCCCACGGAATCCGTGGGGCCGTGCGGATCCGTTTGGCCGCACCCGATGCTCCTCTGCCGGGGATCGGGGCGACGGTACGTTTCGTGCGCGACGGCAGTGTCGTATGCGCCGCCGAGGTATCGCGGATCGGACCCGTACCCGGGCGGCCGTTGGCCCGGATGGAGGTCGTCGGCGTGACGTCCCGGGAGGCCGCCGTGGCCCTGGTGGGCGCACAGGTGGAGGTCGACCGGGACGACCTTCCCCCGCTCGACGAGGACGAGTTCTACCTGGCGGACGCGGTCGGGGCCCGCGTCGCCGGGAAGGTGGGCGGGCGAACGCGGGACGACCTGGGCGTGGTCGTCGCGGTCGTGGATGCCGGCCCGAGGCCGCTGCTCGAGGTACGGTGTGCGGCCGGGCGCACGTGGTTCCTCTCGCCGGAGCCCGCCTACGTCCGGGACGTGAGCGCAACGGAGATCGTGGTCGATCTACCCGAGGGCATGGGCCCGGAAGACGCCCGGCCCGGAAGGCGAAAGGAGGGCGGTCCGTGAGCGCAGCGAAGGGACCGACCTTCGAGGTGTTCACCCTCTTTCCGGAGGCGATTACGGCCTTTGCGAGCGCGGGCCTGCTCGGCAAGGCCGTGGAGCGGGGGATCGTCGGCCTTCATTGCACGAACTTCCGCGACTTCGCCACCGACAAACATCGCACGGTGGACGATACCCCCTTCGGGGGCGGTCCCGGCATGGTGCTGCGTCCCGAACCCGTGGTCGCCGCGCTCGAAGCCGTCGAGCGTGCACGTGGGCCCATGCACCGCGTGCTGCTCGACCCCTCGGGCCGCACCTTCGATCAGCGCATGGCCCGGCGATTCTCCACGTACCGGCGCATCGCGCTCCTTTGCGGGCGCTACGAGGGGTTCGACGCCCGGGTGCGCGACCACCACGTCGACGAGTGCGTCTCGCTCGGAGACTTCGTGCTCAACGGGGGCGAGGTCGCGGCACTTGCGATCATCGAGGCGGTGTTCCGCTTGTGCGAAGGCGCCCTCGGCAACCCCGCGTCCGTCGAGGTGGAGAGCCACGCGGACGCAGGTGGCGGGACGCTCCTCGAGGCACCGCAGTACACGCGCCCGGCCACGTTCGCCGGTCGCGAGGTCCCCCCGGTGCTGCGCACGGGCGACCACGGCGCCATCGCGGCCTGGCGGGCGAAGAAGGCTCGGGAGCGGACGTGGCTCTCCCGGCCGGAGCTTCGCCGGGTGCCGGCGTGGTCGGCCGACACCGAACTCTTCGTCGCGGTGCCCGCCGGATCGAATCTGGTGACCGCGGGGCTCGGAGAGGTATTGCGCAACTTCGAGGTGAAGGGCCTCTTCGGGGTGGGCCAGGGCGAGTCGGACTTCGCGTTGGCGGCCGCGCAGACCGTCGGCGGCCGCCCGTCGGTCTCGTCGTTCCGCACGCCGGCCCAGCTTCGGCGCCGAATGCGCAAACAGTTCGAGGGACCGGTGGGATTCGTGTGGGTGGACCCGTCGGCGCCCTTCCTGCGTGGGGTGACCGGCCCGGTCGCTCCTGCCCCGGCGCGGGACGTCGTAGGGGGCTATCTGCGGGACGTCCTGGCCGCCGTAGGTGCGCAGACGCCGCGGGCGGTCGTCGTGGCGGTCGATCCGCAGGCGGAGACCTGGCAGGGCCAGGCCGGCGTCGTGGCCGTCGAGCCCGAGGATCCGGTCGGACTTGCAGTCGCCGCCGAGATCGCTAAAGCTCCGTCGCCCCAGGATCCGGCCGGCTGGCTGCAGCACGTCCTCGCGGTCGTGCGCGCCGCCTGGCCCTCGTAGTCGAAAGGTCTGCCATGTCCAACGTCCATCCCCTCATCGCCGCCGTCGAGCAGCTCTCCGCCCGCAAGAAGCCCCTGCCCACGTTTCGACCGGGCGATACGATTCGCGTGCACGCGCTCATCCGCGAGGGCAACAAGGAGCGGATCCAGGTCTTCGAAGGGGTGTGCATCCATCGGAAGGCCGGGGGCCGCCGCCGGTCGTTCACGGTACGCAAGGTGACCCACGGCATCGGGGTGGAGCGCGTGTTCATGGAGGACTCGCCGAAGGTCGTGGACGTGGAGGTCGTGACTCGCGGCCGTGTGCGCCGGGCCAAGCTCTACTACCTTCGTGGACTGCGGGGTAAGGCCGCCCGGATCCGGGCGCGGATCGGCGACTACGCCGACAACCTGGTGGTCGAGCCGGAGCCGGCGCCGGTCGAGCCCGAATCCGCCGCGGCGGACACGGGGGCCGAGGCCGACGCGGGGGCCGAGGCCGCCAACTAAGGCCGTCCATGGTTCCGCCGGCCGAGGCCCCGAGCCCGCGGGCACGGGGCCGGCGCTACGAGGACGTGGCCGTGTCACTGTTGCGGTTCGCCGGGCTGCGGGTCGTCGAACGCAACGTCGAGGCGGCCGGCGCCGAGATCGACGTCGTGGCCGAGGACCGGGACGGGACGTGGGTCTTCGTCGAGGTCCGCGCCCGGGCCGAGGGACGACGGGGCCGTCCGGAGGAGACCGTCGGCCCGGCCAAACGACGCCGGATCGTGCGCGGGGCCACCGGCTACCTGGTGGCCCACGACCTGTGGGAGCGGGTGCCCGTGCGGTTCGACGTGATTGCGGTGGAGGGCCCGTGTCCCGGCGAAGGGTGCGCCCTGACGTTCACCGCCGATCCCGACGATCCGACCGTCTTCGCGTCGGGGTCGGCGGACGGTGAGGGGCTCGTGGTCCGGTGGTATCGCGGCGCGTTCGAGGCCTAGGCCCGCGGCGAAGGTACGACCAAGACGGGCACTGCGGATCGGCTCCCTCGATCGCCACTCGGCGTCGTCGGGGGTTGCGCACGGTCGGGGAAGGGACCAATGTGCGTCCAAGCGTGATCCCCCTTCGAGACACGATCCCCGCCCGAAGGGTCCCCGTCGTGATGTGGATCCTGGTGGCCATCAATTCCCTGGTCTTCCTGCAAGAGTTGGCCCTCGGTCCGCAGGCGGTGACGCGACTGTTCTACCTGTTCGGGATCGTGCCGGCGCGCTTCAGCCATCCCGAGTGGGCGGCGTGGGTCGGGTTTCCGGTCGACGACTACTGGCCGTTCGTCACGAGCATGTTCCTGCATGCGAGCTGGGCGCACATCGTGGGGAACATGTGGACCCTGTGGATCTTCGGTGACAACGTCGAAGATCGCATGGGGCACGTGCGGTTCACGGTGTTCTACCTTCTATGTGGGATGTTGGCGGGCGTCACCCACTACGTCACGAACCCCGACTCCACCGTTCCCACCGTCGGCGCGTCGGGAGCGATCGCGGGCGTGCTCGGGGCGTACATGCGCCTCTATCCCCACGCGCGCATCATCGCGATGTTGCCGGTCTTCTTCTGGCCGTTCTTCTTCGAAGTTCCCGCGGCGACGTATCTTTTCGTCTGGTTCTTCACCCAGCTGTGGGGTGGCACGCTCGCCGGGCTCGCGCCCGGGCAGGTGGGCGGCATCGCTTGGTGGGCGCACATCGGAGGGTTCGTCGCCGGGTTCCTGCTGGTCGATCTCTTCGTGCCGCGGCGCGAGCGCGGCGACCGTTCCCATGGCCTCGACGAAGCGGGATTGCATGCTGCGTGGGGCCCCTACCACCGCCGATAGGTCGTCATGGACGTCAATCAGATCTTCTGGCTCTTCTTCATCTTGACGGCGCTACAGCCGGCCATCCGCCAGCGGCTGCTCGAGGCGTCGCGCACGCGGCTCATTGCCGAGATCGAACGCAAGCGCGGCTCGCGGGTCATCCTGCTCGTGCATCGGCAGGAGACCATGAGCCTCTTGGGCTTTCCCATCATGCGGTACATCGACGTCAATGACGCCGAGGAGATCCTGCGTGCGTGCGAGTTGACCGATCCCGAGGTCCCCATCGACCTCGTGGTGCACACGCCGGGTGGCCTCGTCCTCGCGGCGATGCAGATCGCCCGGGCCTTGGCTGGGCACAAGGGCAAGGTCACCGTGTTCGTGCCCCACATGGCCATGAGCGGCGGTACGCTCATCGCCCTGGCGGCGGACGAGATCGTGATGTCGCCCCACGCCGTGCTCGGCCCCATCGATCCCCAACTCGGCAAGTATCCGGCCGCTTCGATCCTCGCGGCCACCGACGCCAAGGAGCCCAAGGATCTCGACGACGAGACGCTCATCCTCGCCGACGTGTCGCGCAAGGCCATCGACCAGGTCGAGAAGGGGGCCGCCGAATTGCTCGCACGTCGCATGGACGAAGGCCAGGCACGCAGCGTCGCCCACGCCCTGGCATCGGGCCAGTGGACCCACGATCATGCGCTTACGGCCGACGATGCGCGGAACCTCGGGTTGCCGGTGTCCACGGAGATCCCCAAGGAGGTCCTGCACCTGATGACCCTGTATCCGCAGCCGATGCGACGCACGCCGAGCGTGGAGTACATCCCCACGCCGCGGCGGGACGGTCCCGAGACCCGCGGGCACTGAAGCGCCCGCACGGCCCGAGCCCAGGCATCTGGGCCGTGCTGCAGCGTCAATCTACCGGATACGCCACTATCGGCGGTTTCGGCGGCTCACTGGACGCCGCAGGCTTCCGGCAACGGGCTGACCGGCTGCCCGTTCTTGACGCAGCAACCCTCCTGCGTACCCGCAGCGCAGTTCGAGTCGAGGTCGGTGTCGACCGTCAGGTCGTCCCGGCACACGCACAGCTTCTCGCAGCAGAACTCGCCGAGGGACTGGATCCGGGCGCAGGCGAAGCCCTCGCGGCATTCCGTGCCCTCGAAGGTGACCTTCTTGATGCCCTGGTTCTTGCAGTCGTCGTCGCTGCTGCACTTCTTCGAGCACATGGACCGTTCGAGGACGTAGTCGATGGCGAGTTGGCACTCGCCTTGATTTTCCCCTTCGTCCTTGACGCACTGGAACTTCTTCACCTGATTGACGCCCCCTGCGTTGCAGTCCTCGTCGGTGGCACAGGGGTCGGGCGGCGGCTCGGCTTCGTCGGCGTAGACGCATACGAGTTCGTTGCAGGCGAGGGCAGGGAAGGTGACGACCTTGCTCTCGGGCGGATCCACCTGGCCGTGGTTGCACGGGGCGCCTACGTCGCCTTTGTTGCAGGCGAGCAGAAGTCCGGCGACGACCGTGACCATGGCCGGACGAGCGGCGACGCGACGAACGAACGCGAGCGGGCGACGAAGCTGTGGAATCATGGGAACTCGAGAGGGGGTACGCGGTGAGGGGCTTGCGTTGGCGGCCAAGAGCAAAAAGGTGGGCCCATCCTACACGTGGGGCGTACGCGGTCAAGGATGCGCCGTGTTCCGTCGACGGTTTCCCACCTCGTCGTCGTGACATCGCAGTCGGCGTCGACGGACGGCGGATCCGGTGGCGCAAGCCCGCGCCGCGGCCTGCTCGGGCCCACGTGGTTGCGTGGCACGGAGCCCCCCGTGTCTCGTCCCCAGCGCGCTCTGTGCGCTCGAAAACGCGCACCAGCGTTACGGGCACACGGTAGTGCCGACTTGCGTGGTCTGCGCAGATTTGCGCGATTTGCGCGCCTTGCGGCATGGCGTCGCGCAGACGGCGCCAGTCGAGCGCTCGGCGCGATGTGCGCCGATGCCGAAAATCCACGGTGAAAATCCGTCTTGCCCGTGCGGCGTGGCCGCTGGTAAGGTCCGTGCCCGAATCGCCTTGGCCCGTCCCGGGCCTCCCTTGCACCAGCAATCGTCTCGATGAAGCCCCCCGCATTCGCGTCTTCGCTCGTTTTCACCGACGCCCTCGAGGCTAGGTCCGTGCGGTGTGGCTCCATCGGATCCTCCTTCCCACGGGTCCTCGAACCCCTCCGAATCCGACTCCCCTTCGCTGGATGAACGGCATGCATCGCACCCAAGCCCTGGCCGCACGTTCCCTCGCCTCCCTCGGCGTCGTCGCCCTGCTCCTCGGCGGCATGCCCCTCGATGCCGAGGCGGCGCCGCCACCGCCGCCACCGCCACCCGGGGGCAGCAAGACACCACCGCCGCCACCGCCCGGCGGCGGGGCTGCACCACCGCCCCCCCCTGGGGGGCAGACCGGCGCGCCGCCCCCACCACCGGTCGAGCAGGTTTCGACCGATACGGGAGGTACTGGCATCGTCGGCGAGGCCGAGGCGAAGTACAAGGCCGGCGACTATCAGAACGCTGCCATCCAGTTCTACAAGATCGCCTACGGTGAGATCCCGTCGAGCCCCGCCGACCAGCAACGTGCCCAGTTCTGGCTCGGCAAGACCTTGTACAAACTCGAGTTCTATTCCGCGGCCCTGGCGATCTTCGACGAGATCGTTCAAAAGGGCGCGGCGCATCCTTTCTACAAGCTCACGCTACCGTGGCTGGCGTCCCTGTCCCGGGAGTTGCCCGAAGGTGCCGGCGTGCTCGAGAAGATCGGGCGGTACGATCCGCAGTCCCTCGAGGACGAGGCCTTCGACGAGGTCCGCGACGAGCTCTACTACCTGCTCGGGCGCTTCTACTATCACAAGGCCGACTTCGGGCAGGCCGTGGCGTTGCTCAGCCAGGTGCCGCAGAACAGCGACTACTACATTCCTGCCCAGTTCTTCCTCGGCGTAAGTCACACACGCGAGTTCCAGGCCCAGCCGGCGGTCGAGGCCTTCAAGAACGTCCTGCGCCGTAGCCTCCAACTGCGGGAGGCCGCCGAGAAGAACAAGAAGAAGGCAAAAAAGAAGAAGAAGAAGAAAAAGCGCGTCAAGGGCCGCCGGGGCCGCAAGAAGAAGACGTCGGTGGAGCTTTCCTTCGAAGAGGAGATGAAGCTCTACGAGGACATGGCCCGCTACGGCATGGCGAACATCTTCTACGCCATCGGTCGGTTCGACACGGCGTTGCGGCACCTCGATCACATTCCGATCGAGTCCCCCTATTGGCTCGACGCCGTGCTCATGGCGGCGTGGACGGAGTTCCGGTTCGTCGAGGTGGATCCGGACAACGCGAACCTCCACTACCAGCGGACCTTGGGTTACGTCCACACCCTCAACGCGCCCTTCTTCGAGGAGTACCTCTATCCGGACGCCCTCAAGCTCAAGGCGGTGACCTACTACTTCAACTGCCGCTACGACTCGGCCAAGCGCACCGTCGACGAGTTCAACCGGCGTTATCCCAAGACGAAGAAGCAGCTCCAGGAGATCCTGGAGAAGGCGCCCGAGGACTTCCAGCTCTACGACCTGGCCGTCAAGATTCGCGCCGGTGAGTCGGACCTCGATCCGTTCGCCGAGGAGGTCGCGCGGGCGTCGCTCCAGGACAAGACCCTGGAGAAGTACTTCGCCTACGTCGACGAACTCGAGCGCGAGATCGCGATGTTCGGCGAGATGAGCAACGCCTTCAAGTCCTCGGGGGTCGGCGAACGGATCACCGAGGACCTCGACACGGCCCTTTCGCTCGCACGCGAGGCCGCCGGCGCCCAGTCCCGCGAGCGGCTCACGGCGCAGATCAAGGAGATCAAGGATCTCGAACGCGAGATGATCAAGGTCGAGTACGAGATTCTCGAAAAGCGCAAGGAACAAGGGCAGCTCGAACAGGTGCCCAAGAAGCCCGCACGGCCGAAGATCGACGCCGAGCACGAGATCTACAACTACAACGGCGAATACTGGCAAGACGAACTCGGCTACTACCGATACAAGGTCAACAGCCTCTGCAAGGAATGAGATGGTCGCGGGCTGGCGCCTCGCGCGCTCGCTCGCCTCGTACGCCTGCCTCGAGAACCTCCCCAAGACTTCCAACCGGTGCGGTTCCACGTCGAACCGGCTCCAAGAGGTCCCCATGACGAAGGAAATCCTCCCCATGCCATCTACCCGTAAGCTGGCCATCGGCATCGCCACGGCGGTGGTCGCCGGCGCGCTGCTTTCGAGCCCGGCCTACGCGGCGCCCTCGGACGATTCGAAGGTTCGATACTCGCGCAAGTCGGGCAAGGTCCGCACCAAGAACACGCTCGAGACGAAGCTCAAGGCGGCCAAGCTCAAGAGCGAGAAGGACAAGAAGAAGAAGGTCGAGATGATGTCGGCCGAGGAGTTCGCGAAGAAGCGCGCCGCCGTGGCGCGCGAGGTCGCGGACAAGCAGATCGGGATGCTCAAGCGCCTCATCAAGGCCACCGAGGTCACCGATCCCGAGTACCCGGATCTGCTCTTCCGGCTGGCCGATCACTTCCTCGAGAAGAAGGCCTACTTCGACCTGCAGGCGGGTGCCCTCTACGAGAAGATCTACGACGCCGAGGAGAAGGGGAACAAGCAACTCGCCCAGCAGCTCAAGCAGAAGCAAAAGCGCTTCCAGGCCGAGGCGAAGAAGGCCAGCCAAGAGGCGGTCAAGGTCTACAAGGCCCTCGTCAGCACGCCGGCGTTCGCCAAGTACAAACGCATGGACGAGGCCATCTACTACTACGCGTTCGAACTCGGGCAGCTCGGGCGCGAGGACGAGATGAAGCAGGCCTACCTGCGCCTCATTCGCGAGTATCCGAACAGCAAGTTCATCGCCAACGCGTACCTGAGCTTTGCGGACTACTACTTCGCCCGCAACAAGATCGCCGAGGCCCTCAAGCTCTACCAGAAGATCGTGACGGGCTACCCCGACAGCCCGGTCTACGCCTACGCCCTCTACAAGATCGCCTGGTGCTACCTCAACCCCATCGGTGCCGGCGAACCGCAGTACGACAAGAGCCTTTCGTACTTCGTCAAGACCATCGACGCGACGCTCAAGGGCAAGGCCGGCAACGAGGCCAACGCCAAGCAGCTACGGCGCGACGCCCGTCGAGATCTGGTGCGCGCCTACGTGCACGCCGGCCGTCCGTCCAAGGCCTGGGCCTTCTTCCAGAAGGTCGGCAACGGGCCGTCCAAGGACGAGAACATGGCCCGCAAGATGATGGAGATGCTTGCGGTCGCCTACTTCGGCGAGGGCAAGTACGTCGAGTCCACGGCGATCTACAAGAAGCTGCAGGAGCTCTTCCCCGACGATCCGCTGGCATGCGAATGGCAGGGTCGCATCGTGGTCAATGCGTTGGCCACGGACGACAAGGAGATCCAGTGGAAGGAGACCGAGCGCCTGGCGCAGTACTGGGAAAAGTATCGCGACGGCAAGTACAAGAAGTCCGTCAAGCGCAAGTGCTACAACGAGGCGCTCGACACGGTGAAGCAGATGGCCACCGTGTGGCACGACGAAGCCGAGAAGACGCGGCGCCCGGAGACCTACGACTACGCCGAGAAAGCGTACAAGGCGTTCCTTCAGTACTTCCCGAAGGACAAGGACGCCTACGAGATGCAGTACTACTACGCCGAGCTGCTCTGGGCACAGGCGGTCAATCACTACAACTCGAAGAACCGCAAGGAGCAGGAACTCGGTCTCGAGTACTTCAAGAAGGCCCACGACGAGTTCGTGAAGGTCCTCGAGATGAATCCCAAGGGCAAGTACACCAAGGACGCGGCGTACGCCCAGATGCTGGCCATGAAGAACGCCCTCGAGTACGACGAGACGGGCGGGCAGGCCAAGGCGTGCAAGACCAACTCCGAGGGCCTTTGCGTCTACAAGGAGAAGAAGAAGAAGAAGAAGGCCAAGGTCTCGAAGGACGGGTCGAAGGCTGGGCTCATTGACGTCGAGGCGGAGTTTCCGCCGAGCGAGCCCACGGAGGCCGAGAAGAAGATGCTCGAGGCCTACGACCTCTACCAGAAGTACGTCAACAACCCGAAGGACAAAGAGCTTCCGCTCATCATGTACCACCGGGCCAAGATCATGATGGAGCACAACCGCTTCGACGAGGCCCGGCCGCTGCTCGAGGAGATCGTCACCAAGTTCGACGGCACCGTACAGGCGGCATGGTCGTCGGAGATGCTGGTGGACGTCCTGACGATCAAGTGGCTCGACAGCCGCAACACCCCGGAACAGACCCTCAAGGCTTCCGAGGACCTGGAGAAGTGGGCCAACAAGCTCATGAAGATGAAGGTCTGGAAGCACCCCGAGGCGAAACGCATCCGTGAGGCGATCCCGCGCCTGCTCGCCGGCATCGGCTGGAAGCGCGCCATGGCCTATCAGGACAAGGGGCGGGACACCGGCGAGCTTACGTGGTTCGTCAAGTGCGCCCAGGAGTTCGTCCAGCTCTACAACGACTACCCGGAACACGACAGGGCCGACACCCTGTTGTGGAACGCCTCGCTGTGCTTCGAAGCGGCGTACCTGGTGGGACAAGCCATCAAATTCCGCAACGCCCTGCTGCAGCGCTATCCGGACAGCGTACACGCCAAGGAAGCACTGCACATGGTCGCGGGCAACTACCAGGCCATCGCCTTCTACGAGAAGGCGGCGGAGAAGTACGAGGAGTACGCCCAGAAGTACCGCAAGGACAAGCACACTCCCGAGGCTCTGCAGAACGCCTACCTGTTCCGCCTCGGCCTCGGCCAAGAGGAGAAGGCGCAGGAGGATCTGACGAAGTACGAGGACCTCTACAAGCGCAAGAACCCGCAGAAGGCCGCGAAGATCTTCTGGTCCAAGTACGACCTCCTCGAGACGACGAAGGAGAAGCGCGAGTACGCCGAACTCTACCTCAAGACCTACGGCAGCCGCGGAGGCCGGGACCGCGAAGCGGTCGCGCACGCGGAGATCGGCCAGATCTACTGGCGAAACTCCTGCCCGGAGCCGTTGCTCTACGACAGTTGCATCACGGTCAAGCGTAAGCGGGCGGTCGCCGGCGAGAGCCAGCGCCAGAAGGCCGCTGAACTTCGTCGCAAGACGAAGAAGAAGAAGAAGAAGAAGTACGTGCCGCCCAAGTATTGCGGGCAGCCGACCCGCGGCATCATCACCGTCCACAAGCGGGACAAGAAGAAGGCGGCCAAGGCGATGGAGCACCTCAAGAAGGCCGTCAAGCTCGCCAGCGGAAAGATCAAGATCCCCGAGGACGACGTGCAGCGCATCGAGGCCTTCCGCAACGCGTGGGGCAAGGCCCTCGTGTACCTGGCCGATGCGAAGTACGAGGAGTACCTGACCATCGAGATGCCGAGCGACCTCGACTTCCTCGTCGAGGACTGGAAGAAGGATCTCGGCGGCAAGTTCGAGAAGGAGTACAAGGAGCAGGTCAAGCGCGCCGAGGAGTCCAAGAAGCGCGTCGCCGAGTACTTCCAGAAGAAGATCAAGATGGCCGAGGAGCTGGAGAAACAGTACGCCGAGGTCAAGAAGACCAAGAGTCCGTACTGGGTGCTCGCCGCGGCTGCCCGGTCCGCCGTCGTCTATCAGAACTTCGCCGACCAGCTCTACCGCGCCGAGGTGCCCAAGGGGATCATCAAGACGGAAGACCAGTACTTCGCCTACTGCGACGCGCTGGCCGACCAAGCCAAGATCCCCGAGGAAAAGGCACTCGCAGCCTTCACGTACTGCCTCGAGCGTTCCACCGAGTACCAGTTCTTCAACGAGTTCTCGCGCATGTGCGAGGAAGAACTGCAGCAGCGGGACCCCGACAAGTACCCGGCGACCAACGAACTGTTCGGGGTTCCCATCTACACCGACAGCCAGATGGACGTCGTCGGTGTGCAGACGAATCTCGATGCATCCGGCGTCACGGGGCGCAAGCGCGTCGTGAAGAAGAAGGAAGGCGACGACGAGAAGTCCGCGAGCAAGCAGGGACTTTGAACGCCGACAGGAAAGCGAGGCACACCATGCACAGCAAGACCATCACCATGTTCCTGTCCGTCGCCCTCCTGTCGGTCGGGGCGACCGCATGCGGCAACAAGGGCAAGGGCAAGACGCAGTCTCCCGAGCAGGCCAAGGCCTCGAAGGAGGCGATGCTCAACCCGGAACTTGCCACCAAGGCGGCAAAGGAGGACTTCGCGAAGGCAGCGAAGAGCTACGAGGCGGCGAAGAAGGACGGCAAGCTGTCGCCCGCCGAGTGCGAGGAGCAGTCCGCCAAGTGGATGCAGGTCTACAAGAAGCACGGCAAGCAGATGGCCGTGGCCTACTTCAACGCGGCGGCCGTCTGGGAGGAGTGCGGCGACATCGAGAAGGCCGAGAAGATGTACCTGCAGATGACCAAGGAGGTTCCGGGGTACGACATGTCGTACAACAACCTCGGGGTCATCTACTGGAACCGCAAGCAGGAGGCCAAGGCGCTCTCCTACTTCAAGAAGGCCGTCGAGGTGAATCCGCGGACGAACGCCCCGCGTAACAACCTCGCCGCGGCGCTGCGGGATCGGTACTCGAAGACGCCGGACCAAAAGGACTTCGAGGCGGCCGAAGGACACATCCAACGGGTGCTCGCGGTGGATTCGAACAACCGGGTGGCCTACGAGAACCTCGCCCGGCTCTACTACGACCGCGGCCGCCTGAAGGATCGCTCCTACCTCGTGCTCGCGAACCTGGTCGTCACCCAGGGCATCAAGGTCCTCAAGGAGGCGGGACTGCAGAGTGCCGACCTCTACAACCTCAAGGGCCTCCTGCTGATGGAGGACAACAACCAGGTCGAGGCCCTCAAGGCGTTCAAGAAGGCCGTGGAGGTGGATCCGAACCACGCCGACGCGAACCTCAACATGGCGTTGCTGGCGATTCGCTTCCGCGACTTCGAGAACGGCGAGAAGAGCTTCAAGATTGCGGCCCGGGATCGTCGCCACGCCAAGAACATCGAGACCTTCCTCGGCCTCGGGGTGGCCCAGCGGGGCCTTCGCAAGTACGGCGACGCCGAAAAGTCGTTCCACAAGGCCGAAAAGCTCGACAGCAAGGATCCGCGGCCACTTTTCAACCTCGGCATCCTCTATCACGAGCACCTCGCCAGCCAGGACGACATCGATCTCGAGGGCATCAAGAAGCACTACAACACGGCCAAGGACTACTTCCAGAAGTTCGTCCAGAAGGCGGGCAACGACAAGAAGTACGCGGCCAGCGTTGCCGACGCGAAGAACCGCATCGAGCAGATCGAGGAGTCCTTCCGCACGTGGGCGGAGATGGCCGAACTCGAGCGTAAGGCGAAGGAACTCGAGGAACTCCAGCGCAAGCAGGAGGAGGAGGAGAAGAAGCGGCTCCTCGAGGCGGAAAAGCGGGCTCTCGAGGCGGCCAAGCGCGCCGAGGAGGCGGCCAGGAAGAAGGCCGAGGAGGCGGCCAAGAAGGCCGAAGAGAAGGGCGGCGAGGCCAAGAAGGCCGACGAGAAGAAGGAGAAGTAGCGAGATCCGCGCTGCGGCGCCGGGTTCCGGGCGGCAAGCCCCGGACCCGGCGTCGTCGTGTTTTCGGGCAGCTTCGCCCCGATCGCAGGACACGCGCCCCGCGGCACCCCAATCCCCATGCGTCGGAGGCCCCCGCGATCTGCAAGCGACGTCATCGCCGCACGGTGCGCGCACTCGACGCGCACGTTCCGTTCCTCCGGTTTCGCCGTCCTGAAGAACGCAACGCGCACACCTCGGCCTCCGCCCCCGCTGCGAAGCCAGCTTCGCGCTTTACCCCAGCGCCCCGCCTGGGGTAGCCTGGACCCAAAGCCCGTCGCACGGGTCAGCCCCAAGGAGAAGTCCGTCATGCCCATCACGACCGCCATGCTCGCCCTCGTGGTTGCCACCGTCGCCCCGGCCTCCGATCAGGACGCCGACGCAGCCGCCCTCGTGGGTCGCGATGCCTCCGGCACCACGATCTACGACTTCGAAGACGACAACGTCGAAGGTGAAGTCCTGTCGCCGGAAGGCGCCAACATCGCCAGCCGTGGCCGTGTCAAGCACGCCAGCCTGATCCAGATCCGGCCCCACTTCCTGCCGGAACTCATCAAGATGGCCAACGACGTCTAGCTCACGCGCCGGTCGTCCCCCCCCGACCGGCGTGCGATCCCTCACAATCTGTTGGGCTGCCAGGCGGAACTTTTTCCCGCTCGGCGAGTCCGTCCCCCCGAACGCCCCACCGAGCAAGGTTCCGACACCATGCCCCAGTCCCTCCGTCTCTCCGTCTACCGCGACGGCCAACTCGTCGAAACGAAGACCCTCGATCAGCCCAACATCAAGATCGGCAAGCTCAAGTCGAGTTCGTTGTTCCTCGACGACGACTCCGTCGCTCGTATGCACGCGGTCATCGAGGTGCGCGGCAACGACGTGCGCGTGGTCGACCTCGGTGCACCCACGGGCACGATCCTCAATGGCGAGCGGGTCGACAAGAACGCAGTCCTGCACGACGGCGACGTGCTCGAGTTCGGCCCGTACCGTGTGGAGGTCGGCTTCGTCGAAGCGGCGGCCCCGGCCCCGCAACCGGCGGCCCCGGCCCACGCGGCAGCCCGCGCAGCGGCGCCCGCGGCCGCGGCCGCGGCGGCACCCGTGATCCAAATCGACCCGAGCGAGGTCGAGCGCCAAGACGGCAGCCGGGTCGCCGAGGTCGTCGCGATGTACGGCCGGACCGTCCTCGACGTGCAGCACGTCGGACAGGTGAAGACCAAGCGGAAGTCGGCCCCCATCTGGATGGGCGTCGGCGGGGTGCTGATCCTGGCGGGCGCCGGACTGTTCATCAACGACGTCAACCAAGATTGGGACGCCTACAAGAAGCAGGTCGAGGAAGCTCAAGAGTTCGGCCGCCCGCTGCCCAAGCGCCCGGGCACGGGGCTCGGCGGCCTCGGCGTCGCCCTGGCCCTGTTGGGCCTCGTACCCTTTGCCGTGGGCGTCGTCCGCCTGCAGGACGAGGAACTCAAGAACTACACCATCGGTGAAGGGCACCACGCCGTGTTCCACGTGCCGGGCAACAACCTGCCCGATCCCGTGGCGTTCCCCTTGGTGCGTTCGAGCGAGCACGAATTCCTGCTCAACTTCACCAAGGACATGACCGGCGAGTGCATGCTCGACGGACAGAAGATCTCCCTCCAAGAGCTCGTCTCGTCCGGACGCGCAGGTGCAGCGGGATCTTCGTACTCCTTCCCCCTACCGCCGGGTGCGAGCTGCCGGGTCAAGTACAACGACATCGTCTTCCACGTGAACTCGGTGCCGCCGGGCAAGGTGATCGCCGGCAAGTCGGAGACCGACAAGCCCTTCTGGATCTACAACGGCATCTCGCTGGTGGTCATCGGCACCTTCCTGGTGCTCACCCACCTGATTCCGGAGGAGGCGCGTAACCTGAACCTCGACGAACTCATGGCCGAGAACCGGTTCGTGGGTTACATGAACCAGCCGGACGAGACGCCGGAGGAGGAACCCCCGCCCGAGCAGGAGAACTCGGACGACGAGGCCGGTGGTACGGGCCAGCGCCACAAGGGCGAGGAGGGCAAGATGGGCAAGCCCACCTCCAAGAAGCCGTCCGGCCTCTACGCCATGAAGGGGCCGAAGGACGCCATCCCGCAGATGGCGCGGAACTTCGATCCCGAGATGATGGCACGCAACGCCGGCATCCTCGGTGTCATGCAACAGCAGTCCGGCCACTTCCTCGCATCGCCCTACGGTGCAGCCTTCGCCGTGGGCAACGACGACGAGGACGTGTGGGGTGGCCTGACCGGTACGGAGATCGGCGAGGCCTACGGCGTAGGTGGTCTTGGTCTGGTGGGCACGGGTCGCGGCGGCGGTGGTACCGGTGAGGGCACGATCGGCCTGGGCAACACGGGCCTCATCGGCAAGGGCGGCGGCGGCGGTACCGGCAGCGGCTACGGTCGCGGCTCCGGTGCCGGCTTCGGCGGCAAGGGCAAGCGGGTGCCGCGCGTCCGTCAGGCCAAGGCGAACGTCAAGGGTGCCATCGACAAGGACGTCATCCGCCGCATCGTCCGGTCGCACATCAACGAGGTGCGTCACTGCTACAACCAAGGACTTTCGCGTAATCCCAACCTCAAGGGCCGCGTCAAGATCCAGTTCACCATCGGTCCGACGGGTAAGGTGCCCGTGGCCGTCGTCCAGGAGTCGACGATCAAGGACCGCGCGGTGGCCAATTGCATCGCCAAGGCGGTGCGGCGCTGGAAGTTCCCCAAGCCGCGGGGGGGCGGGAACGTGGTCGTCTCGTACCCGTTCCTCCTCGAGCCCGGCTGATCGGTTACGTCCGTATCGCGGGTGCCACGAGCCGCCGCCCCGGGCTTCCGGGAGGCGGCTCGGGCACTTTCGTGTCGTTCGGAAGGGCCGAACTCGCCCGCCGTACGCGGGGCCGGGGCGTAGGGTGTGCGGTCGAAACCTCGGTCGGCGAACGGGGCCGCGGGGGGCGACCCAGCCACCTGGGTGCGCGAGCACGCCCGAAGCGGGGGATGCGCGGACCCCACCGACGGAGACCGGCGAGGGGGGCACCCGCGCGGGTAGGGGCTCCGCCGGGACGTCGTGCCCGGTTGGCGCGGTTGTCACCAGGAAGGCCCCTCGGTATGATGCCTCGGCTCCCCGGTTCGCTCCGGAAGGTCCGCCATCCCCCAAGGAATCGTCCCATGCGTCGCACCTTCGCCCTCCTCGTTGCGTTCTCCCTCGCTGCGCCGACCGTCACGGCGTGCAAGTTGCAAAGCCGTAGCCGGGTTCAGTCGATCAATCGGATGAACGAAGGCATCGAGTTCTTCGAGAAGAAGAACATGTCGGCCGCAGAGAAAGCGCTCAAGGAGGCCATCGAGATCGATCCGACCCACGCGCAGGCCCACTTCGTCCTCGGTCAGATCTATCGCAAGCAAGGCAAGCTGGTGGACGCTCAGAAGGAGTTCGAGGCCGCGATTCAGCACATGGGGGAGGAGCCCAACGCGGACTACGCCTACCAACTCGGCTCGGTGTTGCTCGAGCAGGCCCGTGGGGCGACCACGCAGGCCGAACGAGAGGCGAAGTATCAAGAGGCGCTCGCCGCCTTCCAGAAGGCCCTGGAAATCAACCCCAAGCACTACCGGGCGCTGTACAAGATCGGGTTCATCCACGAGAAACTCGATCAGCCACGCAAGGCCGACGAGGCGTACCGCAAGGTCATCGAGCTGCGGCCGGACTTCAGCCCGGCGTTCGTCGACCTCGGCAACATGTACATCGACTACGGGTTTGCCAACGTGGCCATGGCGGTGCTCGACGCCGGTGCGAAGGTGAACCCCAAGGACGCCCGCATGTGGAACGGCCTTGGGCGCGCGTATCTCTCCCTGAACAAGCCCAAGGAGGCGGTGGAGGCCTTCGAGAAGGCCAAGGCCATCGATCCGGACATGGTGGACGTCCTCTTCGGCCTTGGCATGGCGTACGCACAGCTCCGTAAGCGGACCGAGGCCATCGAAGCGCTCAACGCCTTCCTGCAAAAGGCTGGCGCCGACGTCCCCGAGGACAAGAAGAAGGCGGCGAACGACACGATGGCGCGCATGCAGGACGTCATCTGATCGGTACCGTCGCCGCGGGCGGCGGGCCGGGGCGCCAAGGCCCTACGGCTGGGGCGGTGGCCCGACGAGGGGGCGCGGGTGGAAGCCGGTGCGGATCGGTTGCCGATGGGCGACGCCGGCCACGCACGACGTGGGGGGTGCACGTCGCCTGCCCGTCGACGTAACGGGCCGTAGGCCCCCGTGGCGCCGCGAAGGCGCGGGGCGCGTTCCGTTGCAACGAGGTGCGGCGGTGGAGGCCCCGTCGGCTCCGGCTCGCTGGCCGTTGCCCGGTCCGCGACCACGATGGGAACGACGCCCCGCGGTGGGGGGCACGGCGCGACGCATCGGCTCGCAGAACCCTCGCCTCGATCCGCGACTGCGGCATGCACCGACACCGTCGTACCCCCTGATAGGGGCCGGTTCTCGTTGAAGGGCCGCGGCCGGACGTGTACATTCGGACCGGCCGCAAAACGACCGAATTTCCGTGCAAACGACGCAGGAACGGGCCCCAATGGAACTGACCCAGAGCATCAAAGAACGTCTCCGCACCGCCGACGATTGGGGACGGGTGATCGACGAAGCGCAGGCCGAAGCCGAGGCCGTCGCCGAACCTTCGGCGCAGTCGCGTGCGTTCTTCGAACTCGCCGTCGTCAGCGAGGACCTCTACCTCGATCGTGCGCGGGCGATGACGTGCTATCAGCGCGCGTTCAAGCTCGACCAAAGCAATCTCTTGGCCCTTGGCCGGGCGCGGCGGATCTTCTGGGAGATGGGGCACCTCGAGATGGTGGGCAAGCTGACCGCCCTCGAGATCAAGATGAACCAGGATCCGGCGCGCGCTGCGGAACTCAACTACGAGTACGGGCGCGCCATGTTGAACCTCGGTCAGTTCGACACGGCGAAGCAGTTCCTCGAAGCGGCGGCGGCGGCGGCGCCCGAGAACGAGGACTTCCAGCAGCGATTCCAAGAGGTCCTCTACGATCGTAACAATTGGCAGTTTGCCCTGGACACGATCTACGACCAGCTTCGAGCCCTCACGGGAGAGGACGACCCCCTCGGTGCGACCGTGACGGGTCGCGGCCGCATCGTCGCGGGCCCCTTCATGAAGGCCGCGCGCATCCTCCAACAGGAGTCGCCGGAGGATCCGCGCTTGCTGCCGCTGTTGTTCAAGGCGCTCGACGCCTATCCCCTCGAGGAGGAGGCCGGGTTCCTGGCGGAGACGCTTCTCGCCCAGGCAGGGCACCTACAACACATTCAAAAGCTCCAGGACCGTCGCGCGTCCCTCGTCGAGGATGCGGCCGCGCGGGTCGATCTTCTGCGGTCGTTCGCGAGCATGTGGAGCGTGCGCATGTCCAACATGGACATGGCCGCCTACTTCTACCGCCAGGCCCTCGAGACGGCCTATGGCACGGGTGTCCACATCGGGGACGATCAGATCGGCTGGCACATCGGTGCCTTTCGGCTGCTCAAGGAGCAAGCCGCCCAGGGCGGCCAGGCCGACGGCCTCATCCCCCTCGCCGAACGAGGCCTTTCCGTCGTCTCGGACCCGGTGGACAAGGCCATCTTGGCGCTGCTCGCCGGCGACCTGGCCTGGCACGCCTTCCAGGACGTGGAGACCGCTCGGAGCTTCTTCCAGCGTGCGGCGGAGTTGGCACCGTCCCATCCTGTGCTCCAGGCGTTCGAGGCCGAACACGGCGCCTTGACCCCGGCCGCCAGCCCGGAGGCCGAAGCCCCGGCCGAGCCGACCGCCGAAGCGCCGGCCGCCGAGGAGGAGCCCGCCGCAGAAGCGCCACGGGCCGAAACCGCGGAGGAGGCGGCGCCGGAAGCGGCCGCCGAGACCGCCGAGACGCCCGCGGAGGCGTCCGAAGAAGCGCCTGCCGAGGCGTCCGAAGAAGCGCCCGCGGAGGAGCCCGCGGCCGAAGCGCCTGCCGAAGCCCCGGCCCCCGCCGCGGCCGAGGAGGCCCCGGCCGCGGCCGAAGCTGCGGCCGAGCCTCCTGCGGAGGAGGCGGCGCCTTCCGGCGAACCCGTCGAACTCGGCGACGAGTCCTTCTCGCCGGAGGAGATGGCGCTCATCGAGAAGGCCCAAGCGGCGGAGAAGAAGGGTGGCAAGCGGGCGATGGATGCGTGGCGGGAGGCCGTCCACGCCATGCCGACCAAGCGGTATCCCCGGGCGAAACTGCGGGCGCTGTACGAACAGGCGGGCAAGTGGAGCAACGTCGCGGAGCTTATCAAGGACGAGCTGAAGCACCTCCCCGACGAGGACACGGCGCGCAAGACGGAACTCTATTGGGAACTCGTGCGGCTCTACCGTGATCAGCTCAAGCAGCCCGGGCTCGTCGTCACGACCCTCTCGGCGTTCGAGAAGTTCGCCGAGGCGCAGGGCGACACGGACCTGCTGCTCGAGATCGTCGAAGCGCAGCAGAAGCAGTTCGAGTCCATGAAGCGGTGGCCCGACCTGATCGGTCGGATCCGTCGCCGCGCGGATCTCGTCGAGGATCCGGCGGAGAAGGTCCGCCTTCACCTCGAAGCGGGGAACCTGTTCCTCGACAAGTTCAACAACCAGGCCGAGGCCATCAAGAGTTTCGAGGCGGTGCTCGAGGTCGATCCCTCCCAACCGGAGGCTCTCGAGAAGCTCCAGGCCCTCTATGCCCGGCGCCGGGACTGGGAGAAACTCGTCGACGTCCAGCAGCGGGCCATCGAGCTCATCGAGGATGCCGAAGAACGCCGCGAACGTGTTCTCGAGATGGCCCGCACGGTGGGGGCCAAGATCAAGAAGCCGGCCATCGCCATCCGCATCTGGCAGCAGGTGCTCGACGTGGACCCCGGAAACCTCGAAGCCCTCGAGCACCTCGAGTCCATGCAGGAACGGGCGAAGGACTGGCCGGCGCTGGCCGAGACCCTCGAGCGTCTCATCGAGGTCACGGAGGACGATGCCAAGAAGCAGCAGTACCTGATCAAGCTCGGCCTGCTCTACGGCGACAAGATCGGGGATCCCGAGGCGGCGATTCGTACGTGGGAGACGCTGCACGAACTGGATCCCAACAATCGGCGCGCCCACGACGCCCTCAAGAAGCTCTACTTGCAGCAGGGTGACATCGATCGGCTCGAGGCGTTCTACGGCAAACAGGAGAAGTGGGGCGAGTTCGTGCGGGTGCTCGAGCGCGAAGTCGACAACGCCGATCCGGATCGACGGCGGGCCCTGCTGCTCAAGATCGCCGACCTCTATCGGGACAAGCTCGGCAAGTCCGATCGGGCGATCCGGGCCCTCGAGAAGGCACGCGAAGGGGCACCCGACGACCTCGAGATCGCCGAGCGCCTGATCGCGCTGTACGAAGAAGCGGGCGACGAGCGCCACATCGCCGGGCCCTTGGCGACGAAGCTCGCCCACACCGAAGACCCCGTCGAACGGCGGGAGCTGCTCGGGCGATTGGCCGATCTGGCCGAGCGCGTATCGGGCGATCCGGCGGCAGCCTTCGACTACTTCCGCCAGATCCTCGACGAGCAGCCCGACGACGCGGTGGCGTTCGAGAACCTCGTGCGCCTCAACGAGACCGTTGGTCGTAGCGCCGATCTCGTGGCCTCCCTCGAAAAGGCCATCTCGTCGCTCGGTGACACGCGCGAGAGCCTTCCCTTGCGTCACGAGCTCGCCCGCCTCTACGAGCAGGACCTGCAGGATCTCGAACGGGCGCTCGCGGTCAACCAGGCCATCTTGGACATCGATCCCGAAGATGCCCAGGCGCTGGCCTCCCTCGAGCGGGCCTACATCGCCCTGGGCCGCGAGACCGATCTACTCGAGGTGCTCGGGACCAAGCTCTCCCTCGCCGAGACCGACGAGGACCGTCGCTCGATCCAGGCACGTATCGGATCGATCCACGAGCAACTCGGCAACCACGACGAAGCCATCGCCGCCTACCAGGCCGTGCTCGACACGGGCGTGGAGGATCCTGCCGTCCTCGCCGCTCTCGATCGCATCTACGAAGGACTCGAGCGATGGGAGGAACTGGCGGGCATCCTCGAGCGCGAGTTGGCCGTCACGGGGGAGGAGGACGCGGGGCGGCGTGCGCAACTCACGTTGCGTCTGGCCGCCATCGCCCAGGATCGACTCGGGGACTCCACCCGCGCCATCGAGCTGCTGCGCCAGGTACTCGACCACGACTTCGCGAACGCCGAGGCCCGCGAGCGCCTCGAGCGGCTCCTCGAGGTGCCGGAGTACGAATGCGAGGTCGCCCGCATCCTGATGCCCATCTACGAGTCGCTCGAGGACTGGGCGAATCTCGTGCGCTGCCTCGACGTGCTCGCCCGGGCGGCCGAGGATCTGTCCGAGCGGAGTGGACTGCTTCGGCGTGCCGGCGGCATCCTGGCCCAAGCGCTCGGTGATCTCGGCCAGGCCTTCGACCGCTACGCCGCGGCCCTCGAGACGGATCCCACCGATGCGGACGCGCGTGCCGCCTTCGAGGAGATCGCCGAACTCGAGCAGCGCTGGCAGGACGTTGCGGCGCTCTACGAGAAGATCGCGAGCGGAGATCTCCCCGCGGACGTCTCGTCGGACCTCTATGCCCGCCTCGCCGCCCTCTACGAGGCCCGGATCGGTGACGTCGACAAGGCGATCGCCAACTACGAGCGTGCCGTGGAGATCGATCCCACCCGCCGCGACCTACTCGAAGCCCTCGAACGCCTCTACCAACAGCAGGAACGTTGGCAGGACCTGCTCGAGGTCTATCGGCGGCAGGTGGATCTCGAACAGGATCCGGAGGCTCGCCTCGCCCTCCGTTCGAAGATCGCCTACCTCCAAGAGGAGATGTTGCAAGACGTCGAGGGGGCGATCGCGACCTATGGTGAGATCCTGGCCGACGATCCCGAGAATCTGCAGGCCATCGCAGCCCTCGAGCGACTCTACGCGGCCACGGAACGCTGGTCGGATCTCGCCGACAACCTCTCGCGGCAGCTCTCCTTGCGGCAGGAGCCGGATGCGGTGCTGTCGCTCTCCTTGCGACTCGGTGAACTGCAACTGCGAAAGCTCGATCAACCTGGACTTGCGGTGGAGACATACCGTCGGGTCCTCGACCTTTCGCCCCAGGAGCCGACGGCCCTTGCCGCCCTCGAGGAGTTGCTCGACAATCCGGACTACCAGCTCGAGGTGGCACGCATCCTCGAGCCCATCTACCGGTCGGCCAACGACTGGAACAAGCTGATCGGCGTCTACGAGATCATGGCGAGCCATGCGCTCGAGCCGGCGGAGAAGATCCGCCTGTTGCACCAGATCGGCGAGCTCTACGAAATCCTCGGCGACAAGCTCGAAGCGGCGTTCGACGCCTACGCTCGCGCCCTCAAGGAGGATCCCGCCAACGCCGACACGCAGCAGCGGCTCGAGTCGCTGGCCCAGCAGTCCGGGCGTTACGAGGGGCTGGTGGAGCTGTACGAACAGGTCGCGGACGAAGTGGTCGACGATGCGCTGAAGATTCAGATGCTCACGAAGGTGGCGCAGCTTGCGGAAACGGCCCTTGCGGACCCCTCGAAGGCTGCGGCCACGTACCAGAAGATCCTCGAGGTCGACCCCTCCAACTTCGATGCCATCGACGCGCTCATCGAGGTGCACCGACGTGCCAACCAGTTCGACGAGCTGGTGGCGGCCGTCGTGCGGAAGGCCGAGATGCTCGATGATCCGGATGCGCGCAAACAGTTGCTTCTCTATGCCGCGAACATTCGCGACGAGGTACAGAGCAACCCCGAAGGCGCGATCGACCTCTACCGACAGGTGCTCGCGGTGGACGATGCCGATGCGACCGCCCTGGACGCCCTCGAGCGCATCCTGATCCAACTCGAGCGCTGGGAGGAACTCAAGGACGTCTACCAGCGAAAGACGGAGCTTGCGCAGGACCCCGCCGAGCGCAAGCGCCTGCTCTACGTCCTCGGCCAGGTGTACGAGCGCGAACTCGACGACGTGGACCGGGCAATCGACACGTACCAGTCGATCCTGGATCTGGACCCGATGGACTACGATGCCATCGTCGCGCTCGACCGCCTGTACGAAAAGGCCGAGCGGTGGCTCGACCAGATGCAGATTCTCGAGCGCGCCGCCGAGATCGTCGAGGATACGGCGGAGCAAGTGGCCCTGCGCTATCGCATCGGCCGCCTGTGGGAGACCCAACTCGGCGACATGGTGCGAGCCATCGAGTCGTACCGTGACGTCCTCGGCCGCGACTTCCAGCACGCGGATACGATCGCTGCCCTCGACCTTATCGCCCACGGGGACGTAGAACCGATGGCCGCCGCCGAGGTGCTCGCGCCCCTCTACGAGCAGCTCGCCGAGTGGGATCGACTCGTGGACCTCTACGAGGTCATGGCAAAGCACGAGGAGGATCCCGAGCGGCGGGTCGAGCGACTGCACCGCATCGCCGACATCTACGAGCGGCAACTCGGCGAGTACGACAAGGCGTTCGACGTGTACGCCCGCGCCCTCGAGGTGGATCCCGCATCGGAGGTGACCATCGAGCAGCTCGAACGACTCGCCGAGGCGACCGGCGAGTGGAAGAAGCTCGCCGACCTGCTGGCCGCGCAAGTCGACCGGCTCCTCGATCCCGCCCAGAAGGTGGGCATGCTCCTGCGTATCGCCCAAATGCAGGAGACGCGGCTGGGCGACCTCGACGCCGCGGTGGAACGCTACCAGCAAGTCCTCGAGGAGGACCCCGAGTGCATCGAGGCCCTCGACGCCCTCGACCGGATCTACGAGGCTTCGGAGCGCTGGGACGACCTGGTATCCAACCTACGCCGTCGCGTGAACATCACCGGTGACGAGGCGCAGGTCATCGACCTCTACTTCCGAATCGGCCAGATCACCCAGTTGCGACTCGGGGACACTGCGCGTGCCCTCGATGCCTACCGGGAGATCCTCAATCTCGATCCGAATCACGGTCCGACCCTTCAGGCACTCGAGTTGCTGTTCGCCGAGGGTGAACACCAGAACGAGATCGCGGAGATCCTCGAACCGATCTACCACGAACAGGAACGTTGGGATGCCCTCGTAAAGCTCGGTGAGACGAAGCTCGGGACCCTCGAGGATCCGATCGACCGGCTGGCGGTGGTTCAAAACGTGGCCGAGATCTGCGAGCACAAGCTCGGAGACATCGGCGAAGCCTACATCTGGTGGCTGCGGGCCTACATGGACGATCCCCTGAACGAGCAGGTCACCGCCGAGATGGAGCGGCTCGCAGAGGCGACGCAGGAATGGGGTCACATCGTGGCCGTCGGCGAGCAGATCCTCGAGTCCGATCCGTCGCCGGAGATCCGCAAGGCGGTGCTCATGCGGTCGGCGAAGGTGCTCGACGAGCATCTTCACGACTACGACGCCGCCGTCGAGGCCTACCGAGGCGTGCTCGAGATCGATCCCGACAACGCCGAGGCCCTTGCGGCCCTGGATCGAATCTACGAAGCGACCGGCCGAAGTGCGGAGCTTGCGGAGATTCTCGGTCGGCGCATCCAACTGACGGTCGATCCCGAGCAGCTCATCGACCTGTACATGCGCCTCGGTCAGACCTACGAACGAGACCTCGGGTCCCCCGAACAGGCCATCAGCGCCTACAAACAGGTGCTCGAGCAGGATCCGGGCAATCGACCGGCCCTCGAGCGCCTCGAGGAGCTCTTCTTGGCGGAGCAGCGATGGGAGGACCTGTTCGAGGTGTATCAGAAGATCGCCGACACGGCCCATACCGACGAGGAGATGGCCGACTGCTACCAGCGGATGGCCAAGATCGCGTCGGATGCCCTCGATCGGCCGTCCGATGCCATCGACCTGTGGGCGCGCGTCCTCGACCTGCGCGGTGAAGATCCGCTCGCCCTCGACGAGTTGGCTCGATTGTACGAGGCGGCCGGACGCTGGGACGAACTGGTGGAGATCCTCGAGCGTAGGGTCTACGTCCTCGAAGACCCGGCGGACAAGGTGGGTGTGTACCAGACCATGGGGCGCGTCTATGCAGAGCACCTCGACCGTGAACGTGCTGCGCTCGACGCGTGGCTCAACGCGTTGGAACTCGATCCGACGAACCCCGTGACCCTGGAGGCGCTCGAACAAATCTACGAGACGAACCAGGCATGGGTCGAACTCGTGGATGTGCTCGAGACCACTCGCGGATTGGGGGTCGAGACCATCGGGGCCGACCGCATGCTCGAGGTCGCCGCCAAGATCGGACGCATCCAGGGTGAATACCTGATGCAGACGGAAGCGGCCATCGAAGCCTGGCACGAGGTGCTCGAGCACGACCCCGGGAACATGGAGGCCCTCGAAGCCCTCGAGAACCTCTACACCCAGGAGGCTCGCTGGGGTGAGGCGGTCCAGGTGCTCGAAAAGAAGGTCGCGGCACTGACGGACCCCGAGGCGAAGATCGAGGTCCTGTTCCAGATCGCTGCAATCTGGGAGGACCAGATTGGCGACAAGATGCAGGCGGCGGGCGCCTACATGGAAATCCTCGAGATCGACCCGACGAACCTGCGTGCGAGCGAGGCCCTCGAGGCCATCTACCGCGAGTCCGAGGATTGGGCTGCGCTGGCCGAGTTGCTCATCACGCGAGCCGAGGTACTCGAGGACCGCGATGCGAAGGTGGCCTGCCTACAGTCGGCCGCAAAGGTGCTCGAGGAGAACCTCGAGGACCCGGACACCGCCTTCCAACTCCTTCAGCTCGCCTTCAACGAAGACTATACGAACGAGACCACGGCCCGCGAACTCGAACGGCTCGCGACGGAGACCGGCAAGTGGAGCGAGCTGCTCAACGAGTACAACGGTCTCGTCCAGCAGATCGAAGACCCCATGGAGCGGTGCGAGCTGTGGGTCAAGATCGGCCGGTGGTATGCCGAGCATCTCCAAAGGCCGGACTACGGCATCCAGGCCCTCGAGAAGGCCCTGGAACTCAATCCGGAGAGCGTCTCGGCGCTGCGTGAGCTCGCGAGCTTCTACCGCCGTGGGGGCGACATGCAAAAGCTCGCCGAGACGTTGGCGCGCATCGTGCCGCTGGAGCAGGAGCCGTCCGAACAGGCGTCCGTGCTGTTGGAGCTGGCCCAGGTTCAGGAAACCGGCCTCGGGGACGCGGCCGCCGCCATCGAGTCCTATCGCCGGGTGCTCGAGGTGGACCCGGAGAACATGCAGGCCCTCGAAGCCCTTGCGCGTCTCCACGAGCAGCTCGGTGAATGGAACGATCTGGTGGCCGTCCTTCGGCGCCAGGCCGAACTGACGGACGACCCGGACGCGGCATTGGCGATCCGCAAGCGCATCGGCGAGATCCAAGAGACGAGCCTTGCGGATGCAGACGCGGCGATCGAAACGTATCGCGACATCTTGGCGTCGGAACCGACCGATCGAGAAGCCCTCGGTGCGCTCGAGCGGCTCTATTTGGCGCGCGGCGAGATCGACGCGTACCTCGACATCCTGGAAGCGGAGCTCGACGCGGCCGTCGATCCGGAAGAACAGATCGGCATCTACGACAAGATGGCCCGTGTCCTGGTGGAGACGGCGAACGACCCCGAGCGGGCCGCCGAAGCCCTCGAGAAGATCGTGATGCTCGATCCGTCGCGCCTCGACGCCTATGAACGTCTCGAGGAGCTCTATCGGGCACAGGAGCGGTGGTCGGAACTGGTGGACACGTACCGCCGCCACGCCGACGCGACCGAGGACGTGGCCGTCCGCGTGCAAGCCCTTCGCGCCGCGGCCGAGGTGTATCGCAACGAGATCGAGGACGTCGACCGCGCCATCGACACGTATCGAGAGATTCTCTCGCTTGCGCCCGACGACTTCGATGCGGCCAACACCCTGTCGCAGCTCCAAGAGCGCATCGAGGACTGGGGCGGCGCCATCGACACCATGGGACGCCTGGTCGAATTGACCGACGCACCCGAAGCGCGGGTCGAGTTGCTCACGCGGATGGGCAACGTGCTCCACGCCAAGCTCGGTGACACCGAGACCGCGGAGCTTCGCCTCAACCAAGCGCTCGAAATCGATCCGACGCACGTCCCGGCGTTCAAACTGCTCGCGGAGATCTACAAGGGACGCGGCGATTGGCTGAAGGCGGCCCGTACCCTGCAGAAGGCGGCCGAGTGCTCCAACAACCTGCTCGAGAAGACGACCTTCCTCGCGGAGGCGGGCTTCATCTATCTCGAGGAACTCGAAGAGCCCGACCAGGCTCGCGCCATCTTCGACCAGGTCATGGAGCTCGACCCGGAGCACGTGAAGGTGGGGCGCATCCTCGGACAGATGTATTTCGACGAGGGTAACTATGAAAAGGCCGCGCCCATCCTCGAGATGCTCACGCGGAAGGCCGAAACCCTCGACCTCGATCCCGACGAGCTCAAGCGGCTCTATCTGTCGGCCGCCCGAGCCGAGCGTGAGCTCGGTCAGACGGAAAAGGCCCTCAAACAGTACCAACGGGCCTACGACGTCGATTCGACGGACTACGACGTGTTGTCCGGCATGGCCGACCTGCTCTTCGATGCCCAGGAATGGGACAAGGCGTTCCGTCTGTATCAGACGATCCTCGTTCAGCACCGGGACGTCCTCTCCGACGACGAGACCGTCCGCGTCTATCACCGGCTCGGCGCCATCAAGGGCCAACAAGGGGAGAAGCGCAAGGCTCTCAACTACTTCGAAAAGGCCCTCGAGATCGATCCGCACCACCGGCCAACCCTCGAGGCAATGATCGAGTTGCAGCAGGAGGCGGGCGACTGGGAGGGCGTCATTTCGGCCAAGCGGGCCCTTGCCGAGGTCGCCGAGAGCGGAGACGAGCAGTTCGATCTGTACCGCGACATCGCGAAGATCTACCTGGAGAAGATCGGCAACAAGGACAAGGCGGCCGAAGCCCTCGAGCGCGCCTTGGAGATCAAGCCCGTCGACTACCCGGCCCTCCACGAATTGCTTGACCTCTACACCAACGCCAAGCGCTGGGAGGACGCCGTTCGAATCCTCGAACGGATCGTCGAGATCGAGCAGGATCCCCTGCGCCGGAGCCGCTACAACTACACCATCGCCGTGCTCCTGCGGGACGAGCTGGGCGCACACGACGAGGCCATCGATCGGTTCAACCAGGTCCTCGACGACGACCCGTCCATGCTCAAGGCCTTCCAGGCCATCGACTCCATGGTCACCAAGACCAAGGACTGGAAGACCCTCGAGCGTTCCTATCGGAAGATGCTCAAGCGACTTCCGCAAGAGGGCTTCGACGAACTCAAGATCACCCTATGGCACAACCTCGGGGAGATCTACCGGTCCCGGCTCAAGGACTTCAAGGCGGCGGCGGCGGCGTTCGACGTGGCGACGAAGCTCGATCCCGACAACATCGAGCGCCACATCATGTTGGCCGAGCTCTACGAGACGCTGATGCGGGACAACCCGGCAGAGTTCGTCGATGCGGCGGTACGTCAGCACCAGGTGCTCATCGCCCACGAACCGTTCCGCTACGCGAGCTATCACGCCCTTTTCAACATCTATCAGAGCGCCGGGCAGATCGACAAGGCGTACTGCGTGGCGATGGTCCTGAACTTCCTCAAGAAGGCGACGCCCCAAGAGGAGGCCTTCTTCCAGCAGTACCACCGTCAGGAGTTGGTGCAGGCGCGGCAGCGGCTCGGTGAGGAGGTCTTGCGCCGGCACGTGTTCCATCCGGACGAGGACATCTACCTGACGGGTATCCTCGGCCTCGTGGCACCCGCCATCGCCGCCTGGCAGGCGCGCGATCTTCCGCCCACGATCAAGAAGAAGGAGCGCATCGACATCACGGCGGATCCGTCGTTCTTCTCGCGCTATGCCAAGTACGTCAAGGACGTCGTGAACCTGCCCCAACCGGACGTCTACCTGCGCCCCAAGGAGCCGGGCGATCTGACGATCCTCAACGTCAAGGTGGACAACCAGGTGCGACCGTCGATGGTCGTCTTCCAGAACCTGTTGCGCAACAAGTCGGAGAAGCACCTGGTGTTCGCCCTCGGGCGCTACATGATGGATCTATACCTTCCGCACTACGCCTACGTCGTCCTCGATCGTTCGCCGCAGTCGCTCAAGCAGGTCTTCATGGCGTGCCTGCTCATCGCCGGGATGCCGGTCCAGGGCGATCAAGCGGCGCTCGGGCAGATCGCGCGGGAGATCACGGCACGCATGCCCGCCGGGGCGGTGGACCAGATCCGCAGCCTGATCAAGAAGTTCGTCGACGCCGGTGGATCGACCGACGTCAAGCGGTGGGCGGCGGCGGCCGAGCTGACGAACTACCGCGTCGGGATGCTCTTGTGCGGGGATCTGACGGCAGCCGCGCAGATGATCTCCCACGAGCAGGTCATGCTCGGTAGCACGATGTCCCCGAAGGACAAGATCAAGGAACTCGTGCTCTACTGCTTGAGCGAGGACTTCTTCGCCGCACGACGTGCCATCGGCGTGCACGTGGGTTGACGAAGACGACGGTCCGAAGACATGGCCCCTTTCGCCGTCGGCAGAAGGTGGAGGGGGCTACGCCAGGCGGGGAAGCCGGGGAACGCTCCGTCGTTCGGTTCTGGCGGACGTGCCGGTGGCCGGCGGGAGGGGGCGTCGACGGCCCCGTGCCGCACCGGCAAGGTCCAGGCCGGGTGACGTCAGGTCGGCCGAAGGTTCTGGGTCACCCGTGGGGCGTCGGCCGGAAGATCCTCGAGCCCGAGGACCCGGTAGATGGGCATGCGCGCGCTCTTTCCCTTGAGCTGAACGGGCTCGCGCGCTTCGACGCGCAGTCCTGCGCCGCACGCCTGCCTGGTCGTGTCGCTGATGATGATCTCGCTCGGCCCGGCCACGCTGCACAGGCGCGCGGCGACGTTGACGGCGTCGCCGATCACCGTGTACTGCAGGGTCTGTGACGATCCGATGGCGCCCGCGATCACCGGGCCCGTGTTGACCCCGATGCCGATGCGAATGGGCTCTTGGGCGCGTTCGGCTCGAAGACGGTTGAACTCCTCGAGGGCGCGAAGCATGTCGAGGGCGCATCGTACGGCGCGCAGTGGGGCGTCGGCGAGGGCGACGGGGGCCCCGAACAGGCCGATGATCTCGTCGCCGACGTACTTGTCCAGCGTACCCCCGTGCCGAAACAGGACGTCGACCATCACCTCGAAGTAGTCGTTGAGGGTGCGGACCATCTCCGCCGGGGTGTGGCGCTCGCTCATGGCCGTGAAACCACGAATGTCGGCGAAGAGCATGGTCACTTCGACCTCGGCCCCCTGCTGGTCGAGCTTGAGGGCGCCGCGGACGATCTGATCGACCAGGTTGGGGGACAGCAGTCGCTGGAATTGGGCACGCGTCGCCGCCTCACGCTCGATTTTCTCGGCCAGCCGTTGGTTCTGGATCGCGACGGCCGCCTGGGTGGCGATGCCCTGAAAGAGCTGCAGATCCTTTTCGGTGAACGCACCGGTCGCGAGCGTCGAATCCATGTGCATGGCACCGAGGAGTTGGCCGTCGTGCAGGAGCGGCACGCACATCGTGGAGCGTATGCCCTGCATGATGATGCTCTTCGACGCCTTGAACCGTTCGTCCACCATGGCGTCGGAGCTCAATACGGCCTGCTTCTTGGACTTGACCTCCTCGAGGATACTGCGAGAAAGGTGGATCTCGTCCTCGTCCCGTTTCTGTCGCACGTAGCGAGGAACCAACTCGTCCGCCTTGGGGTCGTAGAGGAGGATGACGGCTCGGTCGGCCCGGATGAGCGCGAACGTCTCGTCGACGATCTTCTGCAGGAGGTTGTCGAGGTCGCCCTCGAGGGACAGCTTCTGCGAAAGCTCGTGGGCGATCCGCAGCTTCTCGTAGTCGGCGCGGAGCAGGTCCACGTCGTGGATCTCGGCCGCCGGAAGGAACCTGCGCGCAGCGTCGACGCGGCTGCGAACCTGGCTTTGGACCTGCCCCGGCATCATCGTCACCTTGCGGGACAGGGTCTGGGTGACCGCCGGCTGTTCGACGAAATGGAGCACCGTGTTGCCGAGGGAGATCTGATCGCCGTTCTGGAGCACGTGTTCGCCCACACGGGTGCCATTGACGTAGGTCCCGTTAAGGGATCCGACGTCCCGCAACACGTAGCGGCCGTCGGGGCCCCGGGTGATCCGGCAATGCTCCTTGGAGACGATGCGGTCGACGATCTGAATGGTGTTCTCCGGGTGGCGGCCGAGCGTGTTGAACGCCCCGAGTTCGTATTCCCTCGGTCCTTCGCCGCGGAGCAGGATCAGCTTCGCCGACATCGTCTGCACCATCGTAGGCCACGGTGGAATGCTGCCGCAAGCGCGGGCCGTGAAGCCGAGGTGACCCGTAGCGGCGGTTGCAGGGGTTGCTGGCGTTGACGTCGGGCCACGACGGGCGCCGGTCGGCGCCGTCGGGCCGGGCCTTCGAACGATGGGCCGACTCGCCGCGTCAGGCGGCGCGGACGTCGCCTTCGAGGACCTCCGTGACGACGCGGTCGAGGACCCGTGGCGACACCGGTTTGGGCACGTAACGGTCGCAGCCCGCCTCGATGGCCCGGTTGCGATCTCCCTTCATGGCGTGGGCGGTCAAAGCGACGATGGGGACGTCCCGCAGTCGTGCGTCGTCGCTGGCTCGAATCCGGCGCGCAACGGTCCAACCGTCCACCTTGGGGATCGACAGGTCGAGGAGCAGCAGATCCGGTACGTGCTCTGCGAGATAGGCGAGCGCGGCGGCCCCGTCGGGGAGCAGGACCACGTGGTGCCCGCGGCGTTCGAGGACGGCGCGGAAGATCGCCTGATTGTGGGGATTGTCTTCGACGAGGGCGATGTGTGCCATGACCTAGGCGGCCTCCTGGGCGAGTTCGAGTTCGGATTCGTGGGCGGGCGTCGCCGCGGGAAGGTGGATGGAAAACGTGCTTCCTTGGCCGAGGGCGCTCTCCACCTTCAGCTCACCGCCGAGCCGACGCGCGATGCGCCGGCTGATGGCCAGGCCAAGGCCAGCGCCGTCGGCGGCGCGCGTGCTGCTGCCATCGACCTGGCGGAAGGCTTCGAATACGAGTTCGAGGTGTTCCGCCGCGATGCCGGTACCCGTGTCGATCACGTCGACACGGCCGCCGCCCTCGGGAGTTGCACGGACCACGACCCGAACGTGTCCTTCGGTCGTGAACTTGACGGCGTTGCCGATGAGGTTGACGAGCACCTGCCGTACGTACTCGGGATCGGTCACCAGGGGCACGCTGTCGTCGCCCGATACTTCGATGTCGTAGGGCCGTTGCTTGGTGAGGTGGGCGCACATGCGCACCGCTTCGTCGGCGATCTCCCGCAGATCGCAGGCGCGCGGCTGGGGGGTCACCTCGTGTTCGGCCTTCGACAGATCGAGGACTTGGTTCACCAGCCCCAGCAAATGCGTCGCCGTCTCGAGAATGCCCTCGAGGGGTTCGCGTTGATCCGGTTGGATGGGGCCGTACAGCTCGTCGAGAAGAAGTTCTGCGTAACCGATGACTGCACCGAGGGGCGTTCGCAGTTCGTGCGAGATGTTGGCGACGAACTGTTTGCGCAGCCGGTCGAGGGCGCGGAGTTCGTCCCGCTGCCGCAAGAGCTCGTCGTTGCGTTCGGCCAGGGTACAGGCCAGGCTGCGCTGGGCACGGTAGGCCCGCCGGTTCGCCATGGCGATGGCAAAGGGGCGCGCCACGTCGGCCAGGAAGTCGAGTTCGCGTCGGGGAAGCGGATGACGTGTCGCGAGCACCACGAGCCCTTCGAGGGTGCCGCGGTGGCGCAGCGGTACGGCCACCACGCCGTCGAGGGGCACGGCGCGGCCGGCGGCGACCATCCACGGGTGCGTGTCGTCCCATCCGCCGAGGACCGTGGGTGTTTCGGCGTCGGCTGCGGTCCGCAAGGTGTCCGTCCATGCGTCGCCGCTGGGCTCGGCCGCTTCGGGAGCGATGCCCACGGCGCTGCGTGGGCGCAAGGCGCCGTCCTCGGTCAGCTCGAAGAGCACGGCGATGGCTGCGTCCGTGTCCTCGGCGAGGGCCCCGAACGCCGCGTCGAGTCCATCCTCCCCGGTGACGGGGGAGACGAGCAGCGCGGCACACCGGGACAGCCGCGCCAGGTGGTCCCCTTGCAGGGCCAGGTCGCGTACCAGGTGGGCGTTGCGCCCGTGGACCCGCTCGATCTGTTCGCGCACGAGGTCGGCGGTGTCTCGCAACGTGTCGGCGATCCACCGAAACTCGTCGCGCCCGGACAAAGCCGGCAGGTCGTCGAAGCGCCCTGCCGCGACACCGTGGGCCACCTCCGACAGGCGAACGAGCCGCCGTCGAAGGCGTAGACCTACGATCCCCATCAACGCGACCGAGGCGAACGAGGCAGCGGCGAATCGTTCGTCCACGGTGACGGTGGACTGGTGGGGACCGAAACCCGCGGGGTCTCGTGCCACGACCTCCACGGCGCCGACTTCCCGGCGGTAGGCGGACTCGGGGAAGGTGCCGGCGAAGGCAAGCGCCCCGTCGGCGGCGCGCACGCGGATACCGTCGGCCGTAGGATGATCCGCCAGGAACGACTGGATCCGATCATGGATGCTTGGGCGCGGCGCGGGGCGTGGCGACGCCGGCGCGTCCTCGGCGACCGGCGGGTGCGCCGGTGGGCCGTTGCGTCGGGGGCGGGAACGGGAGCGCGGTCGCTTGCCCCGGATCACCTTCTTCCGTCGCTTCGGCGGCGTGCTCCCACGTTCTTTCGCGTCGGTGGCATCGACCGGCACGCCTTGACCTGGCGTGGCGGCCGACGCGGGGGGGGCATCGTTCGTGGCCAGCGCGCGGGCGGCTTCCTCGGCGAGCAACCCGAGGGCCGCCGCTTGGGCTCGCTCGAGGGTTCGTCGTTCGTGGCGCACGATGGCGTCCTGGGCGGCCCACGCACAAAGGCCGGCGCCCACCAGGGAGGCTGCGAGGATCATCGGGGCCGCACGGGACGGCGGCGCGATTCCGTCGAGCGCCACGTCGAGCGCATCGACGTTTCGGCGGGCCGGCTTGACAAGCCCCGCGGGGATCTCCGGGTCCCATCGGGGACGGCGATCCCTCGACGGCGGCCCGGATCAGGCCGGATGGGCCTTCGGTCCGGCCGGCCGACGGCTCAACGTACCTCGCGCGGCAGGGGCACGACGTGCTCGAGTTCGTAGACGCGCTCCTGCTTGGGCAGGATGTCGAAGGGCCAGGTGATCCACTTGGAGTAGATCACCCCGAGCCTCGCCTCACGGCCCTCCGCCTCGATCCACACCTCGGCGTCCGGGTCGTCCACCCCCACCATGCGAAGCTCGTTGGTCATCCGCTTGCGCAGGCTGTCCATGTGCTCCGGGGACGAGGTGTAACGGGCGAACCGCGCCGCGAAGTGGGATCCCGTCTCCTCGAGTACGCGGTAGGCCTCGGCCCGGAGGATGTACAGCGGCAGGTACTGGGTGCCCATGTAGACCCCGAGCGCCAACAAGAGGGCCAAGGTTACCGTCACGACGTTGATCTTGCTCGGACGCTTGTACTTGACGACGCGGGGCATGGCGGACCGGATCCAAGATAGCAGTCCGTTCCGCGTGCGTCCGCCGCGCAGGGGTTCCCGCGGCACGTTCTTGGGCATCCCGATCCGTGGGTTATGATCCGGCGCGTCGTCTACGTGGACGTCCTCGCAGCATATGCGGCCATCGAAGCCTGGGTCCGGGGCCGTCGGGTTCTCGTCCTGGGCGCGTCGGCCGCCGAAGGAGCCCCCGGGCTGGTCGCGGCGGGGGCTGCGCGCGTCGTCGCGGTCGCCGCTGGGCCGTCGAACGATCGAGGCGAGGCATCCCGGGTCGAGTGGTGGACGGAACAGGATGCCCAGACGGCACAGGCCATGTTCGACGTGGTGGTCTGGCTGGACGGGTTCGGAGAGCAGCCCCCGGTGGAACGCAAGCGGGCACTGCGGTGGCTGCGGCGGCTGCTCGCGGCCGACGGCGTGCTGGTGATGCGCATCAGGGCCCACGGCGACCGCGTGGACTTCTGGTCGTTCGAATCCGAGCTTTCGGCGGCCTTCGGGGACGTCGCGCTGCTCGCCCAGGTTCCGTGGGAGGGCTACAGCGTGACCCCGGTGCTCGACGCCGACGAGGCCGCGCCCGAGCTGGACCTGGTGGAGTCCTTGCTCGCCGAGGACCCCGAGCCCGAACACTACGTGGCCGTGGCCGCGCCCGAGGAGCTGCCGGCCCACGTCTCGTTGCAGTGCATCCTCGTGCCCGTGCCCCCCCGTGCCGCCCCGTCCGGGGCGGCGGACGGTGCCTCCCTCGCTGCGGCCCTCACCGAGGCCACCGCGGCCCTCGAGGCCGAGCGTAACGCCGCGGCCGAGGTTCGCGCGCGCCTCGCGACCGTGGAGTTCGATCTCGGCCGGGCCCGCACGCGGGCCGAAGCTGCGGAGCAGACCATCGCACGTCTCGAACGCGCCCTCGCCGAACGGGAGGAGGAGGGGAAGGGCCTCGAGCGTCGCCTCGAGGAACTCGAAGGGCGCCTTCGCGAGCTTACCGATGAACGGGCGCGCCTTTCCGAAGAACTCGCCCGCAAGCAGGACGCCCTCGAGCGCGCACGGACCGATGTGGCGGTCGCTCGACGAAGCGTCGCCGAGCACGAGCGCGCGGTGAGTCGTCTTTCCGAAGCGCTCGACGCGAAGACCAGGGAGCTTGCCGAGGTCCGTCGTGCCCTCGAGGCCACCGATGTCGAAGCGCGGCGTGCCGTCGCCGAGCGGGACGAGTTGCGCCGCCAGCTCGACGTGGCCGTGGCCGAACGGGAGGGGACCCGCCAGCTGGCCGAGCGTGCCGAGGCGGAGGTCGAGCTGTTGCGGCGGCGCCTGGCCGAGCAGGCCGAAATGCTGGCGGCGAAGATCGAGGAAGCGTCCCGGGCCCAAGGCGAGGTGGCCGCCCTGCGTGAGCGGTTGGCCGACGATCGCCGCGAGCGCGTGGCGGCCCGTGACGCCGAGGCGAGCGGAGGCGAGCACGGCAGGCTCCTGGCGGAGATCGCCCACGACCGGGATCGGCTGCGCGAGGAGCTGGCCCGTCGCAACCGGGAGATCGCCAACCTCGAGGAGCGCTTGTGGGCCGCACGGGACGATGCCCAACGCGGGCAGCTCGAGGCCGCCCGCCTGGTCGCCCAACTCGAGGCGCTCAAGGAACGGGTCGCGTGGACCGAACGCGCGGAAGCCGAACGCAGCCAGGAAGTCGCGCAGCTTTCGGCCGAGTTGCGCAAGGCCGAGGTCGCTCGCGCGGAACTTGCGGCTACGTTGCGGGCGCGCGAGGAAGCGCTCGCAAAGACGCCGCCGCCTGCGGCGGGCGAAGGGGAGGCCCAACCGTTGCGCGCCCAGCTCGGCGAGCTCGAACGGACGCTGCGGGAGCGATCCGAAGCCCTCACCCGCCTGCGGGCCGAGCGCGCCGAGCTGCTCGACCGGTTGGCCTCGGTCGAAGCACGGGGCCGCGCCGCGGCCGCGCGCGCCGAGGAGCTCGAGCGGGAGCTTTCGGCCAAGACGGCTCTCGTCGCGCAGCTCAAGGAGGCCCTCGAGGTCGCCAAGGCCGAGCGGACCTCGGCCGAGGCCCGGGCCAAGACCGCCGAGGACGAACTTGCCGGTCTTCGTCGGGCGCTGGCGGCGGCCGAGGCCGAGCGCGATGCCCTGCAAGGACGCCTCGAGTCCGCGGCCGTCGAGCGCGCTGCCCTCGAGCGAAAGGTCGCCCACCTCGAGCAAGGCGCGGCCCGGTCGTTCACCGGTCCGGAGGCCCAGGCGAATCTGCCCGGGGACGTGGCGCGGTACGCCAAGATGCCGGTGGACCCGTCGTGGCCGGCGGATGCCCAAGCCGCGGTCGCGGCCTTGCAGGCCGCGGTCGCCCGCGGCATCGAGGCAGAGGCCATCTCCGGCGATCTTCCCCCGCGGGTGGACCGGGAGCTGCGGTACCGGTTGGCCGAGCAGGAGCAGATGCTCGCCCGCCTCGAGGCTGCGGAACAACGGATCTGGGAGATGTCGGATGCTGCCGACCGTCACGCGGCCCGGCTCGCCGCGAGCCTCGCCCAGCTCGAACAGACCAAGGAACAACTCGACGAGGCGCGGGAGGAGTTGCAGCTCAACCGGGCCATGCTCGCCGCGGCCCAGGCCCGGATCGTGGAGCAGGAGCGCCTGCTCGGCAGCGAGCGCGCCAAGCTCGCCCGGGCCGGGATCGGTCCGGAGGGGTTTCCGCTCGATTCGGGCGAGCACCCCCGGGTCGAGGAGGTGTTCGCCGATCTCGACCGTTCGATGCGCGGACCCAAGGCCCCCGCGGAGAGCGGCGTCCCCGAGACGATCGTGGCCGACCGCTCCAGCCTGCCGAGCACGCCGGGCAGCGCGCCTGCGGCCCATGCCCAGGGGGGCGTCGTCGTCGAGGCCCTCGACGACGCATGGGACGACGACGGGGTGGGGCCGGACGGAGGTTGAGCCCGGGGGTGGACCCGGAACGCGGCGGCGCCGGGACTTCGGGTGGTGACTTGACCCGGGGCGGCCGAGGGCCTACCTTCCGGGCCCCACGCGAGGGTGGCGAAATTGGTAGACGCGCACGGTTCAGGTCCGTGTGGCCTTTGGCCGTGGGGGTTCGAGTCCCTTCCCTCGCACCGCGCACCGCGGCTCCCCCGAAGGAGCCCGGTGCGCGTCTCGTCTTCGGGGGCCGGTCGCCGGACGTGGCATGCTTCGCCTCCGTGTCGAATGCGCGAGATCCCCTGCGCGAGGTTGGCCGGCCGGTCTTCGCCGTGCTCGGCGATCCGGTGGCGCACTCCCTGTCGCCGGCGATGCACGAGGCCGGGCTGCGTGCGTGGGGGCGGCCTGGGGTCTACGTCGCCCTGCGGGTCCTCGCCGAGGACTTCGCGACGGCCGCGGCGGGGGCCTTTGCGCTCGGCCTCGCCGGCCTGAACGTCACGGTGCCCCACAAGGCGCGCGCCCTCGCCGTGGCGGTCGACGCCTCCGAGGCGGCCCGGGCCATCGGTGCCGCGAATACCTTGGTGCGCGGCGAACGTGGCTGGGTGGCCCACAACACCGACGCCGACGGGTTCGTCGCCGGCCTCGGCGAACTGGGGATCCGCCACGTCGATCGCGTCGTGGTCCTCGGGGGCGGCGGAGCGGCCCGGGCCGTGGTCTGGGGACTTCTCGCCCGCGGCGTCGCAGGGCAGGTGACGTGGATATCGCGGCGGCCGTCGGCGTTGCCCGCGTGGGCCGGTGTCGCCGCGCGGGGCTGGTCCGAACTTTCCGGGTGCCTGCCCGGGTCCGACCTGCTCGTGGACGCCACGAGCGTGGGCATGGAGGGCGGGCCCACGGCGTACCCGATCGATCCCGATCCGGCCGTACTCGCTCCCGGTGCGGCGGTGGTCGATCTCAGCTACGGACGGCACCCGTCGGCCCTGTTGCGACGGGCCCGGGCGGCCGGACGAAGGACGCAGGACGGACGCGCCATGCTGCTCCACCAGGGGGTCCGCGCCCAGGCCCTGTGGTGGGGCGACGAGGTTCCGGCGCGGGTCGTGGACGCCATGCGTCGCGCGCTCGAGATGTAGGACATAGACCTACATGATCGGTGGCGTGGCGCCGAAAGTCTCGCGTTTTTTGGCGGGGGCCGCGGGGACGGATTAGGACGGGACCACGCCCGAGGAACCCCGAGGACAAGAACCCATGCCCCACTTCGAACTCGACCAGAACTACATGGACCACGCACGGATCAAGGTGATCGGCGTCGGCGGTGCCGGTGGCAACGCGGTCAACAACATGATCACCCACGGTCTCGAGGGCGTGGATTTCGTCGCTGCCAACACCGACGTGCAGGCCCTCGAGGCCAGCCACGCCCCCCGACGGATCCGTCTCGGAGACGACCTGACCCGGGGGCTCGGGGCGGGGGCCGATCCCAGCCGCGGACGCGAGGCGGCCTTGAAGAGCGTGCAAGAGATCGCCGAGGCGGTCCAAGGCGCCGACATGGTGTTCGTGACCGCCGGCATGGGCGGCGGCACGGGGACGGGCGCCGCACCCGTGGTGGCCCAGATCGCGCGGGAGGCGGGCGCCCTGACCGTCGGCGTGGTCACCCGTCCGTTCCGGTTCGAAGGCCGCAGGCGGGCGCAAGCGGCCGAGGCCGGCATCGAGGAACTTGAGAAGTCGGTCGATACCCTCATCACGATCTCCAACCAGCGGCTGCTCGAGGTGGTCAACCAGCGGACGCCGCTGCAAGAGGCTTTCAAGCTGGCCGACGACGTGCTCTTCCACGCCACGGCGGGCGTGTCGAACCTCATCACCGTCCCCGGCCTCATCAACGTGGACTTCGCCGACGTGCGCACCATCATGGCCGAGCAGGGGCGCGCCCTGATGGGCATGGGCATCGCCACCGACGAGCACCGCGCATCGGCGGCGACCCATGCGGCGATCAACAGTCCGCTGCTCGGTGAGATGAGCATCCGGGGCGCCAAGGGCATCCTGCTCAACATCACGGCGGGGCCGGACCTGAGCCTGCACGAGGTCGAAGAGGCCGCGAGCATCGTGCAGGAGGAGGCCCACGAGGAGTGCAACATCATCTTCGGCGCCGTCATCGACGAGGCCATGCAGGACCGGATCCAGGTCACGGTCATCGCCACGGGCTTCGATGCCCAGGCCGACGTCGCGAAATCGGCCGATTCCGGGCAACGACGTCGCATGGGCGCGACGCCACCTGCGCCCCGCCGTGAGCGGCCCTATGCGCCCGAGGAGACCGGGGTCTATCCGGCCCAGCCGCGGCTCCTCAACCCGCGCCACGTACCGCCGCCTGCCGCGCCGGTCGCCCCGCAGCCCGCAGGAACCGCAAGTCGCTACCCGGTGGGCGCCACCGGGCCGCAACCTGCACCCTCACCGTGGTCCCGCGATCCGGCACCGTCGAACGAGTCGGTGGAGATTCCGGCCTATATGCGTCGGCGCGAAGATTCGGGTTACCTGCGCTGATCCGTCGCGTCCACCCACCAAACGAAGCGACGGAACCGCGAAGATCGCGATTCCGTCGCAGTGGGGACGAAGGTGCGCCCAAGGGCGCACCTTCACGATGCTACAGGTCGTACGGGCGCACGGTGCCGCGCTTGTTCTCCTGCGCGCGCTTGATCGCCGCCTCGAGCAGGTCGTGGACCTTCTCGGAAACGGCCTGGACGAGTTCTCCATCGCTGCGCAGCCCAGCTTGGCGGACGACGTCCTTGATCTTGGAACCGACGACGACGATCTCTCGGGGTTTGCGCTTACCAGTGGACTTGGACTTGGCCATGATGCTCCTTCGCGTGATGCTTCGTGGGAATGTTGAACGGTTCGCCGCAAGGTCGTTTCTGGGCGGCTCGCGGCCATTTTAGGAAGGTTGGATCGCCTGACAAGGCCCGGAGGGGCATTTTCTCGCCGAATCCGGCCGATTTTTTCGGTGTTCGGGCCGTCGTCGGAGCGATGGCGCAAGCCCGCGCCGCCCGATTTCTTGCGGTGGGACCTTCCGGCTGGGTATCGACGAGAGGGGACGCCCTCCCGCGATCACGTCCATGCACGCCCCTCGCCTCGGCATCTTCCGGTCCCGCCGCGCCCATTCCCTGGACGCTCGCAAGCGCCGTGGGAACCGGCGAAACCGGCGAAATTCCAGGAAAACCGGCGCAAGCCGGGGGACCGCGACCCCAACGGGGCGCGCCCGGTCCAACGGTCGCGGTGTCCGGTTTCGGACCGCCGCATCGACGTGCAAGCGGCTCGCGGGCCGACTTCCCTGGATCAAGTTCGTCCTGGCCGCCGGGATCGGTTGGGGGCTCGTGGAGGCGGTGGCCAGCGCCCACGCCTACGCCACGAGTGCACCGCGGTTCGAGGCGCGCAAGCTCGAGTTTCGCCCCACGCCCCACGTGGACACCGACACCGTGCGGGACCTCCTCGGGCTGGCCCACGGCCGGAACCTCCTGTCGGTCGATCTCGAGGCCCTCGCCCGCGAGGTCACCGAGCACCCTTGGGTGGCGCGAGCCGAGGTCACCCGTCGCCTGCCGGATACGCTCATCGTGGAGGTGGAGGAGTACGAGCCGGTGGCCTTGCTTGCGGCCGGTGCGATGTACCTCGTCGATCGATCGGGCCGTCCGTTCAAGCGCCGCGAACCCGGCGAAGGGGTGGGGTTGCCGGTGGTGACGGGTGTCCGCCTCGACCGCGGCGGCGCCATCTCGCCTTCCATGGAGCGCGCCCTCGAGGCCATCGCCGCCTACGCCGAGCGCCCTCGTCCGCTCCTTGGCGAGGTCCACGTGGACGACGACGGGTCCGTCACCTTGTACACGGCCGTGCGCGGTACCCAGCTTCGGCTCGGGCGGGGCGACCTACGAAAGGCCCTCGCGCGATTCGATGCCCTGCGCGCCGCCCTCGGACCGCAGGTCGACGATCTCGGTCGCGTCGCCCTCGACGCCGCGCCCCGCGACGATGAAGCGTGGGTGACGGCGGCCTTCCTCACCCCCGGGCCCCGGACGAACGGCCCGACGACCGACGACGCATCCGCCTCCCGCCCCCCCTCCGAAGGAAGACACCATGGCAGAGATCGGTGAAATCATCTGTGGCCTCGACATCGGCACGACGAAGATCGCCGCCATCATCGGCGAGTTCACCCCGTCGGGCATCGAGATCCTCGGGGTCGGCACCCATCGTTCCGACGGGCTCCGCCAGGGGGTCGTCGTCAACATCGAGGCGACGACCAAGTCCATCGCCGCGGCGGTGCAGGAGGCCGAACAAATGGCCGACGCCCGCGTCGAGACCGTGTACGTGGGCATCGCCGGAGGGCACATCCAGGGCTTCAGCAGCACCGGGCAGGTCAGCATGCGCAACCGCGAGGTCACCGAGGCGGACGTGGCGCGCGTGCTCGAACAGGCCAAGGCGGTCAACATCCCCCTCGACCGCCAGATCCTGCACACGATCCCCATCGAGTACATCATCGACGGCCAGGGCCAGATCCGAGATCCCATCGGGATGAGCGGCGTCCGCATGGAGGTACGGGCCCATGTCATCACCGCCGCCGTCACCAGTGTCCAGAACATCGTCAAGTGCTGCAATCGTGCGGAGCTGGACGTACAGGAGGTGGTGCTCGAACCCATCGCCAGTTCCCTGGCCGTCCTGCACGAGGACGAGATGGACCTGGGGGTGACCCTCATCGACATGGGGGGTGGCACGACCGACATCGCCGTCTATCACGAGGGAAGCGACGTGTTCACGTCGGTACTCGTCATGGGCGGCCAGCGGATCACCCAGGACGTCGCCCATGGCCTGCGTACGAGCGTGGCCGAGGCCGAGCGGCTCAAGAACAAGCACGGCTGCGCCCTCGCCCGGCTCGTCGGCGACGACGAGGAGATCGAGGTGCCGGGCGTCGGCCCCCGCCCGCCTCGGCAGCACAAGCGCAAATTCTTGGCCGAGATCATCGAGCCCCGGGTCGAGGAGATCCTCTTGCTGGCGCACCAGAGCCTCCTACACAGCGGCTGCGCCGACCTGGCGGCGTCGGGGATCGTGCTCACGGGCGGTGCCGCCCAGCTCGAGGGGATCTGCGAACTCGCCGAGGACATCTTCCGCGTTCCGGTGCGCCGCGGGATCCCCGAGGTGGGCGTGGGAGGCGTGCGAGTGGGCGACGCCCGGGTGTCCGTCAAGGACGGCGGCTTCTCCCAAATGATTGCCGATCCCCGGTTCTCCACCGCGGTGGGCCTGGTGCTCTACGGTGCCGCCCACGAACCCCTAACCGACGGCACGTATCTGCACGACGACCGCCCGAGTCTCGGTCGACGCCTCTCCTCGTGGGTGCGGGAGCTGTTCTGACGCGGTTCCACGCCGCGCCGTCCCGCGCCTAGAAGCGGCCCGAAAGCGCCATCCCACCGCTGCCCCGGCCCGCGATCGGCACGACGTGGAGTTCTTCGAGCCGCAGGAACCGGCGGCGGGACGTGCGGTAGGCGAGGCCGAGGCCCAAGGTGGCCGCCCCGGAGATCGACAGGGCGGCCGAAAGGTGCAGCGTGGCGAAATCGTAGCCGGCCAGGCACGTGATCGAGTCGCAGCCCACCCGGTTGCGCAGCATGGAAAGTCGGCTGCCGAGCCATACGGTGCCCCCGAGGGCGACGAGGGCCCCGCCCACCCCCAAGAGGACCTTCTCCTTGCGCGCGCGGGGACGGACGAAGGTGTCGCGATACCCCAGGTAGGTGCCGCGCAGGTGACCGCCGCCGGCCGCCACCGCCAGGGAGCCGCCGAGGAACACGGGCACCACGGCGCGCAGCGTGATCGCGGGGCCGATGGAGACGGTGCACAGCACCGCGAAGGCACCGATCTCCACGACCTCGCGCACCTGCATCTGCGGATCCTGGCCGTCGCCCTGTTGGAACTGTTCGACGCCGTCCTCGGCCAGGCCGCAGGTGTTGCGAAAGGCTGCGAGGGCGACGGCGTGTTCGGCGAGGGCGGCGGCGCCGAGCAGCCCGGCCGTCACGAGCAGGCCGGTGCCGCGGTGGGTCGGCGCGAGGACGTATCCCGTCGGGCGGCCGGACGGAACGGCCTCGCCGCCGCCGCCGTCGGGTCGCCCGGGACGTTGCGCCCCATCGATCCCTCCATCCTTGCCGTCTCGAGCGGGGACGGGAACCCGCGGCGGTGGGGGGCTCGTGACCGGTCGTGGTCCTGTCTCGGATCCCACCGTCTCGGCTTCGGTCCCGGTCGTCGCCGTCGCGCCGGGTTCGGGTGTGCGCCCTGGGGCGGCCCGCAGGTCCGTGGGGCCGATGGCGATGGCGACGGCGATGGCGAGCGCCGAGCACCGCGGCCGCGGGCGATCCGCAACCGAGCGTGCCGAAGGATCCACACCCCCGAGCCTACCCCAAGTGCCCCCCGACGGGACCTCGTCGCGCCGTCCCGTTATGCTCCGTCCCATGGAGCACCGCGTGCGCACCTACACCACCGCCGATGGCGTTCGCCTGCACACGGAGATCTGGGCGCCCGACGGTCCGGCCCGCTTCGTGGTGCCGATCTCCCACGGTAGCGGCGAGCACGTGGGGCGCCATGCCTGGCTCGGCGAGGCCGTCGCGGCCCGCGGCGGCCTGGCGTTCGGCCCGGACCACCGCGGCGAGGGCCTTTCGGGGGGACCGCGCGGACACGTCGACGCCTTCGAGACCTATGCCGCCGACCTGGCCTTCGTGGCCGCGAAGGTGCGCGAGGACGAGGACGCCTGGACCGAGGGGCTGCCCCTCTTGCCGTTCGGCCACAGCATGGGCGGGCTCATCCTGCTCGTGGCATTGGTGGACGGTGCGTTCGAGCGGTTGCTCTCGCGGCCGCCGTCCGGCGCCGTCGTCAGCGCGCCGTTGCTCGGCCTTGCCATGAAGGTGCCGCGGATCAAGGTGGCGCTCGCGCGCCTCGCCGCCAGGTTCGTACCCACGTTCGCCCAGCCCGCCGAGATCCCGGCGTCTGCGATCAGCCGGGACCCGGAAGTGGTGCGCGCCTACGAAGCCGACACGCGCCGCAGCCGGGTCGTTTCGGTGGGGTGGTTCGTCGCCATGGAGAAGGCCATCGCGCGGGTGCAGCGGGAGGTGGCGGGGCTAGCCCTGCCCATGCTGTGGCTCGTCGGCACGGGGGACCGGATCGTGGATCCCGAGGCGATCCGTCGTACCTTCGCGCGGCTCCCGGACCCGACCGCCCACGATCAACGCCTCGAGGTCTTCGACGGCTACTACCACGAGCTGCACAACGAGCCCGCGGGTCTGCGCGAGCCCGTGCGTCAGCTCGTGGCCGACTGGCTCGCGGACCACGCGAAGCCGACCTCCGCGTGATCGGGCGGCGTCACGGCACCTGCGTCTCGAGGTGATCGATGGCGTGGACGGGCGCCGCATCGCCCTTCATGAGCGGGGCGATGGCGGCGTAGACCAGGCGCTGCTTGTCGAGCAGCCCCTTGCCCTCGAACGCGGCGCTCACGACCCGCAGGGCGTAGTGCCCGGGGCTTTGGGGGCGCACCTCGACCACGGCGTCGGGAAGGGCGGCGCGGATCGCCTCGGCAAGCTGTTCGGATACGGGATCGGCGGCGGTCATGGCGTCGCGCAAGGATAGCGGCCCAGGCCGCATCGTCCCAGTTGTGCTCGGAGGGGCCGCTTCAGTCCTCGCCGAGCACGCGGACCTCGAGTTCGAGGGTCACCCCGAAACGTGCGGCCACCTCGTCGCGCACCCGTTCGATGAGGGCGATCATGTCCGTGGCGGTGCACGGGCGACCGGCGTCCGGATCGACGACGAGCCAGTTGGCATGGACGGGACTTACGACGGCGCCGCCCACCCGCAACCCCTTGAGCCCCGCGGCCTCGATGAGCCGGCCGGCGTGGTCGCCCGGAGGATTCTTGAAGGTGCTGCCATTGTTGGGCACGCCTTGCGGCTCCCGGGCCCGGCGGTGGGATCGGAGGCGTTCGACGGCGGCGTCGATGGTCGCGGTATCGGCCGGTGCGAGATCGAGGTCCATGGACACCACCACCTCGTCGGGCGGCAGATCCGAGCCCCGATAGCGAAACCCACATGCGGCCGCGGGCCGCACCACCCGGCGGCCGTCGAGGGTGAGGCTCGTGACGCGGGTCACCACGTCCCGGAACTCGCCGAGGAACGTGCCCGCGTTCATCACGACGCCCCCGCCCATGCTGCCGGGGACGCCCGCGAGGAACTCCACGCCCGAAAGTCCCCACGACCGGCACCGCGCAAGGACCCGGCCGGTGCTCGCCCCCGCCTCGGCGAAGACGTGACCGGGCCTTCCGTCCGGGTCGGGACGCTCCACCCGGCGCATCCGGCCGAGGTTGACCACCAGCCCGCGGATCCCACCGTCGCGCACCAGGAGGTTCGTGCCGCTGCCGACGAAGGTCACCGGCACCCCCGTCCCGTGGGCCCGGGCGAGGAGCACGGCGAGGTCGCGTTCGGTGCCGGGCCGCACGAACACGTCGGCGGGGCCGCCGAGGCGGTTCGTCGTGTGCCGCGCCATGGGCTCGTCGAGCCGCACGTCGGTGTCCTCGAGGCCCGCGCCGGCCAGGTCGAGCCGCGCGGCGATCTCGGCGCCCTTCGTCATGCCGCTCCGGCGATGCGTTCGACCAGGTCGTGGCTCGTACGGGTGATGCTGCCTGCCCCGAGGGTCAGCACGAGGTCGCCCGGCCGGGCCGCCCCGGCGAGCGCTTCGGCGAGCCGCTCGACCTCGGGCACGAACTCCACGGGACGCGCCGGGCGTGCGGCCGCGATCGCCCGCGCCAGACTCGCACCATCGATCCCCGGGATCGGTGTCTCGCCGGCGGGATAGACCTCGGTGACGAAGACGGCGTCACAGGGTCCAAGGGCGTCGACGAAGGCGTCGAAGTGATCGCGCAGCCGGGTGTAGCGGTGGGGTTGGATCGCCGCCACCAGGCGCCGCTCGGGAAAGCTCGCCCGGGCGCCCTGCAGGGTCGCGGCGATCTCGGTGGGATGGTGCCCGTAGTCGTCGACGACGAGGACGCCGCCTGCCTCCCCGCGCACCGAGAACCGGCGCTGGACCCCCGCGAAGCGTTCGAGGCCCCGCTGCAGCACCCTCGGGTCGGCGCCCAGGTCGAGGGCGAGGGCCAAGGCCCCCGTGGCGTTCTGGACGTTGTGCATGCCGGGCATGTGCAGGCGGAATCGGCCTTCGTGCCTGCCGTGGCGCACGAGGTCGAACGCCACTGCGGTCCCCTCGACGGTGACGCCCGCGGCCCGGACCTCGGCGTCCTCGGCGAGCCCGTACGTGACGACCCGCTTGCCGATCTCGGGGACGAGGGATCGTACGACCGGGTCGTCGATGCACAGGTATGCGGCGCCGTAGAAGGGCACGCGCCCGACGAAGCCCGCGAAGGCGGCGCGCAGGTCTTCGAACGTACCGTAGTGGTCGAGGTGCTCGCGGTCGATGTTGGTGACCACGGCGTACGTGGGCGAGAGCACCAGGAACGACCCGTCGCTCTCGTCGGCCTCGGCGACGATGAGGTCGCCCTGGCCGAGCCGGGCGTTGGAACCGAAGGCGTTGACCTTGCCCCCGATGACCACCGTGGGATCGGCACCCGCCTCGTGCAGCAGCCAGGCGAGCAGGGACGTGGTGGTGGTCTTGCCGTGGCTGCCGGCGACCGCGACGCCACGCCGCAGGCGCATGAGTTCGGCGAGCATCTCGGCCCTCGGGATGACCGGGATCCGCCGCGCACGCGCGGCCTCGACCTCCGGGTTGCCCCGTGGGATCGCGCTCGAGACGACCACGACGTCGGCGTCACCGAGATGGGCGGCGTCGTGGCCGCCGGTGAAGATCGTGGCGCCGGCGGCACGCAGGCGGCGCGTGGCTTCGGACTCGTGCAGGTCCGTTCCCGTGACGCGGTAGCCGAGGTTGGCGAGGACCTCGGCGATGCCGCTCATGCCCACGCCGCCGACGCCCACGAAGTGCAGATGGAGGTTGCGCTCGAAGATCACGGGATCAGAACCAGTAGCGGGCGCCGAGCCCGAAGTCGATGTTCCAGGCGCTCAGGTACGGCCCGACGAGGGGACTGTAGGCAGTCTCCAGGAAGATGTCGATGGGAACGGACGCGAGGAAGAAGTCGATCCCCAGCACGGGCGCGCGGAAGAAGAACGCCGCCTTACGAAAGTCGCCGGGCTCGGGGGCGAGGGGCCCGAGGTGGCCGAACTTGCTGCTCCAGAACGCGACCCCCACGCCGACGCCGACGTATCCCAGGGCGAAGAAGCCGTCCTTGCCGCCCCACGGCTTGGAGTGGAACAGGTACGAGAGATCGACACGACCGGCGCCGAAGTGGAAGAAGCCGAATCCCACGTGGGAGGCGAGGGCGTGGCGCGGGTGCAGGAAGAGCTTGGCCGACCCGCCGGTGGGGTCGCCGGCCACGATCCCCAAGGACACCGAGCCGGCCTCCGGCGGGCTCGGGCGCTCGGCCGCGGTGGCGGGCCCGGAGGCGGTCAGGGCCGCGGCGGCCGCGAGGAGACGGACGTTGCGCACGTAGGTCCATGGTACGCAAGCACGACGCGTGGCGGCAGGGGGGGCTTCCGTGGTACGGGAGGTCGGCCATGTCGGCGGCCGATCTCGCCAGGGAGCCTTCCCGTGCGCGCGACGTCGCGCGACGTCTCGCACGCTGGTTCGCCCGCCACGCGCGGGACCTGCCGTTTCGCCGCACGCAGGACCCCTATGCCATCTGGGTGAGCGAGATCATGCTGCAGCAGACCCGGGTCGAGACGGTGCTCGGCTACTTCGAGCGGTTCCTGGCCCGGTTTCCGACGGTCGAGGCCCTCGCCGCCGCCAGCGAGGACGACGTGCTCGCCGCCTGGAGCGGGCTCGGGTACTACCGCAGGGCGCGGCTGCTCCACCGGGGCGCCAAGGCGGTCGTCGAACGCTTCGGGGGCGTCCTTCCGGCGGACCCGGAGCGCCTGCGCGAGATCTCGGGGATCGGGCCGTATACGGCCGGGGCCGTCGCGTCGATCGCCTACGACCTGCCGGTGCCCGCCGTGGACGGCAACGTCGCCCGGGTCGTCGCACGCCTCGACGCCATCTCGGATCCGGCCGAGCAGCAGGCGGGGCACCCGGGCATCGCCCGCCGCGCCGAAGCGGTGCTCGCGGCGGGGCGGCCGCGCGTGCTCACCCAGGCCCTCATGGAACTCGGAGCCCTGGTGTGCACCCCGAAGGCGCCTTCGTGCGACCTCTGCCCCGTGGCCTCGGCCTGCCGAGCAGGCGCTCGGGACCTGCAGGCGGCGATCCCCGCACCGCGGAAGAAGGTTGCGCAACCGGAAGCCCGCTTCGTCGCCCTCGTGCTCTCGTGGCGGAACGCCGTGGTGCTCACGCGGCGTCCCGCCACCGGGTTGCTCGCGGGGCTCTGGTGCCCGCCCTTGGTGCCGACGCGGGCCGTAAGGCGTCCGCGCTCGCCGCGGACGGCCATGGAGCGCCTCGGGTTCGACGGGACGATAGAGCCCCTTCCGGGTCCGTGGGTGCGCCACGTCTTCACCCACCGGATCTGGCACGTGGCGCCCTTTCGCGGGACGCTGCGCACGCGCCCCGGGGGGGAGGACGTCACGCTGTGGCGGCCGGGCTCACCCCTTCCCGGCGGGCTGCCGCGCATCGCCCGAAAGGTGCTGGAGGCGGCGGGGATCTCGGCAAACTAGAAGTAGTAGCGAACCCGCAGCGCGACGTCACCGTGGGCGAGGCCCGGAGACGCGCCGTGGGCGTAGGCCTCCACCAGGAAGGGCGACCACGCGCCTTCGAGGGCAGTGTCGAGGGGGACCTTCTTCCAGTGCAAGGTGAGCCCGAGCACCGGGGCCCGGAGCATGAGGCCGAACCAGGTGTGGTGATGGTCGTAATCCCGATGCGGGTGCCCGTGGTAGTGCCAGTAGCGATCGCTCCACAGCCCCACGCCGAGCCCGATGCCGAGGTAGCCGATGAGGTCCACCACGGACGACGAGGCCCACGTGGCCGGGTGCCAAAGGTAGCTCATGGACAGGGTGCCGGAGCCGTGGTGGAGCGGCGCCCACCCGAGTTCGAACTGCAAGGCGTGCTGGGGCGCGAGGAAGAGCTTGGCCGAAGCCCCCATGGGGTCGCCGAGGGCGAGCCCGATGCCGAAGTTGCCGCCCTTGCCCTTGAGCTTCTCGGACGGGCTCGGCGCGGCCTGCGCCGTGCTGGAGACCGCGAAGACCGCGGCCGAGAGGGTGGCTGCGTAGACGAGGGGCGGAATGCGGTGGCGAAGGTGGCGCAAGTCGGTGCTCCTGATGGGTGGGGACGGCGGGCGATCGTAGAACACCCCGAGGGCCGTCTCCAAACCCATCACGGCGTTACGGCCGACGGCCGCATTCGGACCCCCGAGCCGGCACCCGTGCAACCGGCGTACGATCGCTTACGGTCTCGTCCTCTCGACCGGGGATCAGTCCTCGTCGGCCACCGTGTAATAGGTGCCCCGGCCCATCCCGTGCCGGACGAGCCGGCCTGCCTTGACCAGTCGGCCCACGTGGAACCGCACCTTCCGCCGCCCCATCTTGGTGGCCTCCTCGATCTCGAGCATGGTCGCCTTCCCGCGCTCGGCCACGATGGGCACGATAAGTTCGGCGGCGGCCTCGGGGCTCAGGCGCTCGCCCGAGGACGCACGGCCTCGGCGCGGATCCACCCCCTTGGGCGTCGCGCGGGCGCGCGCGTGGACGCTCTCGGCCCGGGCGGGGCGCTGCGGCGCCGGTGCTTGGACGCCGAGCAGGGCCCGCGCGATCTCCTCCAACGTGGTCGTGGCGAGGGCATCCATCGCTCCGACCGCCTCGGCGGCTTCGAAGATCTGTTCCATGGACCAGTCGTCCTCGGCCTCCGTCGCGATGGTCTCGAGGATCGTCTTGGGAAGCTGGGCCGCGAAGTGCCGCTGGAAGCTGGCCGCATAGCCGGCGGAGCCGTTCATGCCGCGGACCATATCACCGGCACGTCGCGCCGCCAGGTACCCAAATGGGCTAGTGCCTGCCGAGCTGAAAGCGGATCCAGCCCGAAGCGGATCCAGCCCGAAAAGCGGATCCAGCCCGAAAAGCGGATCCAGCCCGAGCGGATCCAGCCCGAAGGTCGTGAGAAAAGCGGATCCAGCCCGAAGACGGATCCAGCCCGAAGACGGATCCAGCCCGAAGGTCGTGCAGATCCCCCGCCAACCGGCACACGCAAGCGACACTGGGCCGTGGCGAACGTTCATGGCCGTCACCGGGCTCGACGTGGTGCTCTGGGCGGCGTGTATTCCGCTTGCGTGGGGTGGCGAGGTGCCGCCTAAGAGTTGGGGCGTCCTGGTGCAACCGACGTGGCCGCAGCCGGTGCCATGGAGGTCCTCGTCGCGGTGGCGTGCATCGTGAACCGCGGTGTATCGATATGGTCCCCCATGCGACGTCGATGGCGGCACGTCGTCGCATGCGTTTCGGTGTGGTTCACGTTATCCGTCGTCTACGTTGTCGCTTCGAGTATCTTTCCGTAGCGTCGTGCGGCTCTCCCGACCGCGCCCTCTTGTCGGGAACTCGCGTGGTCGCGTGGCGAGCGAAGCGAGGTCTAGCGGGAGTCTCCGAAATCGATCGAACGATCGTCCCATCGCTGCGCCGTGCGTGGAGCGGTTCGTTTCCTGGACGCTCGTGTGAACACACCGGTCTCGACCCCGCCCATCGCGTTTGTCGCGGGAACGGTCGCCGGCCGCGGTTCCGTGTGCGTCGCGTCGAGCCGTCACGGCGGGCCCGCCGTCTCGCAGCACGCCTGGTAGCGCACGCGGTAGAGCCAGGTGCCTGCCGGGAACACCACGTCACGCACCCCCTCGCGGAAGCTTCGGCTCGCTGCGCGGTACGCTCGGCGAAAGGCCGTTACCGCCGCCGCCATCGCGCGACGGGCCTCGTCCATCAGCCCCGAGAACGTCGGGTTGCGGACGAACATCTCCTCTCGCTTCGGGACGGAGAGGTAGGACACCCGACTGGCCTTGCGTGCACCGAGCACCGTGCGGCCCCGGCGTCGACGCTCCGCCGCAAACGCGCGCTCGCGGGTCTTCAAGCGTCGCAACACCTTGGCGCGCACCTGTGCGTCGCTCAGCTCGGGAAGCACCGGTGGTCGCTCGATGACCAACTCCGCG
>RFGU01000124.1 GCA_003696955.1 Deltaproteobacteria bacterium | reverse complement strand
TTCGCCCGCCGAACGCAAGGCGCTTGCGCCCATCGTGAAGCTGCGCCAGGAGATCGGGCGTATCGACACGGAGATCGAGGGTCTGCGGCGACAGGTGGCGGAACTCGATCGCAGGGCGGAGGCCACGCGCAAGTCCCTCGAGGCGATCAAGAAGGACCCGCGAGCGGGCAACCTGCGCGCGCGACTTTCGAAGCGGCTCGACGACTTCGTGCGCCAAGGGGACGCTCTGTCCCGCAAGATCGTCGAACTCGAGAGCCGCCGCCTCGAGAGGAAGATCGAACTCGAGGATGCGATCCGCGATCTCGTCATCGAGTGAGAGACCCCCTTCGCCCCGGCCCGCGCGGAAGCGGGCCTTCGGCGGGGCCGGGGTCGCACCCCACGGCGGCCGCCGGCGAAGCGCGCCGGCCGGGGTTGGTCGTCTCGCCGCCGGGGGCGAGACGGCCGGTGCTCAGGGTGCGGCGCACAGCCCGTCGGCCGTGCAAACGAGGCCCGGGTCGCACTCGCCGTCGCTCTCGCAGGTGCGGCAGCTTGCCGGCGGTGGCTCGATGCGGTCGAGGTCCGCGACGAAGGCGATGGGAGTGCCCGGGGCCGCCGGCACGGGCGAGGTCGTGGCGAAGCACACGTCGCCCTCGTCCGAGAGGGCTTCGGCGACGACCAGGTAGCCGCCCCAGGGCAGCGGCTCGGTGATCACGGCCGCCGTCGGGCAGGCCATGGGGGCCGCGCCGTCGAGGACCATGCCTCCTTCGGTGGTCACGGGTGGGGACACCGGTTCGCCGTGGGCACCAAGCACCGTGATCCGGACCTCGGGGATCTCGAGGGTGCCCTCGTCGGGGTCGCTGCAGTCGGTCGAGCCGCCCTCGAAGCGCAGCACGAATCCGAAGGGGGCCACCACGGGCTCGAGGAAGTCGGCGTCGGAGAAGTCCACCTCCACGACCGTAAGGCCCCCCGCCGCAAGATCGAAGCGTTTGGAGACGGTACGTGGTGTGCCGTCGCTGGCGACGGCGGTGACGTCCACGCCCTCGGGCACCTCGGCGGCCACCCACGTGAGGAAGGCCGCCCTACCCACGGTCTCGGCACACGGAGGCTCGCCGAGCAACTCGCCGTCGGTGGTGCGGACCTCGAATCGGTCCACGCCGACGGCCAGGCAGGCCTCGGCGCCGTGCATGTTGGGGTTCTTCGAGAAGAAGGTCGGCGCCAGTCGCACTTGCAGGAGCTGCACCGGGTCGTCTTCGCTCGTGCCCAGACCAGCCCGGCAGCCCAGGTCGCTTTCGTCCACGAAGCCGTCGCGATCGTTGTCCACGCCGTCGTCGCACGGAAGGGGGGCCCCGAGCACGGGGTCGTCGCCCTCGTCGAGCAGTCGAATCGTGGTGTCCGGGTTCTCGACGACCACGTCGCCGATCACCGTGACGCCCGGGGCGAACCGGCCCTCTTCGGGGGGGGCGTAGGCCACGCCGTCGCGCCGCACGCCCTGCAGCCGCACCTGGTAGGTGCCGGGCGGGAGCGAGGGGCCCGCGACCGCGGCATCGGGGTCGTCGAAGCTCGCGGGGAAGCAACGGTGGTCGCGTTCGTCGAGGAGCACGGCGCCGTCTTCGGTCCACGTCTGGACGAGGACGCGAAACAGGCCAACCTCGGTGCACTGCCAGGGTGCGCGTAACGCGACGCCCTCGGGGGGCGCCGCAGCCTCGGCGTCGGCGGAGGCGCCGATCCGCCAGCGGACCTCGAAGCTCGGGGTCTCGGCGCAGGCCGAAAGGAGCACGGCGGCGGCCAAGGGGATGGAGCGACGCGACACGGGGTAGGGCCCCTCCTAGCCCGCGCAGGGGAGGTTCGCAAGGTCGATGGTGACGGTGCGCTGGGGCCGGTCGAAGGTTACCGAAATGGGGCAGGCGGGGCCTTCGTCCACCGTCACCTCCAGCACGTACCGCCCCACGTCGACGTCGGAGACGAGTTGGGTGGGCGCGAGGTCGGCACAGGAGGTGACGTCGCCCGCCAGGGAGACCCCGGTGTCCGTCGTAAGGCCCGTGCGGTAGACGAGGGCATCGTCGGCGTCCGGCGTCGTGCCGCCGCTGCCACCCGTGCCGGTGTCGGTGCCGGAGGACGCCCCGCCCCCGGTCGTCCCGTCCGTCTCCTCCGGGTCGTCGGGCACGAGGTCGTCGGCGTCGGCATAGCGCAGGGTCAGCCGCACGGTGGAGCAGGTGTCCTGTCCGACGAACGCGAGCTTCGGATCGACCGTCACGAGCTCGAAGGTGGGCACCCAAAGGGCCTGGCTGCGCCCCGGAACCGACACGGTCTCGGTTGCGGCGACCTGGAAGAGCCCGCCCTGTGCCACGAGGGTCGCCGTGGCTTCGTAGTCCCCGGGGTGCAGGGATACGAAGACGTCGGAGGGCTCGGCCTGCAGGGCTTCGAGGGTCGAGCGCCCCAGGGTGCACGGATACTCGAACGTGCCGCGGCGTTCAGGTTCGTCGGCGTCCGACAGGGCCAGCTCCACCGTGCTCGCCAGGGCCCCCGCGCAGGTGCGCTCACGGCGGGCGTCCTCGCCATCGGCCAGGTTGGACTCCTGGATCCGCCAGGCCATCTCGAGACCGGTGGGATCGAGGGACGGGAACGCACAGCCGGCGGCCGAGGCGGCGATCGCGAGCGCGATGCGCGGTTGGAGCGAAGATCGCAAGCGGAGCACGGACGACCGAAGTGTAGGTGAATCCGGCGAGCGCTGGTGCCATGGGCCCCGCATGCGGACCGAACGGGGGGATCCGGGGGCGCCGGACGGGTGGCGCGCGGTGGTCACGCACACCCGCAGGCCACCAGATCGAGACGGGAGGCTGGGCTACCGGGCCGTGCGCCGCCCTCCACGTCCAGGAGGATCTCCACGACCTGCAGGTCCGTGACCCGGCCGGGCCGAACCTTGCGCGAGATGGGGCCGGGCACCACCACGCAGCCCGCGGACGGGACGCACGAGCCCGTCTCCGTCTCGATCCGCGCGCGGAGGCGAAAGAGATACGGACGTTCCGACGCAGGCACGTCCGGGTCGGTATATCGGACGCCGTCGCACGGCAGCTCCGCCTCGGGCACCACGTGGCAGGCGGAGTCGGAGCAATCGCCGCAGCCGGGGTCGCAGATCTGGAGCGAAAGCCGCAAGGCGTAGGTCACCTCGGCCATGCCGGGCCCGTAGCCGGGCAGATCGCAGGTGTCGTCGTAGGCCGAAGGCGCAAGGTCGCCGCTCGGGAAGATGGGTTCGCCGTCGCGTCCGGCGACCACCCAGGCCACCTCGACGGTGCCGACGTCCCCGCCGCACCCCCCGCCGACCCAGGCGAGGGCGGCCGCAGCCCCCCACGGGGCGCGGTGGCTCCGTCTGCGTGCAAGGAAGCCCGGCACCGCGCCAGCATAGCAAGGGCCGTGACACGCTTGGTCGTTGACCGCGCGGTGCGGGCCCGGCTAGCCTGCCCGAGCCGTGAACGCATCCAGTCTCGCGCTCGTCTCCGCTGCCGGGCCATTGCTCGCAAAGGTGGATCTCATTTCGCTGCTGGCCGCCTCCCAGGGGATCGTGCTCGTGGTGGTGATCATCCTCCTTACGCTGATCGCCCTGACGGCCTTCGTCATCTTCTACAAGCTCATCCACATCAGCCAGGCCCAGGCCCAGTCCATCAAGTTCCTCGATCGCTTCTGGGAGAGCAAACGGCTCGACGAGATCTACAAGGTCGCCGAGAAGCTGCGGCAAAGCCCCATTGCGGCCATGTTCCGCGCAGGCTACGTGGAGCTTAGCAAGGTCAAGAAGCGCCGCGACGCCCAGGGTGGCTCCATGCACGACAAGATGGAGGATTCGGACAACGTGGCCCGTGCCCTCCAGCGTGCCCAGATCAGCGAGCAGACGAAGCTCGAGAACCTGTTGCCGTTTCTGGCCACCACGGGCTCGGCGGCGCCGTTCATCGGCCTGTTCGGTACGGTGTGGGGCATCATGGATGCCTTCTTGAGCATCGCCGCCCAGGGGAAGGCCGAGCTGGCCGAGGTCAGCCAACCCATCGCCGAAGCCCTCGTGACCACGGCCTTGGCCCTCGCCAGCGCCGTGCCCGCGGTTGCGGCCTACAACTACTTCCAGCGCAGGCTCAAGGTGCTCTCGTCCGAGATGCAGAACTTCGGCAACGACTTCATGAACATCGTCAACCGCCACTTCTTCTAGGCGGCCGGCAGAGCACGGTATGGCGCGCGGTTTCGTCAACGACGGCCTGGTCGAGAGCGGCGAGCCCGTCTCCGCGATCAACGTCACGTCCCTCGTGGACGTGATGTTCTGCCTGCTCATCATGTTCATGATCGCGACGCCCCTGATGAGCCCGGAGGGCAAGGAGGTGACCTTGCCCGCCGCCCGCGGCGAGACGATCTCCGAGGAGGAGTTCATGACGAGCGTCGTCTCCATCGATGCCGCCGGCAACGTCTTCCTCGGCACCCTGCCGCTTTCGAAGGATCCGGAGCGTCTCGCCGAGGAGCTGGCCAAGAACGCCAAGCTCTCGGACGCAGGCGTCGTGTTCCTCCAGGCGGATCAGACCGTTCCCTTCGACCGGGTCGTTGACGTGCTCGTGGCCCTCAAGAAGGCCGAGATCGGAGAGGTCGGCTTCGTGACCGACCCGAACCCCAAACGCCTCGAAGCCATGCGGGCGGGCAAGGAGCTGCCGTGAGCGACGACATCCGCCCCGGCCTGCTCGGCGCACTCTTCGGCTCGGTCTGGCGTGACATCCGCGAGATGCTGCGCAATCCGTTGGCGTTCTTCGGCGGGGTCGTCGGCACGGTGGTCACCGGGGCCGCCCTGGTGTTTGCGTTGATGGCGCAGGCCCAGGCGGCGGACGCCGACGACGACCTCGAGGAGCTGGAGATCGACTTCGTGCCCGGGGCCCTGGTCAAGCTCGGGCAAAAACCTCCCGAGGAGGAGATCCCCGAGAAGATCATCACCCAGGAGACCCGGGCGGAGGAGGCGGCGGTCGAGGAGAGTGTCACCGAGGACGCGACGCCCCCACCCGAGGATCCACCCAAGAAGCGCGAGAAGAAGAAGAACAAGCTCCCCACGCCGCCCCAGAAGAAGGACAGCAAGCTCCCCACGGCCAAGAACCCCACCCAGAAGAACACACCCTACGACGACCTGCCCACGGTGGACTACAACATCGGCGATCCGTTCGGCGATCCCAACGGTTGGGCGAAGATGAAGAAGGACGGGGACCCGTGGGCGACGGCCGTGATGGCGGCGTTGAACAACAACGTCAGTGCGGCCTCCTACGGCGCGCAGGCCACGAAGGGGGATTTTCGGTTCCAGATCGCCGTCGGCAAGGACGGCAAGGTCTGCAAGGTGCTGCGCAAGGGCGGGAGCCTTCCGCCGCAGATCCAGAACCTCATCGAGAACGATCTGCGACGCCTCAAACTGCCGCGACCGCCGCCCGACGTCATCAAGAAGATGCGGTCGAACTGCGCCAAGATCCGCTACACCTTCCGTTGGACGGGGGCGGGCGGCGTGCGGTAGCCGCACGCGGGCGGCCGGAGGGCCGGCGTGCGTCCGAACGTGAATGTCGGGGGGGCAGGGTGCGTCGTCCCCGGCGTTGCCCTGCGCCCGATCTCCGGGCAACATCGGGGCCGAACCCACGAGGAGAGCTCATCCATGCTTCGCAACCTCCTGGTCCTCGCCGCCCTCGGCGGCGCGTTCGCCTCGGCCGCCTACGCCGTCGGCCACGACGCCCTCGTTCCTTCGGCCAACGCCCAACCCGATGCCAAGGACATCGGCGGCAAGTTTCGGCTCATTCGCCTGGCGGTGCCCGCGGGCGACGACGTCGGCGAGATCCTGCGCCGCGACGCCCGCCTGTCGGGCGGCTTCGAGGTCCTCGATCGCAAGGGGATGCCCGCGGCGCTCATCAAGGAGAAGGGCTTCAACAAGGACGGCTGGATCCAGGTCGGCGCCGACGCCGTGATCAAGAACGCCACGGTCGGCGGACAGATCCGATTCCTGCTCTACGATCTCGGCCAGGGCAGCCGTCCGGTGCTTTCGAAGGGCTACCCGGCCGGAGATCCGCGCAAGGCGGCCCACAAGTTCATGAACGACGTGATCGCCCACTACACGGGCGTTCCCGGCGTGTTCGGCTCGCGGATCGCGTTCGTCCGTACGCGGCGCAACCCGACCGTGACGAAGAACGTCTACACGGCGGAGATGGACGGGGGCAACGTCGCATCGATCACGAACAACCGCTCCCTCAACATCCTCCCCTCCATTGGCCCGGGGGGCGAGGTGCTGTTCACCAGCTACGCCAAGCGCAATCCCGATCTTTGGATGGCGGCCGGCGGTGCCCCCCGCCGGATCAGCAAGTATCCGGGGCTGAACCTCGGCGGGGTGATGAGCCCGAACGGCGGCTCCATCGCGCTCACCCTGTCCAAGGACGGCAACAGCGAGATCTACCTCATCGACCGTGGCGGCAACATCCAGCGGCGATTGACGAAGAATCCGGCCATCGACGGCTCGCCCACCTGGAATCCCGGGGGCAGCCGGATCGCGTTCGTGTCCAATCGCGCGGGGACGCCCCAGATCTACGTCATGAGTTCGTCCGGCGGTGGCGCCAAGCGCCTGACCCGCAAGGGCAACTACAACCAGACGCCGGACTGGAACCCGGGTAACAAGAAGGACCGGGATCTGGCGAACTGGGTGGCCTACGCAGGGCGCGACAACGCCAATCGGTTCGACGTCTTCGCGGTCCACGTGGGTACGAACAAGCTCGTGCGCCTGACCCAGGGCGGTGGCCGAAACGAGGATCCGACCTACTCGCCCGACGGCCGGCTCATCGCCTACTCCTCGTCGCGGGGCGGGATCTTCGTGGCGACGAAGGACGGCAACAACGCGATCCAGGTCATCCGGGCCGGCACCACGCCGGACTGGGGGCCACGGGCCTACTGATTCGGCGCTCGCACGAGCGGACATGGCAGGCGCCGCAAACGAGCCGCCCGCGGCGATTCTCGACGTGGGGACGAACACCGTCCTCATGCTGGTGGGCCGCCGACGGCCCGACGGCAGCGTGGAGGTCGTCGAAGACCGCGCCACGATCACACGCCTCGGCGAGGGGCTCGGGGCCGATCGCCGGCGCCTGCGGCCCGAGGCCATCGCGCGCACCCTGGCCGCCATCGCAGATCACCTCGCCCACGCCGAGCGCCTGGGGGTTGCCCGGGAACGCATCCGGGCCGTCGCTACCGCCGGGGTTCGTATGGCCGAGGACGCCGAGGCATTCCTCGAGCCGGCGGCGCGCCTTCTCGGACGCCCCATCGAGACGATCTCCGGGGAGGAGGAGGCGCGCCTCTCCTACCTCTCGGTGGCCCGCGAGGAGCCCATCGGGCCGCTTCGGGTCCTCGACATCGGCGGTGGCTCCACCGAGTTGACGCTCGGTAGGGGGACGCAGGTGGAGGACGTCGTCTCCTTCCGCTTGGGCTCGGTGCACCTGTGGGAGGCCTTCGCTCCGAACGATCCACCCGGGTCCGAGGTCTTCGAGGCCATGGTGGCCCGAGCCCGAGAGACCCTCGCGACACGGCCTGTCGCCCCCCATCCCGTTCTCCACGCCGTCGCAGGTACGGCCACCACCACGGCCGCCCTGTTGCTCGACCTCGAGCGGTACGATCGGGATCGGGTGGACGGCGCGACGTTCTCGGCGGGACAGGTGCGCGAACGCGGCGACGCCCTTGCCCACAGGACCTTCGCCGAACGGGCCGCGCACCCGTGCCTTCCTCGAGGGCGGGCCGACGTGATCGTCGCCGGCGTGGCGATCCTCACCGCCGCCCTCGCGCACTGTGGTGCCGAGACCCTCGTCGTGCGTGACCGCGGCCATCGTTTCGCCCTGTTGCCGTAGGCGGACGATCCGCCCTGGATCGTCGATCGGCTTGTGCGCGGCGTGCCATCGCGTATGTTGGGATCGTGACGCTTCCGGTCACGGACGTGCTCGAAGGACGCGACGGTCCGATCCGGATCGAGCTGCACTGCCACTCGACCCACTCGGACGGCTCGGAGTCCGCCGCCGCCGTCGCCGCCCGGGCGAGGGCTGCGGGCGTCGTGCTCTTCGCCCTGACGGACCACGACACCCTCGCCGGCGGCCCGGAGGTCGAGGGCGCGGCCCCCCTGGTCGTCGAAGGGATCGAGCTGTCGTGTCGCGACCGCGGGCGGTCGGTGCACGTGCTCGGGTACGGGATCGGGCATGGCGAGGGCCGCGCGCGCCTCGAGGCCAAGCTGGCCGAGATCGCGCGCGCCCGGGTCGAACGGATCCACGCCATCTGCCAGCGCCTTGCGCTGCTCGGGATCCAGCTCGACTGCGAGGAGATCTGCGCGCGGGCCGAAGGGCGTACCGTCGGACGGCCCGACGTGGCGTGGGCCCTCGTGGAGGCGGGGTTCGTCAGGGACACCCGCGAGGCCTTCGACCGCTACCTGGCCGACGGCGCGCCGGCCTACGTTCCCGTCGAGCGACTCTCCGTGGCCGAAGGGCTGGAACTGCTGCAAGAGGCCGGGGCCGTCTGCGCCCTCGCCCATCCCCACGTCTACGACGACGAGCACCTCGAAGCCCTGCTCGGGGCCCATGCCGGGGCGGGCCTTTCGGGGCTCGAGTGCCACTACGCCAGCTACGACGCCGAGATGCGCCGACGTTTCGTGGACCTGGCCGAACGCCACGGCCTCGTGCCCACGGGGGGATCGGATTTCCACGGTGCCCTCAAGCCGGACGTCGCCGACGTGGGCGTGGAGGTGCCGCTCGACGTCGCGCGGCGGATCCTCGCTTGGCTTCGGGACTCGGCGGGCTTCGCCGTGGCGTAGCCTGCGGCCCGACCCGCGAAAGCCGGCCCTACTTCGACTCGACCAGCTTGGCCAGGATGAGGTCGACGTTCTTCTTGGCGTCGCCGAAGAGCATCCGCGTGTTCTCCTTGTAGAAGAGCGGGTTGTCGATCCCCGCATAGCCCGAGGCCAGGGAGCGCTTCATCACGACGGTGGTCTTGGCCTTCCAGACCTCGAGCACCGGCATGCCGGCGATGGGACTTTCGGGGTCCTCGAGGGCCGCAGGGTTCACGATGTCGTTGGCGCCGATCACCAGCACGACGTCGGTGTTCGGGAAGTCCTCGTTGATCTCCTCCATCTCGAGGACGATGTCGTAGGGCACGTTGGCCTCGGCGAGGAGGACGTTCATGTGCCCGGGCAGCCGGCCGGCCACGGGGTGGATCGCAAAGCGCACGTTGACGCCACGCTCGCGCAGGATCTTGACCACCTCCGACAGGCTGTGCTGCGCCTGGGCGACGGCCATCCCGTAGCCGGGCACGATGATGACGTTCTTGGCATGGGTCAGGAGGTCCACGACCTCGTCCACCGTGGTCTCGGTGACCTCGCCGCCTTCCCCGGCCGCCGTCCGCTTGGCGGGCGTGCCGCCGTCGGAGCCGAAGCCGCCCAGGATGACGCTCACGAACGAGCGGTTCATGGCGCGGCACATGATGTAGCTCAGGATCGCGCCCGACGATCCAACGAGGGCGCCCGTGATGATGAGCAGGTCGTTGGCCAGCATGAAGCCGGCTGCGGCCGCGGCCCAGCCCGAGTAGCTGTTCAGCATCGACACCACCACCGGCATGTCCGCTCCACCGATGGCCGCGACCAGATGGACGCCCAGGACGAAGGAGATCCCGGTCATGACGAGCAGGGGCGTAAGGCCCGCCGGGAAGGTGCCCGCCGCGTGGGTCGCCTCCGCGCCGAGGAACTGCACGCCCAGGCCGACCGAGGCCAACAACATGACGAGGTTGAGGAGGTGCCGGCCCGGCAGCAGCAGGGGCTTGCCGGTGATGAGGCCTCGCAACTTGCCGAAGGCGACGACCGACCCCGTGAACGTGACGCCACCGATGAACACGCCGACGAAGACCTCCACCAGGTGGATCGTGTGCTCCACGCCGGTCAGCGTCTGGGGCCCGAGGTAGCTTGCGATGCCGACGAACACGGCGGCCAAACCGACGAAGCTGTGCAGGATGGCCACGAGTTCGGGCATGGAGGTCATGGCCACCCGCGCGGCGAGGACCGCGCCGATGATGGCCGCCGGGACCATGGCGGCGCCGAGCACCGCGTAGCCGGATCCGGCGACGTGGTCGCTTGCGGCCGTGGCGGCCAGGGCGAGGACCATGCCGATGATGCCGTAGCGGTTGCCCTGCCGGGCCGTCTCCTGGCTGGAGAGGCCGCCGAGGGAGAGGATGAACAAGGCGCTCGCGGCGATGTAGGCGACGGTGAGGAGGCTTTCGGACATGGGCACCCTACTTGCGGAACATCTCCAGCATGCGTTGCGTGACGAGGAAACCGCCGGCGATGTTGATCGTGGCGACGAAGACGGCCAGCGCCCCCAGAATCGTGGTGGCCGACGTCGGCGACCCGGAGATCTGCAGCATGCCGCCGATGATGATGATGCCGCTGATGGCGTTGGTGACGCTCATCAGGGGGGTGTGCAGGGCCGGTGTGACGTTCCAGATGACCTGCCAACCCACGAAACAGGCCAGCACGAAGACCGTAAGGTGGGACAAGAACGACGGGGGCGCCCCGAGTCCGATGCCGAGCAGTGCAAGGCCGCTGGCCCAGAGCCACCAGCTTCCGCCCTTGCGCGTCTCCTCGGCGACGGCCGCGGCTTGGGGGGCGGCGGGGGCCGGCTTGGGCGCGGGCTTGGGCGAAGGC
>RFGU01000123.1 GCA_003696955.1 Deltaproteobacteria bacterium | reverse complement strand
GCGGCGCGCACGCGGGCGCATGCCGCCTGCAGGAAGGTGGTCGACACGTCGATGGGAACGTAGGCCGAAGGTGACGCGAGGTGGCCGAGGAGCAGGCAAGCCTTCTCACCCGAGCCCGGACCCGGTTCGACGACGCGCACCCGTGGACCGAGGCGGCGGGCGATGGCTCGTCCGTGGTTGCGCAGGATCCATCGTTCGGTACGCGTGGGGTAGTAGGCGTCGAGGGTGCAGATCCGGTCGAAGAGGCGCGAACCGCGGCTGTCGTAGAGGTACTTGCACGGCAGCGAGCGTGGATGCCGGGCGAGCCCTGCGATGGCGTCGCGCCGAAACGCGTCCGTGGGAGCGTACGGGGCGGGTGCGGTCATCGGGCCGTCCTTGCGAGTCGGATCCCGGAGAACTGCCATCGAGCAGCGGCAGGGAAGAAGTTGCGGTAGCTCGGCCGAACGTGCCCGGGGGGCGTTGCGCACGATCCGCCCCGCAGTACGTATTGGTTCACCATGAACTTGCCGTTGTACTCGAAGAGGGGGCCGTCTTCGGCCCGAAAACCCGGATAGGGTCCGTAGGCACTCGAGGTCCACGCCCACGCGTCGCCGAAGAATTGCAGCGCGCCGTCGGCGGGCGCGAGCGGCAGGTGCGGGCGCCGATCCGCGAAGTGGCCGGTGGCGAGTTCCCGCATGGCATGGTGACGTGCCGCAACCTCCCATTCGAACTCGGTGGGCAGCCGTGCTCCTGCCCACGTGGCGTAGGCGTGGGCTTCGTAGAGGCTGACGTGGGTCACCGGATCCTCGGGACGGACGGGGATCTCGCCGTGGAGGGTGCGGCGGACGTAGCCGTCGCCCTCGCGCCGCCAATAGAGGGGAGCGAAAAGGCCCTCGCGCCGCACGAGATCCCACCCTTCGGCAAGCCAGAACTCGAACCGCCGGTAGCCGCCGTCGGCCATGAACGCCAGGTATTCGCCGCAGGTCACCAGACGGTCGGCGATCTCGAACGCCTCGAGGAAGACGCGATGCCGGGGCCGTTCGTTGTCGTAGGCGAACCCATCGTCTCCCGCGCCGACCTCGTACACACCCGCGGCGAACGCAAGAAAGCCCAAGGGGCGTGCCGGGCCGCGTTGCGGCAGGTCGCAAGGAACGTAGACCTGGGGGTGGGGATGGGCGGCGAGCAGGTGCTGCACGTCGGTCAGGACGAGTTCTTGATGCTGCTCCTCGTGGGCGAGCCCCACCTCCAGGATCCGCCGGGCCTCGGCTGGAAGGGGGCGCTCGAGGACCTCGAGGACCCGTTCGTCCACGGCGCGCCGGTGCGCGAGCACCTCCTCGGCGGACGGGCGCGTCAGCAGGCCCCGCAGAGGCCGTGGATGGATGGAGCCTGCACCCTCGTAGTAGCTGTTCCACAGCTCGTCGTGGGCGGGCGCAGAGGAAGGCGTGCGGCGGCCTGCTTCGCCCTCGGCCGCCGGCAGGAAGAAGCGCTCGAAGAACCAGGTCGTGTGGGCGAGGTGCCACTTGACCGGCGAGGCGTCGGGCATGGACTGGGCGCCCATGTCCTCGGGCGAGAGCGGCACCGCCAGGGCCTCGGTTTTTCGTCGGATGCGAATGTAACGGTCCCGCAGATCGCCGCCGACGCTCGCAGCCTCCATGGTGTCGCTGCGCGGTGAGCCATCCATGCCCCGACCCTATCGGAGCCCATGGGGGGGCTCAAGCCGGCGCCTCGGGCGCCGTCAACCCACGAGGGCCACGGCGTCGTCGAACGTCGCCGCGCGTCCTTCGGTGATGGCGAGCATGCGCTCGATCGGGCGCAGGGCCGCGCTGCGCAAAGGCTCGGGCACGTCCACCACCGGCGAGAGGTCCCGCAAGCTCAGATAGAGCTTCTCGAGGGTGGTGAGCTTCATGTACGGGCACTCGTTGCAGGCGCACGTGCCCTCGGGCGGGGCGGGCACGAAGGTCTTTTGCGGACTTTCGGCACGCATCCGCGCCAGGATGCCGGGCTCGGTGGCCACGATGAACGTCTCGGCCGGCGAGGCCTTCGTGCGCGCGAGCAGGGCGCTCGTCGAGCCGATGAAGTCGGCCACCTCGAGGACGGGCTCCTCGCACTCGGGGTGGGCGATGACCTCGGCGTCGGGGTGGCGCTCCTTGAGCGCGAGCAGCTTCTTGAGGCTGAAGGTTTCGTGCACGATGCACGAACCCGGCCAAAGCTCCATGGACCGGCCCGTCTTGCGGATCAGGTAGCGGCCGAGGTTGCGGTCGGGGGCGAAGAGGATCGTCCGATCCTCGGGGATCGCCGCGACGATGCGCTCGGCGTTGGAGGAGGTGCAGATGAGATCGCTTTCGGCCTTGACCGCCGCAGAGCAGTTCACGTAGCTGACGGTCACGGCGCCCGGGTGGCGGGCCTTCCAGGCCTGGAAGCGGTCGGCGGGGCATCCGGCGGCCAGGGAACAGCCGGCTTCGAGGTCGGGAATAACGACGGTCCGGGTGGGATTGAGGACCTTGGCCGTCTCGGCCATGAAATGCACGCCGCAGAACACGATCACGTCCGCCTCCGTGTCCCGCGCCGCCTGGGCGAGCTGCAGGGAGTCGCCGAGGAAGTCGGCGAGGTCCTGGATCTCCTCGTCCTGGTAGTAGTGGGCGAGGATGACGGCGTTGCGTTCCCTGCGCAGCCTGTCGATCTCGTCCTCGAGGTCGACGCCAGGGGGGATCGGGGGGCGGGCAGGCTGGTCCATGGTTCGGCCGGCAAGCTAGCACAGGGTGGTTCCTGCGCACCTGCGGCCGGCCGAGCGGTTGACAATGTGAGATTTGCCACCACGTTGAATGGCCGATCGAAAGGTTCGAAACCATGAAGAAAGTCGATTTGTCCCGTCGCATCGTATCTTCCCTCGCTTCCGGCCTATTGCTCGCCGGCTGTGCCTCGGCCCATGCGGGCACTGCCGTCCAGCGTACCGAAGCGGCCCGCGCCGCGCCCAAGGTCGCTGCGGCACGGACGGACCGGGCGCGCGAAGGCCCCGAGGCCAAGGCCGCCCGGATCGCCGTCGAGCGCGGCGGAGCGGCACGGCTTACGCCCCTCGAGCAGGCGTTCCACGACGCCGCGGAGAAGGTCCGTCCGTCCGTGGTCTCCATCGCCACGGTCCGTCGCATCGACCCGCGCAAGATGGGGCCCATGCTGCCCTTCGGACTGCCCTTCGGCATGCCCGAAGGTGAGCTCGAGCAACGAGGACTCGGCAGCGGCGTGATCCTGGACGCGGCCGGGCACATCCTGACCAACAACCACGTGGTCGCGGGCGCCGACGAACTCGAAGTCCACCTTGCGGACGACCGCGTGCTGGTGGCCGAGGTCGTGGGCACCGATCCCAAGACCGACCTCGCGGTGATCCGGGTCGAGGCGGAAGACCTCGTGCCGGCCACGTTCGGTGACTCCAAGAGCCTCCAGGTCGGGCAGTGGGTCCTCGCCGTGGGCTCGCCCTTCGGCCTCGAACAGACCGTCAGCGCCGGCATCGTAAGTGCCGTCGGGCGCGGCAGCGTCGGGATCGTGGACTACGGCGACTTCATCCAGACCGACGCCGCGATCAACCCGGGGAACTCCGGCGGTCCGTTGGTGGACCTTTCGGGGCGGGTCGTCGGGATCAACACGGCCATCGCGTCCCGGACCGGCGGGAGCAACGGGGTGGGCTTTGCAATCCCGACCCACATGGCCACCGACATCGCCCAGCGCCTCGTCGCCGACGGGCACATCGTGCGGGGCTGGCTCGGGGTGTTCATCGCCGACCTCACGCCCGACATGGCGGCCACGTTCGGTCTGTCGCGCGACGAAGGGGTGCTCGTTCAGGACGTGCTTCCCGACGGTCCGGCCAGCAAGTCCAAGCTCGAGGCGGGCGACATCGTCGTGGAACTCGACGGGCGCAAGGTCGAGGACGCGGCCACCTTCCGGCGGGAGATCGCTGCGCTGCCGCCCGGTCACGAGGCACGGCTGACCGTCGTTCGAGACGGCAAGCGCAAGACGATTACGGTCACGCTCGGTGAACTGCCCGACGAGGGGCCCGTCGCCGATGCCCGGCCCGGTCGGCGCAAGGAGGGCCCGGGCAAGCGCGCCCGCAAGTACGAGTCCCAGGGGCTTACGTTGCGCGATCTCCCGGCGGAGGTGCGCAAGCGAGCGGGCCTCGAAGGCGGCGCGCTCATCGTCAAGGTGGAGCCGGGCAGCCGCGCGGCTCGGGCTGGATTGCGACCGCGGGACGTGCTGCTTGCCGTCGGTGGTACGAAGGTGCGGTCGGCTCGGCAGGCCCACGACTTGCTCGAGTCCGCAGCCGACGACCGGCCCGTCCGGGTGCGGATCCGGCGAGGCGACGCGCGTCTGTTCGTCGCGTTGCCGGCTGCGAGGGACTGAGGTGCAGATCGGCCATGGGGCCCGGCGTGCGGACGGGGCCATCGAACCCGCCGCCGGGCCCCCCTCCCCCGCAGCGCAGACGGCCGGTGGCATCCCGGTGGGCTCGGTGCTCCGGTGCCCGCGCCGTCGATCCTATTCGTTCGCGATGGGCAGACCGCCCGGCGACGTGAACGAGGCGAAGAAGTCGTTGCCCTTGTCGTCGATGACGATGAAGGCGGGAAAGTCCTTGACGCGGATCTTCCAGATGGCCTCCATGCCCAGCTCGGGGTATTCGAGCACCTCGACGTGCTCGATGCAGTCGCTCGCGAGGCGGGCGGCGGGGCCGCCGATGGAGCCCAGGTAGAAGCCGCCGTACTTCTTGCAGGCCTCGCGCACCTGGGGCGAACGGTTGCCCTTGGCGAGCATCACGAGGGAGCCTCCCGCGGCCTGGAACTTGGCGACGTAGGGGTCCATGCGCGCGGCCGTGGTGGGGCCGAACGAGCCCGAGGGCTTGCCGGGCGGCGTCTTGGCGGGACCCGCGTAGTAGACGATGTGGTTCTTGAAGTAGTCGGGCAGGCCTTCGCCGCGGTCGAGTCGTTCCGCCAGACGGGCGTGGGCGATGTCGCGGGCCACCACCATGGTGCCCGTCAAGGAAAGGCGCGTCTTGATCGGGTATTTGGAGAGGGTCGCGCGCAGCTCGTCCATCGTCATGGCGTCGAGATCGATCTCGACGACCTCGCCGCCGAGATCGCGCTCGTCGATGTCCGGCAGGTACTTGGCCGGATCGCGTTCGAGGGCCTCGACGAAGATCCCGTCTTCGGTGATCTTGGCCTTGGCCTGGCGGTCGGCGGAGCAGGATACGCCGATCCCCACGGGGCACGACGCGCCGTGGCGCGGCAGGCGGATCACCCGCACGTCGTGGCAGAAGTACTTTCCGCCGAACTGGGCGCCGATCCCGGTCTTCTGGGCGATCTCGAGGATCTGGGCCTCGATCTCCGGGCACCGGATCGCGTGGCCGAGTTCGTTGCCCTCGGTGGGCAGCGCGTCGAGGTAGCGCGCCGACGCCAGCTTGACGATCTTGAGGTTGTACTCGGCCGAGGTGCCGCCGACCACCAGGGCGAGATGGTAGGGCGGACACGCCGCCGTTCCGAGTCCGCGGATGGCCTTGTCGACGAACGCGAGCAGGCTCTTGGGATTGAGCAGGGCTTTCGTCTCTTGATAGAGGTACGTCTTGTTGGCGGAGCCGCCGCCCTTGGCCATGAAGAGGAACTCGTACCGGTCCCCGGGCACGTCGAGGATCTCGATCTGGGCGGGCAGGTTCGTCTTGGTGTTGCGCTCCTCGTACATGGAAAGGGGCGCAAGCTGGGAGTAGCGCAGGTTGTCCTTCTGGTACGTATCGAAGATCCCCCGCGACAGGGCCTCGGCGTCGCTGCCGTCGGTGAAGACCTGCGCCCCCTTCTTGCCCATCACGATGGCCGTGCCGGTGTCCTGGCACATGGGGAACACGCCGGCCGCGGCGATGTTGGCGTTCTTGAGCAGATCGAGGGCGACGAACTTGTCGTTGGGGGAGGCTTCGGGGTCGTCGAGGATCTTGCGGAGCTGGGCGAGATGGCCGGGACGGAGCAGGTGGTTGACGTCGTGCATCGCCTCCCGCGCAAGGACCGTGAGCGCCTCGGGCTCGACGACGAGCACCTTCCGGCCCCGGAAGGTGTCCACGGCCACCGGGCCGTCTGCGATCTTGCGGTAGGGCGTGTCGTCGGGGCCCAAGGGCAGCATGTCCTGGTAGCGAAACTCCGTCATGTCGCAGGCGAGCATCCGGCCGGCGGCCGGCGCCGTCAACCTGCCTCGACGCGCCCCGTGGCTTCGGGCCTGCGCGCGACCAACCACGCGACCAGTTCGACGTGGGGTGTCTGCGGAAGGGTGTCGAACGCGCGAACGGCGATGCAGCGGTAGCCGTCTTCGAGTCGTTCGAGGTCGCGGGCCAGCGAGCGCGGGTCGCAACTCATGAGGTGGACCCGCGGCGCCCCGAGGGCGAGGAGCAGATCGCAGACCGCGGGTCCGAGGCCCGCCCGCGGGGGGTTCGCCACGACGAGTTGGGGCCGGACACCGCGTTCGAGCGCCTCGGCGAGCATGTCCTCGGCGCGCCGGGGGGCGACCCCGAGCACCGCCGCGTGTTCCGGATCCGCCTCGCAGGCCTCCACGCGGTCGAAGCGCTTCGCGAGCAACCGGGTGGTGGCGCCGCTGCCGGCGTAGAGGTCGAAGGCGAGGCGGCCGCGCACGGCGCCGCCGCTCGGCATACCCGTGACCGCGCGCTGGGCCATGGACGCGACCGCGGGATTGGGCTGAAGGAAGCCCATGGCGCCGACGCTCTGGCCGGTCTCCGGGATGTCGAGGTGCTGGCGACCCCACAGGGGGCGAAGTCCGACGCCGCGCATGTTGTTGCCGGGCCCGAGGGCGAGGGCCCAGGCGATCCCGGTGGGGACCGTAAGACGGCCCGGCAGCATCTGCGCGGCCTTCGAGTGCGGCGTGCCCGTGACCAGGGTGACGATCACCTCGCCCTGGCCGTCGGTGCGAAGCCACACGTAACGAAGGTCGCCGCGCTCCTCGGCCTCGTCGTAGGGCTCGATCCCCAGGTCGCACGCCACGGCGGCGATCTCGTCGGCGGCGCGCGCGATGTCCGGGTGATCCACCAGACACCCGGTCATGTCCGCGACCTGGTGGCTGCCTCGGCGGAAGCTGCCGAGGACGATGGCCCCCGGCGTGCCTCCGACCACGCGCTTGCTCGACCGGCGGTAGCCCCACTCGCGGTCGTCGCCGTCGATCCGCGTGACCTCGAGCCCGTGGATCCGGCGCAACGTCGTGGCCTTGGCCTCCCGCTGGGTGGGCAGGTCGACGCCCATCAGGGGGCAGCCGGTGCAGGTGGGATGGTTCGGACAGGGGGGGATCCTTCGGCCGGGCGCCGATTCGAGCCGCTCGACCACCTCGCCGAAGAGGCGCCGGCGGTTGCGGGCCACGTGCTCGACGCGGATCCGCGCCACCTCACCGGGAACCAGGTCGGGGGCGTGTACTTCGTAGCGCACCGGACCGTCGTCGAACCATCCGACGCCGTCGCCGTGGCGCGAGAGCACCTCGGCGTACACGGTCACGCACTGTCCGGTTCGCACGGTCACGGGACCTCGACCATACCGAGGCTCGCCAGGTCTTCGAAGAACCCGGGATAGGTTTTCTCGACGCACGCCGGATCGCGGACGAGCACGTCGCCGGCCAGGGAGAAGGCCATGGCCATGCGGTGGTCCGCGTAGGTGTCCACGGGGACCGTCGTGCCGGGCAACGCTGCCGGAGGCTCGATGCGCAGGCTGTCCGGCCCCTCGGTGACGAGCGCGCCGAACTTGCGCAGCTCCGTGGCCGCGGCGGCGATCCGGTCGGACTCGTGGTGGCGCAGCACGCCGACGTCGCGGATCGTCGTGGGGCCCTCGGCATGGAGTGCGACGACCGCAAGGGTGAGGGCGACGTCGGGCATGTCCGCGAGGGAGCAGTCGATCCCCCGCAGTCGGCCCGTCCCCTCGACCCGGGTGGAGGTTTCGGTGCGGTGGACCCGGGCCCCCATCGCCTCGAGGATCTCGGCGAACCGAGCGTCGCCCTGCAACGAGGCGCGCCCCACGCCCGGGACCTCGACGACCCCGCCGTAGATCGCGGCGGCGGCCAGAAGATAGCTGGCCGCCGATGCGTCGGGCTCGACGGCGTAGGTCCGCGGCGCGAGCCGTGCGGGCTCGGCCGAAAAGGCCGCCGGTCCCACGGCCTGGGCGCGACCGCCGAAGGCCTCGATCACCGCGCACGTAAGGTCCACGTAGGGCCGCGCCGGCAGGTCGCCGCGGATCTCGATACGAAGGGGGCCTTCGAGCCGCAGGCCGGCGAGGAGCAGGGCGCTTACGAACTGGGAGCTTGGCGGATCTTCGAGCACGACCGTGCCCCCGGAGGGGGGCATTTCGATGCCGCCCGCCCGAAGAGGCAGGGCGCCGAAGGTGGCCTCGCACGCCACGCGCCCGCCGAGGGCGACGAGCGCGTCGACGAGCCCCGCCATGGGCCGCTCGCGCATACGGGCAGAGCCGTCGAATCGAACGGCATGGGGCCCGACGGCAGCGAGGGCCACGAGAAACCGGGCGACCGTTCCGGCGGTGCCCACGTACACGGTGTCCGAGGCCGGCCCGAGGCGCCCGCCCTGGCCGTGGACGGTCACCGTCGGCCAGTCGGCCTCGACGCGCACGCCGAGGGTGCGCAGGGCTTCGACCGCGAGCCGGGTGTCCTCGGCCGCGAGGGCGCCTTCGAGCCGGCTCGTCCCGTCGGCCAGGGCAGCGAGGAAGAGGGCCCGATTGGTCAGGCTCTTCGAGCCCGGCGGGCGCACCACCGCGTCGAGCGGTGCCCGCGGCGGGTGAACCCAGATGGGGCGCCTGGTCACGCCGCCGACTCTACCAGGGACGGGATCGGATGCGCGTCGGCGCCCGGGCCGGTGCCGGTCAAGATCCGGTGGTCGCGGTCGATGCCGTCTGCGACGTGTCCGGACCCTCGCCCGCAGACGCACCGACCCGATTGGTCGGTGAGGTGGCCACGGTCGTGGCCGGGAGGAGGCGCAGGGAGCGTCCGACGACGCGCGAGCGCCTGCGGCGGGTCCAGGTGCCGCAGGATCGGACGGGCGAGGTGATCGGGGGGACGTACCGCATCGAGCGCAAGATCGCGGCGGGGGGCATGGGCCAGGTCTACCTGGTCCGGCACGTGCGTCTCGACCAGCCCTTCGCGGTCAAGTTCCTCGACCGCAGGTTCGGCCTGGATCGCGATGCCTACGCCCGCTTTCGCCGGGAGGCCGAGATTGCGGCCAGCCTCGACCACCATGCCATCGTACAGGTGTTCGACTTCAACACGGACGCCTACGGCAACCCGTACATGGTCATGGAGTACGTCGAGGGCCAGACCCTCGACGCCTTCCTCGAACGCCACGGGCCACTCGACCGCAAGACGGTGCTCGCGATCTTCGAACCCCTCTGCCACGCCCTCGACGTCGCCCATCGCCACGGGATCGTTCACCGGGATCTCAAGCCGAGCAACATCATCGTGCAGCGCAAGCGACGGGGCATCGCGGTCAAGCTGCTCGATTTCGGGATCAGCAAGATCAAGAAGGCGGCCGACGAGGGGGCGACGCGGGACGACGTCGTGATGGGCACGCCCAACTACATGAGTCCCGAGCAGGCGCGGGGCAAGACGACCAAGGCCGACGCCCGGACGGACGTATTCGCCCTCGGTGCAATCCTCTACGAGGTGCTGAGCGGCAAGAAGGCGTTCGCGGACGCCGAACTGCCGAAACTGCTCCACGCCATCGCCTACGAACCCCACACCCCCCTCGAACGCCTGGCGCCGGAGGTGCCGGCCGCCGTATGCCGCGTGGTGGACCGGTGCCTTTCGAAGGATCCCACCGATCGCTTTCCGAGCACCCGGATCCTCTACCGGGCCCTTGCTTCCGCCTACCACCTCGAGGCCGAGGAGAAGCGGGTGCTCGAGGCCGGGTCGGATCCCCGCCCGGCCGTCTGGCGACGGCGTAAAACCGTGGCGGCGGCGGCATTGGCGGCCCTCCTGGCGGGTGTCGGGGGCTTTGCCATCGGACGATCGACCAACGGGCCAGCCGCGGACCGGGCGGCCGGCTCGGTCTCGGCGCTCCCCGCTGCCGAGGCCCCGGCGCAGGCGCAGGCGCCCACGGAAGCGGAGGCGGCCCGGGAGATCCCGATTCTGCCCGAGACCTTGCCGGCACAGGCCCGCTTGCTCGCGCTGCCGGGGGGCACCCTCGTGGCCGAAGGCAGGACGCTGCGCTGGCAGCCGGCCGATGGACCGCCGGCGTCCGTGCGCACCGTGTCGTCCGCGGAGGTGACGGCCCTGGCCGAGGGCGCCGCCCCGGACGAGGCGTGGGTGGGTCACGCCGACGGCACCGTCAGCCGGCTCCATCGCAGCGGAGCCTGGCGTGTCGTCGCCTCGAGTCGACCGGTGCGGGGGCCCGTCACCCGAATCGCGCCGGCCGGCGCCAAGGTGGCGGTCCTCGCGGGTGGAGAGCTGCGGCTCTTACCCGCGGAGCTTTCGCGCCGGGGAGAGCGGGTGCGCCTGCGGCAGCGGGTCTTCGAAGTCGCGGGCGTGGGCGGGGCCCGGGCAACCTTGTTCGCGGTGGGCCCGGGCCGGCTGCACGTGGTGGATCCCCGGGCTGGGCGCCTCCTCGCGAAGGTGCCGTTCGACGACCACGTCGTCACGCTGTCGGCCGAGCCCCTCACCCACGGCGTGGCCCGCCTGCGCGCGGTGGTCCGGCAGGGCCGCATGGTGGTCGAGCGGACCTACGACGTGCACGGCAGCGGCGAAGGCGGCGTGCCCTCGGTGGTGTTCGTCGGTGCGCGGCCCCTCTTCTCCGAGTCTCGGTAGGCGAGTACGTCCCCGCGTGGAACGGATCGTGCTCGGCGCGGGCGGCCGGCGGGCTCAGTAGGCGAACTGGAGCTGGATCCGAAACTCGTCCGTGCTGTCCTTCCAGCTCTGGTGGTTGAAGGCGTAGTTGAGCACGTCGTAACCGTCCCGGCGGATCCGGCCGTAGTCGGCCTGGATCTTGAGGGGATGGCGGGCCATGTACCAGGAAAGGCCCACGCGGATCTCGTCGCCGTCGGGCAGGCTCGTGGCGTTGGGGGCGCCGAGGCCGAAGACCTGGCTCCAGCGGGCGGCGAGGCCGAGGGGCAGGCGCGGTACGAGGTAGCCGAGCTGGACGTAGTACCCGAGGCCATCGCGGGTGGGGATCCGTGGCGCGGGCACCTCGTTGCCCATGGAGTCCGTCATCGTGGCGTTGCCGAAGTTGCGCTTGCCCTCACGCCAGTAGAACTCCCCCGAGGCGGAGAAGCCGGCCCACTTGAAGACGAAGTCGGCCGTGAGGTTGTGGTAGTCGGTGGTGCCGCCGTCCGTCGGGGTGCTGCCTTTGATGCCCCGATCCTTGTGGGCGTTGTCGATGAAGCTGTAGGCCACACCGAGGCTGAGTTTGGGTTTGCGGAGCCGGTCGAAGTCGGCTTCGTAGTAGTCCCACTTGCCGTCGGCACCGCCCATGGGGAGCACCTCCACTCGGGCGAGATAGTTCATCCCGAAGTCGGTGAGCTGGTATTGGTCGCGGCCCTCGCCCATGAAGACCCCGGCGTGGTAGCGCAGGTAGCCGAGGCCGGCGACGTCCTTGGAGTAGACCTCGATCCCGATGTCCCGGTCGAGGTTGAACTCGCCGTTGCCGAGGGATCGGTCGACGAGTTCGAGATCGCCGGACGAAACGACGCGCTGGCGGTTGAATGGGATCTTGTATTGGCCGATCTTGACGGAGAGATCGCGCAGCTGGGTGAACTGGAGGTACCAGGTGAGGATGGGGGTGTGGGTGGGATTGCCGTTCTTGAAGCCGAGATCCCGCGGCGAGAACGCGAACTCGACCTTGTACTTGTTGTGCTTGCCGAAGACGTTGCCCTTGAACTGCAGGCGGGCCCGCCGGATCTGGAAGGAGTGTTGGATCTCGTCGGCGGCGTTGTCGTTGTCGAGGGTGTAGCGGAACTGCACCCGCAAGCGCGGCGCGATGGCGAACTTGCCGTCCTTGCTCTTGATCACGAGACCGGTGCCCGGCTTGAAGTGGGCGCCCTCGAAGTCGGCCGGGTGCTTGCCCATGAGCGCCTCCTCGTCGGGCGGCATCCAGGGGTTCGTCTCGTTTCCTCCGGACTTCTCCTTCGATCCGCCGGAGGCGCGCGCGGGATCGGGCGCCTCGCTCGACGTGGTCGGCACGGAGGTCACGGCCACGCGGGTCGGCCGGGCCTCGCCGTTCGCCGACGCGCCGGTGGCCGTCGCCGTCTCCGCCCCGCGCGTCCTCGTCTCGGGGGTCTTCTTGGCCTTCTTACCTGTCTTTTCGGGTGCCTTCGACGCTTCGTCTTCGGCATTCGCGGTCTTGGCGTCGTCCTCGGTGGCCGGCGCCTTCGAGCCGCTGTCGGCCTTCTCGGGCGCGGCCTTCTCGACGTTGGCCGCCTTGCCGGCCGGCGGTGCTGCGTCCTTGTCCGCGGGAGCTGCGGGCGCCGTCGTGGAGGTCAGCAGTGCGAGGGTGAAGGTCGAAAGATGCAGAGCCGTCACGGGCGCGGACCGTAAGGGGCATTTGTGACGGCCCCGTGACACCTTCGGGACATTTCCGGCACCGACGGAACGTCGCGGTGACCTTTCTCCCCTCGAGCGCGAGGACCCCGGCGGCGGGGCACCGCCTGGGATCGCGTCATGCCGGTCCGCCGGGGCCGGTGAACGTGAGGTGGGTTGGGGCCGGGCCTTCGGGCCAGGTGACCTCGGCCTCGACGCGTACGCGGTCTTGGAGCTTCAAGGCGCCGGCCATGGCGCGAAACGGGGGGATGCCGCAGCGCGACGGGGCGAACTCGAAGACGGCGCAGGCGTGCAGGTCGGCGATCTCGAGTGTGCCGTCGACGTCCGTCCGCCGGCCACGAAGCGCAAGGGTGCCGCGGATCCGGCGGCGGTCCGGCAGCGCGTCGCCCTCGAAGCGGGCACGCGGGAAGCGGGCGCAGTCGAGGACCTTGGGGCCCCGGGCGTTCGCTTCGATCTCGGCCGTATAGAGCCGTGACAGCGGTTCGAGCTGGCCGTTGCGTCCCATCGCCCCATCGACGGTCAGGCTGTCGGTGGCGACCTCCACCGTCACGTGGCCGTCTTCGGCGGTGCCGGAGAACCGCCCGAACGAAAGGCGAAGATCGTGGCCGACCGCGGCGAGCAGGCCGCGCTTGAAGGTGAAGACGCGAAGCGTCGCGGTCGTCGGCGC
>RFGU01000122.1 GCA_003696955.1 Deltaproteobacteria bacterium | reverse complement strand
GCGCGATGGCTTCTTGCGGGTCCGCGTGGGCGCGTTGCTCGGCTACTGGACGGCTCGAGGTCGGCTGGGGTTCGAGGTGGGCGTGCAGCCCTTCGCCGAACCGCTCGTCACCTTCGAGGCGGGGCGGGTCGCCCGCCCCGAGCGGGAGGGTGAACGCGTCCGGCCGTGGTTGATCGGCGCCCTTGCGTTCGGCGCGGCCACGTGGGCGGTGGACCTGGCGGACGGCACGCAGCTTCGGTTCGGCCCCTTCGTCGAGCTCGGCGGGGCCTTCGCCCCCGGTCCGGGCGGCGCCCACGTCCCCATCTTCGAGGCGCGCGGCAATCGCCCGAGGGTTCGCGCAGGCGCCTTCGAGTTCGCCTCGGGCGTCGCCGTGCGCGCGATGTGGGCGTTGCGCCGCCGCAACCGGCGTTGAGGTCGCGGGCCTGCGTCCCCGCCTGCACCGGGCGGGGTTAGGGGGTTGGCCCGTCGCGGTGGCCGAGATCGAGCGCAGATTTCGCCGCAGGTGGGGGCGGGTGCCATAATGGAAGGCGCGTGTCGCTGCCGAAAGAAGAGCCACGGGCCCTCGCATCGCGCCTCGCCGACCTGCGGGGTCACGTCGATGCGTTTGCGCGCAAATCGCGCGCGCTGGGCATCGATCCCCTGGCCCACCCCATTCGTTGGGCCCGTGGGCCCCTGGCGGTCGCCACACCGAGCGAGGCCCTGTTCGCCGTCGAGGATCCGGCCCTGGCACGCGCCACGGTGGTCCTGGTGACGCCCCACGCGGATGCACTCGCGGCCCTCCTGTCGGCCGCCGACCGGACAGCGGGAGCGCCGTTGCCGGACCCTGCCCTGCGCGTCGCGGGGGAAGCCGGATTCGAGTACCAGGCCGCCCACGACGTGGACGATCCGCGCGATTTCCTGTGTGCCGTGCTCGACGCCCTCGTCGAATGGGCTGCGGTGCGCGACGACGCCGGCCCGGGTGGCGCGTAGCGGAGTCGGTGCTCCGGCGGACGGTGCCCCGGTCGAAGGTGCGCCCCGGCCCTCCCGTGGGCCGTCGGGTCTCCGGCCCATCGAGCCATGCGATCCATCGGGCGACGGTCCGTCTCAGGTCGGCGAGGGGGATCTCCGCTGCAGCGGGGGGGGGCGACCTCGTTCTCGAGGACGGCACGCTCGGGCGTGAGGATCACGGTGTGGGCGTTTCCCGTCCCTTCCCAGCGGGGGCGAGCCCCATCGCGGACCTCGTCGATCGTCGCGAGCAACTCACGCGCCCATTGGCGATCACCCTGGACGTCCTGCTCGAGGAACCAACCGAGCGGGCGGTACGGCGGCGGTGCTTCGGCCCGTGGAAGGCCTTGCTCGTCGCGATCCATCCGAACGGAAAGGGACATCGGGGTCACCCGGCGCTCCATCGCGCCCGGCGCCATGCTATCCCACCCGGCCCCCCGTCGTTCGCGGGATCTTCGGCACCGCCGTCCCTCGGTCACCGGCCGATCCCGGGACGGGAGCCCGCCCCGGCGCCTATGGTGCCGGCTGGCAGGTGCCGTCCTGGAAGGTGCAGGCCGGTTCCATGGCGCAGAGTTCGGCCGAGGAAAGGCGCGTGCAGTCGGTGAAGGGCGAGCGGCAGACGTCGCCACTGTGGACGCACGATCCGTAGGTCTCGGACGGCTCGGCGGCCTGCGTGGTGTAGGTCAAGGTCACCGGGGGCACGTCGAACGTCTCCATGCGGGCGACGATGGCCGGGTCGAGATCGCCGCTCGCCACCAGATCCTCGAGCACTTCGAGCCCCATGGGCCGCAGCCGCACCCGTATGCGAACCTCCTCGGGCATCTCGGCCACGGGGTAGACGCGCTTCTGCCACGTCGTGGCGTCCCCGAAGAAGGTCGTGGCGACGGGCAGCTGCTTGGACTCGTAGGACGCCGCCTCCCAGAACATGTGCACCTCCTCGCCCTGCTCGTCGAAGATTCGGTCCCGTAGGAGCCAAAGGTTCGGGTCGTCGAGGGTGGCGACGGGCGTCGCATCGTCCACCACGCCGCTTTCGAGGAGGACCTCGTCCCCCGCCTTCGTGGCCACGAGTTCGACCCACGCCCGACGATCCTGGGTCGCGCCGCTCGGCCAGTTGTGGCCGGCCGTCTCGTTGTGCAGCCAGACGACGATCTCCGGCCCAGCATCCCCCTGGCGGACGCAGAGCGAGCCGCAGAGGACGCTCTTGCGCACGTCGTCGATGGCGGCGCGTTGGTCGCCTTCGTACATGGGCGCCGTGGCGGGGTCGGGAAAGGGGGTCAAGGCCACGTCCACGCCGACCATGCGGTGATCGTGGTACTTGCGGTTGCCCGGCACGCCCTCGTAGTCGGCGATGACCGTCGTCTCCGGGTCCGTCGACATGTGGCATTGCGGACAGGTCTGGCCGAACTTCGTCTGGTCGGGCCGTTGGGGGTCGAGGGGATCGGGCCTCGAATAGAAGGACGCGAGCCACTCGGCGTAGGTGCGCTCGAGGTGGACGCCCTTGGGCGTCACGATGTCGTGGCACGCCCCACACAGGTTACCGGTGGCGAGGAAGCGCCCGTCCTGGCGCGCCGAATAGGCCGCGTCGTGGAAGTCGTTGGGGGCGGGGTCGGTCACGTTGCCGCGCATGATCCCGTCCCAGGCCAGCTCGATGGGCGCGTTGTGGCTGTCGGTGACGTCCGTCGCGTCGTGGCAGAAGTAGCAGGTGACGCCGTGGAACTTGCGGGGGATCTCGTCGAGGTTCAGGCCGTCCTCGGTCAGGCCCAGGCGCACCGCGAGGGGGGCGTGGCACGAGATGCAGAAGTCGCCGAGTTCGCCGTTCGTCTCCCGCTGGCCCCGGGCGTTCATGGCCCGAAAGACCGGGTCCTCGGCCGCGTACGCATGCATGCTCCCCTGCCACTGGGCGAAGTGCTTGGGGTGGCACTCCTCGCAGGCCTCGGGGTCGAGGATCGGATCGTCGAGGTCGATGGGGGCGCCCGTGTCGCCGTCACCGCGCCCGCCGCCGTTGCAGGCGGCGGTGAGGAGGGCGAAGGCGACCAGGCGGCGCATGGGGGACCTACCTCTGGGCGCCGCCTTCGATCCACTGGATCACGCCGCAGCGCAGGCCGGCGTCCAGCGGCGTGTTGCCCGGCGGCATGCGCTTGGACGCGTCGTCGATCTCGAGGCGCACCACGAGTTCGCTGCAGGCGGCATCGTTGGGCGTGACGAAGCCGTGATCGACCAGGTTCGAGTAGGCGGCGTCGATGTCGGAGAACACGAGGCCGTCCTCCGCGCCCGAGGCGTCGGCCTGACCGTGGCAACTCGTACCCGGCGTGCCGCACGAGGGCTGGATCACCTCGGCCCAGACGTTGTCGAAGGTGGGCTGGAAGGCGGGGGTGCAGCTCGTGTCCACGGTGACGCAGGTCGGAGCGTCGTCGTCGTCGTCCCCGCCTTCGCAGGCGGAGATCGTGGTCGCAAGCCCGATGGCGATGGTTGCGCAGAAAGCGAAGCGAAGGCTCATGGCGCGCACGATACCGCGAACGCTCGCGTCGCACCACTTACGGGCACCTCCGAGCGCTTCCCTCGTAGCTGCCCTATGCTCCTTCCCGGCCATGAACGTCGGACTCCGCCGAACGATCGTCGTCGCCGCGGCCGCGGGCGCGGCGTGGGCCGCCGGGTCACCCGGCCGAGCCGCCGACGCGAACCGCCCGCCGACGCCGGCACTCTTTCCCTCCGCGGCGTGCATGGTCACGGTGGATCGGTCGGCCGACCCGGTGTTCCACGTCGAATACGACGTTCCCTTCGACGACGTGGACCGAAGTCCCGACGAGGTCGCCGACGGGCGCACCCACCAGTTCTTCGCCTTCGCCCGGCAGTTTCGCACGCCACCGCCCAACTGGATCACCTGGGACGACGTGATGCGGGCCGAGGCCGCCCCGGCCACCGATCCCACCGACGTCACCGACGAGGACGTGCTCGAGACGAGCAGCGCCTGGCCTGCGACGGAGTGGCTGCGGATCACGCCGGACGACGCCCGGTTGCCGATCACCAAGGCGCAGGCGGCCATGGGCGTTGACTGGGACACGACGGGCGTCCCCGCCGGGACCTACGTCGTGGCCGCGTACACGTTCGACCCGGTCCTGAACCTGTGGAGCCCGCGGCCCGGGGTCGTCCGGGTGCTCGACGATGCCGACGCCCCCGACGCGCCGCCGGCCCTCGCCTTGACCTCCGCCACGCCATCGGGCGTCGTGGAGGCGGGGGAGGAGGTGCAGGTCCACGGCTGCGTCGCGGCCATGGAGGGGTCTACGGTGCGGCTCGCCGCGGCCTACCTCGCCGGGGCCGCCGAGCCCACGTGGATCGAGTTCGACCCCCAGCCGGCCGGCCCCGAGGGCGACGCCGTCTTCTCGTTCGTCGTGCCCGAACCGCCCGAAAGCTCGGGGCAGCTCGTGGTTCGCGCGACGGTGGAGGACCCCATGGGCCGCACCTACGTCGCCTACCTACCGGGCGCCGTGGACGTGGTGGGTGGTGGCGGTGGTTCCACCTCGGGTGCGGCCGACGACGACGGGGGCGGCGAGGGCTGCGCGTGCCACGCCGGGTTGCCGCGCGGCGGTTGGGCGGGCCTCGTGTGGTGCGTGCTCCCGTGGCTCGCCCGGCGCCGAAAACGGGTGCCTGCCCCGGCGGCGTGCTAGGATCGACGGGCCATGTCCGCCGTCATCGCCGTGGTCGCCGCCTGCCCTCCGGCGCTCGCCGGGCTGCCCGACCTCGACCGGATCCGGGAGATCCTCGAGCGGATCCAGCAGATCCTGGTGATGGGGGGCGTGGCGCTCGCGGCGGTCGGGGCCCTTTGTTTCCTCGGCCTTTGGGTGGCCTCGTTCCTGCGCAAGCCGGCTGCGTCGGCCGCCGTGCGCCATCCGGTGTTCTCGGGGCTGGTCCACCTCCTCGCCCACGTGCCGGTGGCGCTCTCCCTGGTGGCCGGGCTCGGCGTGGTGTTCGCGCCGCTCGCCCCCTTCGTGCTCAAGGCGCTCGCGGCGGCCATCGTGGTGGCGGCGCTGGTGTGGTGCCTGTGCGTGGCAGGCCTGGTGATGGGGGGCACGGCCCGCGACCTCCACCGGGTGCGTCGGGCGGCCCTGCTGGCGGGCACGCCCTGGTACTGCCTCGTCGTGTTCCTCGCCACGTACCTGTGACGGCCGTCGGGACGGGCGCGTCGCCGGTCGGGCGTGTGGCCTCAGGAGGGCTCGTCGAGTCCGAGGGCCTCGGCGGCCTTGGCCAGCTCGATGCGCTCTGCGTCGGCCACGGTCCCGTCGGCACCTGCGATGGCCCGCAGGCCCGCGAGCAGCCGCCTGCGTTCGTCGGGTTCGAGCAGGCCGCGGATCCGTGCGAGGTAGTCGATCACGTCCTCGGGGGCGTCGCGAACCTCCTGCGCCAGCTCGTCGAGTCGCTCGTCGTCGAACGATGCACCGCACAGATCCCGCGCCACCTCGCGGACCTTGGCGAGTTCGTCGGCGTCGACGTGGCCGTCGGCGACGACGAGGAGCAACAGCGCGTGCAGGATCCGATCTTCGACGGTGTACATGGCGTTCCGATCCAGGCTCCCCCACCCGGCTGTCTCGCGCAAGTCGCGTCGCGCGAAGCCGGCTTTCCCCGGCGCACGGCGTCTGCTAGCACGGCGCCATGACCGACGCCGTCACCGAACGCACCGAAGCCGAGGTGCTCGCCGACCTGGTGGACCTCCTGCGTCTCGAGTGCATCGAGGAGACGATCTACCGCGGCCGCAGCCAGGATCTGGGCTGGGGGGCGATCTTCGGCGGCCAGGTGCTCGGCCAGGCCCTGTGGGCGGCGGCCCACACCGTCGACCCCGAGCGCAGGCCCCATTCCCTGCACGCCTATTTCCTGCGCAGCGGGGACGCGAAACGCCCCGTCGTCTACCAGGTGGACCGCAGCCGGGACGGACGGAGCTTCTCCACGCGCCGGATCGTCGCCGTCCAGAAGGGGCGGCCCATCTTCCACATGGCGGTGTCGTTCCAGGTGGACGAGCCGGGGTTCGAGCACCAGGATCCGATGCCGTCGGTGCCGGGCCCCGAGGGGCTGGCGACCGAGCGGGAACTTGCGGCGAAGATTGCCCCCAAGCTGCCCGAGCCCCTGCGCACCGAAGTCGTCGCACCGCGGCCCATCGAGATCCGGCTCGTCGATCCGCAAGATCCCCTGCACCCGACGCCGCGTCCGCCGCAGCGCTACGCCTGGCTGCGGGCGGCGGCCCAGCTACCCGACGACCCCATCGTGCATCTGGCCCTCTTGGCCTACGCCTCGGACTTCCACTTCCTGACCACCGCACTCGCCCCCCACGGTGTGTCGTGGCTCACGCCGGGGATGAAGGTCGCGAGCCTCGATCATGCCATGTGGTTCCATCGCCCCCTGCGTTTCGACGACTGGGTGCTCTACGCGGTGCACTCGCCCGCGGCGGCGGGGGCCCGGGGACTGGTCCACGGCCGCCTCTACGCCCGGGACGGCACGCTGGTGGCCTCCACCGCCCAGGAGGGCCTCATCCGCAAGCGGGACTTCGGCGGTTGACCTAGGGCCGGGTGTCGCGTCTCGCCACGGCGGGTGTGGCGATCCGCAACGGTGCATCGTCCCGCGGTCGGCGTTCGATAGGAGATCCCCCGCAGATCCGGCGGCTCGCGGCGGTACGGATCGTGCTTATGATGGCGAGCATGAAGTACGCGTGGATTGCTTGCCTTTCGGCGCTCACCCTCGCGGCCGCCTGCGACCTCGACGGCGGCCTCAACCAAAACGAGCAGGGCGCCGGCAACCAAGAGGACGGAACGAACCTGTGGGACGGGGACATCGCCGTGGACCCGTCCGGGGCCTACTTCCTGACGCGCTCGGGGGATCGGCTCCTCTACTCGGAGATCGCCCGGGATGCGACGCGCATGCTCAAGGGGCTCGCGAACCCCGAGCGCGTGCTCTTCGGGGCGCCCGGGGAGATCTTCGTCACCGAGGACTACCCCAAGGGCGACTTCCTGGTGGCCTACGACGTCGTGACCGAGACGCCCAAGTGGCGGCGCGACATCGAGATCGAGCGCGGTCCGACCACGAACCACGGCCACATGACCTTCCCCAAGATCAACCTGTCCAACGACGCCGAGACCCTCGTGGTGGCCAATCCCCGCTCCATGGAACTCATCCGGACGCGCGACGGCGAGACGATCCGTTCCGGGGAGTTCTCGCGTCTGGTGGTGGACGTGGACGTGTTGCCCGACGACGACCGGGTGGTCTTCACCCTCGATCACGAATGGGACGGCGACACCCCCGAGACCAAGCTGGTCGTCCTTCCCATGGCGCCTTCGGGGGACGCCACGGTGATCAAGGTGCCCAACTGCTCCGACGAGCTGGCCGTAAGTCCCGACGGGGACGTGGCCTTCCTCGCGCCCACGACCTGCCAGCACGACCCCATCTCGGTGATCGACCTCGACGGCGGGGAGTTCGTGCGGAACCTGCCGGGCTTCGGTCCCGTCGCCCTCGCACCGGGCGGCCGCATGATGGTGGGCTTCATGGACGTCGAGAACCTCGACGAGGATCTCTTCGACGACCCGTCCAAGATCCCCGACCGCAACGGGCCCCGCTACCACCTGATGCTCATCGACACGCGGACCCTCGACTTCGACACGGTGCCCGTGGGCGACGCCCTGCCCCGCTACGCCGTCACGCGGGATGGCAAGATCGTCCTGGTGGACGCCGACGATTGGTTCGAGGACGGCCGAATCCGGGTGCTGGACGTGGAGACCAAGACCCTCGAGGCGGTCAGCGGCCCCGACGTGCGTCTCGAGCACTGGGTCCAGACCTCCGACAGCCAGCGGATCTACCTGCTCGATGCGGGGCTGTTCACCCTTTCGATCCCCGAACGGCTCGTCGAGTCCGTCGCCGTCGCCTTCACGCCGCAGAACCTGAACCTCACCCCGGACGACGCCTTCCTCCTCTTGCGAGAGAACCACGATCGGGTGTGGGTCTACGACACGGTGTCGGGGCAGATGCTCCGATCCGTCAGCGGCGGAGGCCGGGCACCCACCCCGGACCAGGCCTCGAAGCCGCTTCCCTAGGGCGTTCCTACCGCGCCCACCTCGGGGCCGGAGGCGCAGGCCACGTTGCGTCGCCCGGGGGCTATGATGCGCGCGGTGCCCGGCTCCCCCGATCCGCCGCCGTCGGCGGCTCAGCTTCCCCGCGTGTGGGTGCGGTTCGCCACGGTGTGGGCGGCCGTGGCGATGGCGCTGGCGGCGTGGTTGGCGGTCGCTCCGGCCCGTGCCGCGGCCTTCGCCGAAGGGTCGGAGGCTGCGCCGCAGCGCCGCTCGAAACGCACGGCGCGGTCGCGACGTTCCGCCACCCGAACCGGGGCGCGGGCGGCCGCGGCCCCGTCCGGCGATGGCACCGCGTCCGCGCCGCCCGAGCCCGACGGCGCGGCACCTGCCGGTGCGTCGGCCTCCGAAACCGGCGCGGGTGGGGTCGAAGGCGGGGGCGAGGAGGGGGCGACGGCGTCCGACGGGGCCGTCGCGGCATCGAGTGCCGCCGAACTCGCCGCACTCTCCCCGGACGACCGTGCCGCCCTGCTCGACCGGATTCGCACCCATCTGGCCGTGGTACAGGCCTTCGCGGCGGGAACCCTCGACGAGGAACACGACTTGGCCGAGGTGTTCGGGGTCGACCTGCTCGACGATTCGGAGGTGGCCCTCGAAGCTGCGCGGCTGAGGGCCTTGCTCTCGGCCTCGCCGGACCAAGCTGGGGTGAGCGCGCCGTCTGCTTCGTCGGGGGCCGACGCCTCGGCCGGGACGAGCCCCGCGCCTGCCGCCGGTGCGTCCGGCACGAGTCCCGCCACCGGCGACGGCAAGTCCCCTTCCGGGGAGGTCGCCCCCGGCGCCGCGCCGCCCACCGGGCAAGGTGCCGGACAGGTGCCGGCCGACCATGGGTCCGCGTCGCCCGCCGGGCAAGGTGCCGGGCAGGTGCCGGCGGAGTCCGGGCCCGTGTCGCCGCCGGAGGCCGAGTCGCGTCGGGCGTCGGCTGGAGGGAAGGCCGACGCGCCGACGGCGACCGGTGCGGACGTGCCGCCGCAGGCACCCGCTCGAGCACCGGAGGAGGGAAGCACCGAGGATACGGTCGCCGTGCGGGCCATCCTCGACGCGCAGCGTCGTCTCGATGCGGCGCGTCTTGCCGTCCTCGAACTTCCGAAGGAGGTTCGCGAGGCCCTGGTGGGGGACTATCGGGCGCGTCTTGCGGACCGGGGCCGGGCTGGCGAGAAGGACGCCGAGCAGGCACGCAAGGAGGCGGAGGCCCTCGAGAGCGCACGCCAGGCGGCGCTCGCCGCCGCCGAGCAGGCCCGATCGGAGGCGGTGCGGCTCGTGGCCGAGGAACAGGCGCGGCTGCTCGGGATCCTTCAGGCCCAGTCCGCCCTGCGCGCCGAGATTGCCGAGGCGCGGGCGGGACTTTCCGAGCGGACGGAGCGACTGCTGGCCCTGCGGCGCCGGGTCCGCGAGGTGCTCGACGCCAAGCGGCCCGACGAGGCCGCCATCGAGGCTCGGTTCGCCGAGGTGTCCGCCGAGCTTCGGCGGGCGCTCGACGAGTTTCGCGCGTCGTTGCGCGAGGCGTTCGAGGAGGTGGAGGTGCCCGAGCCCGGTCCAGATCGGCTCTCCGAGATCCCAGGCGAGATCGATCGGTCGGAGGTGGACGCCCTTCGGGCGAAGGCTCAGGCGGCCGCCGAGGAGCTTCGCCGCGACGTGGCGGCCTACCGCAGGGAGCGGGTCGAGGCCGTACACGACGAGTTGATCGGCCTCAACGAGACGCGGCTCGAACTGCTCGGGGCCTTGCCCGAGGCGTCGCGAAGCGAGGTGACGGGGTTTTCGATGGAGGCCTTCGACTGGGCGTTGTTCGAGATGCGGTCGGCGGCGGCACAGCTTCGCTACGGCGCGGTGCGTCTGCGGTATTGGATCACGGACCTCGAGACCTCCGAGGGGGCCCGGGGGCGGTCGGCGTTCTTCGCGGCGATCCTGACCTTCAAGTGGATGCTGCCGATCCTGCCGTTTTGGTGGTGGCGACGCCGGTCGCCGGAGATCTTTCAACGTCTCCTCGCCCAGCGACCGCGGACACCGTCCGGCCGGCGGGATCTGCCGTATCGCGTCCTTGCCTTCGTAGACCGGGTCCGGCGACCGGCGGAATGGCTCCTCCTCATCGCGGTTCTACTCGCGTTGCTGCCTGCGACGGCGCAAGACGCCCTCGAGGTGCGGCTCGTGGCGACGACCCTGCGTTGGACCTTCGGCGGAACCCTCATCGTTCGCATCGTCGACGCGCTTGCGGCCACCGGCGAAGTGTCGCGTCGCGGCGCAGCCGACGTCGCCGCCCTACGCCTACGCTCGTTGATGTTGGTGAGTCGTACCGTGGTGGCGTTCGGCGTCACGCTCTCGTTGACGGAACAGCTCGTCGGGCGAGGCACGGTGTACGGCTGGGTCTTCACGATCTGCTGGTTCGCGGCGGTCCCGGTGGGACTCGTCGTGTTGCGATGGTGGCGGCCCGTCCTGCTCGAACGCATCGCCGTGATCCGGCGGAAGAAACCGATCCATACGTGGATCATGGCCCACCAGACGGGGCTTGCTTCCATGGCGGCCGCGTTGCTCGCCGCGGGTTGGCTCACCGGCAAGTGGGTGCAGCGCCTCGTGCAGCGACGCTTCACCGAATTCGATTGGGTGCGTCGCGGCCTGGCCTGGTTGTTCCGGCGCGAACTCGATCGCATGGCCGCGGCGGACGACGAGGGGACGCGCTTTTCGTTCCTCGAGCGCGAGGTGTTCGAGGCCCTCGGTCCCGAGGAGCCGGCCCGTCCGAGCCTCGACGGCCCGGTGGCCCGGGTGCGTGAGGAGATCGAAGGGCACATCGCCCGAATCGGCGGCGGCATCTACGCGGTGGTCGGTGAACGTGGCGCCGGGAAGACGACGCTGCTGCGGGCGGTGGCGGAAGGGTACGAGCACGCGGTGCTGGTGTCGTGCCCGGAATCCGGCCTCGCGGGACTCGAACGGCTGCTCGCCGAGCGCGTCGGCTCGACGGAAGAGGGCACGCTCGAAGCCTCGGCCAGGGCCCTCGATGCGCGAGGTGACGGGAGCGCCGTCTTCATCGACGACGTGCACCGGCTCGTTCGCCCCGTCATCGGAGGCTTCGCCGAGTTCGACCGCCTTGCCGCGATTGCGCGCGATCACAGCGGCGCGTGCGCTTGGTTCTTCGCGGCGGACGCGGTCTTGTGGGGCTACTTCGCCCGCGCTCGGGGAACCCGGCCGTTGTTCGACGAAGTGGTGGAACTGCCGCGTTGGTCGGAGGACGAGATCGTGGCGCTCGTCGAGGGGCGCACGGAGGCCGTCGGCCTTGCGTGCAGTTTCGAACCGCTCATGGAAAAGCTCCCGCCGGATGCCGACGAGATCGATCGGGCCGAGGCTCTTGCCCGTGCCAAGTCCTCCTATTTTAGGCTATTGTGGGATGCATCCGACGGCAATCCCGGCGTCGCCCTCCACATGTGGCGCAGATCCCTGTGGCGCGACGAGAAGACCGGGGAGGTGGTCGTGCGCCCCTACCGGGAGCCGCGGGTCGCCCTGCTCGAATCGCTGCCGGATCCGGCCGTGTTCGTCCTGCGCGCCGTCGTCCAGCTCGAGCCGGCCACGAGGGATTCCATCGTCGAGGTCACCATGCTGCCGGCGGCCAGGGTCGAAGACGCGCTGCGCTTTGCGCGGATGCACGAGATCGTGCGGCTGAAGGACGGCTACTACACCGTGTCGTGGGACTGGTACCGGACCCTCTCGCGGTTCCTTCGCCGCCGTCACCTGTTGCCCGGGAGCATGTTCGCATGAGTCGCCTTCTCGCGAAGTCCGTGGGCCGACGGTTCGGATGGCTCGCCGCCTCTGCCCTGATCGCCGCGTGGCTGTGGCCGCAGCCGACCTGGGCGCAAGAGCCCGCCGACGTCACGAAGATCGCGGAGTTCATCCGGTGGACCGGGGTCGCGTTCTCGTTGCTCGTGATCGCGGGGGCGGCGGTGGTGTTGCGCATCGTCCACAACCTCGGGGAGCGACTCGGCGCCCGGTTCGCGAACCGCCGGCCGTCGATCCAGAAAGCCGAGTCCATCGTTCGCTTCGTCGTCTACGTGGTCACGGCGGCCATCTGCGTGGGACTTTCGGTGCGGCTCGACGACACGGCGGTGGCGGTCATCGGCGGCGCCCTGGCCTTCGCCGTGGGCTTCGCCATGCGCGACCTCGTGGCCGCCTTCATCGCCGGCGTGACCATCATGTTCGACCGTCCGTTCCAGGTTGGGGACCGGGTGGCCTATGCCGGGGAATACGGCGACATCATCAAGATCGGGTTGCGCAGCGTTCAGATGAACACGCTCGACCACAACATCGTGACGATCCCGAACAACAAGGTGCTCACCGATGTCACTTCGAGCGGCAACTACGGCGCCCTCGAGATGCAGGTGGCCATGGACTTCTACATCGGCGTGGATCAGGACGTGGAGCGGGCGATGGAGATCGTGCGCGAGGCGTGCTTGACGAGCCCGTACATCTTCCTCAAGCAGCCGGTGCCCGTCCTGATCAAGCAGGTCATCTTGGACAATTACGTTGCGGTCCACATCAAGGCGCGGCCGTACGTGTTCGACTGCCGCTACGAGAAGCCCTTCGAGACCGACGTCCACCTTCGGGTGCTTCGGGCGTTCCGACAGGCCGGCATCGCCCCGCCGGCGGTGCTCCATCGGGTGCGCGAAGACGGGCCGAAGGGCGTCGTCCCGCCCGGCGCGAGCCGGTGATCCCGGTCTATTCCGCGGCCGCGGTGCCCTTGACGTAGCGGTCGAACCAGCCGACGAGGCGCTCGATGAAGTCGAGGCTGTGGACGTTCTCCACGAGGCCGTGGGGCTCGCGCGGATAGAGGACGAGCTGGGTGGGCACCTTCTTGTGGCGCAGGGCCCGGTAGATCTCGAGCCCCTGGCCCGGCGGCACGCGGGTGTCGGCCAGACCGTGGACGACCAGGGCTGGCGTCTTGGCCTTGTCCACGTGGCGAATCGGCGAGCGGCTCCACGCCAGGTCGAGATCGTCCCACGGCCACAGGTTCCAGTGGACGAGGGAGTTTTCGTGTTCGATCTCGGTGGTGCCGGTGAAGGACACCCAGTCCGTGACCGCCGCGCCGATCATGGCCGCCTTGAAGCGTTCGGAGTGCATGGTGGCCGCCAGAGCCGAGAAGTAGCCGCCGTAGCTCCAGCCGGCCATGCCCACGCGATCCGGATCCACGATGCCCTCGGCCGCCAGGGCGTCGATGCCGTCGAGCACGTCGGTGAACTCCTTGCCGCCGAGATCCCAGTGATCCGCGGTGGCGAACCTCCAGCCCCGCCCGGAGCTTCCGCGGTAGTTGGGTTCGAAGACCGCGTAGCCCGCCGTGGCAAGGATCTGGGCCGGATAGGTGGCGCGGGTGCGCCAGCCGTCGAGGCTTACGCCCTCGGGGCCCCCGTGGGGAAGCACCGCGAGGGGGTAGCGCGTGCCCTTCTCGTAGCCGACGGGCAGGATGAGGATGCCTTCGAGTTCCAGGCCGTCGGCGGCCTTCCATCGGAACACCTGCTGTGCCCCGAGCTTCTTGTCGAGCAGGTGTTCGTTCGAGACGGACAGGCGCCGGAGGGCGCGCTCGCCGAGGCGGGCGGCGAACACCTCGGCCGGATGCTCGGGCGTGCTTCCCGCGCATGCGACCGTCTGGGCCTCGAGATCGAAGTCGCCGCACACCGGGGAGGCGAGGGAGAGCGCCCGCATGGTGCCCTTCTTCACCTCGAACTCATAGAAGCGGGTACGGGTCGAATCGACGGCCAGCCCGACCAGGCGCCGGGCGTCGCGAAAGGCGATGCGGGTGAACGTCAGCGGTGCATCGGCGGACAGGGCCCGTTTGCCGCGGCCGTCGGCGCCCACCACGTAGACGATGCCGCTGGTCGAGTCGTGGATGTCGTGGGCCCCCGTGAAGGCCACGTACCGGCCGTCCGGCGAGACGGCCATGTCGCCGATCTTGCCTTCGGTCTCGACGAGCCGGGCGAGCCTGCCGCCGTCGACCGATACGGTGAACAGGCCGCTGTACATCATCTCGTGATCGATGGTGGCGCGCTCGGCCGCGCGGACGAGCAGGGTCTTGCCGTCGGGGAAGAAGCGCACGTCCATCACGTGCATGTCGTCTT
>RFGU01000121.1 GCA_003696955.1 Deltaproteobacteria bacterium | reverse complement strand
GCCCATCGAACTCGAACCGCTCACCGATCTCCTGCTCGGCGCCGCCTACGCGGACAAGCGCATCGAAGGCAGCGAACTCGACCGCATCCGCGCCATCCTCTGCAAGCTGCTCGGCGAGGACCGCTTGCCCGATGCGCTCGAGGAACGGCTGCGATCCTTCAACCCCGCCAAGTTCGATCCGAGCAGTGCGGCAGCCCCGTACCGCGACCGCAAGGCCGAGGACAAGCGCAAGCTGCTCGAGTTGGTGGCGAGCGTCAGCGACGCGGACGGCGAACTCGACCTCGCCGAGAGCGACTACCTGGTGGCCGTCGCGCGGGGTCTCGGCATGGACGAGTCCGAGTACGGCGACCTGACCATCGAGCTGCTCGAGGACGACGACCTCGAGCACTTCTTCGACGTCTTCGACGAGTCGTAGCTCACGCGGTGGCGGACACGCGGCCGGTCGCCCTGGCGATCCACCCGCCGCCCACGACCCGCGCGCCGACGTAGAACACGGCCGCCTGACCGGGGGCCACTGCCTGCGCCGGCGTGTCGAAGACGACCCGCGCGTGCTCCCCCGCGAGGTGGACCGTGGCGGGGGCGGCCTTCGAGCGGTGCCGGATCTGCACGTCGGCCCGAAACGGGCTCGGCGGCAGTCCGAGGTCGCACAGCTCGGCCACCTCCACCTCGACGACGGCGAGGTCCTCGGCGTCCCCCACGACGACGGCCCGCTGGTCCGGCACGACGGACAGCACGTACCGCCGTCGGGTGCCGGCCACGTCGAGCCCCCGGCGTTGGCCCACGGTCACGCGATGGATCCCCCGGTGGGTTCCGACCCGCCGTCCGGCGACATCGACGATGGGGCCCGATGCGAGCCGGTCGGGATCGACGCCGAGATCTTCGGCCCTTCGTTCGATGAAGGCGGCGTGGTCGCCCGCGGGCACGAAGCAGAGCTCCTGGCTGTCCGGCGCGTCGGCATTGGGCAGGCCGAGGGCCCGAGCCTTGGCGCGAACGTCCTCCTTGGTCATGCCCCCGAGGGGAAAGAGCACCCGGTCGAGGTTCTCCCGCCCCATGGAGAACAGGAAGTAGCTCTGGTCCTTGGTGGGGTCGACGCCCCGGAACAGGGACCCGCCCTCGATCCGCGCATAGTGCCCCGTGGCGAGCCGCTCGGCACCCAGCGCCGCCGCGCGCTCGAGCAGGGGCGGGAACTTGACGTGCTGGTTGCAGCGCGTACACGGATTCGGCGTGCGCCCCTCGGCGTAGTCCTTGCCGAAGGGGACGACGACCGCGTCCCAGAACCGTTCCGATTCGTCGACCACGTAGTGGGGGATCCCCAGCCGATCACAGACGTCCCGCGCCATGTAGATCTCGGACGGCGAGCAGCACCGCCCCCCGGCCGATGCCGCGCCATGGTCGGAGGCATCGTAGAGGCGCATGGTCATGCCGATCACCTCGTGCCCCGCCTCGACGAGAAGGGCCGCTGCGACGGACGAATCCACGCCGCCGGACATCGCGCAGAGGATCCTCACGGTCGCACCTCCCTGGCTGGAGCGGCCTCGGAACGGGCATGCGCGCCGCGGATCCGCGAGAGCACGCGCTCGAGCGCCCTTGCGAAGGCGTCGAGTTCGGCGGTCGTCGTATCGGGACCGAACGACACGCGAATCGCCTGCCGTGCGGCGACCTTGCCGTGCCCCGTGGCAAGGAGCGCGGCGACTTCCGTCGCGGTCCCCGAGGAGCATGCGGCCCCCCTGCTCACGGCGAACCCCTCGAGGTCGAGGGCCATGACCACGAGCTGCCCCTCCGCCCCTTCGCACTCGACGAGTAGCGTATCGTGCGTCGAAGCCTCCCGGGCCCCGTGGATCCGCACGCCCGCAAGGGACGACAGCTCCGCCCGTGCATGGGCATGGAGGCGTGCGAGGCGCTCGGCCGTCTCACCGAGCTCACAGGCCCCACGCTCGGCCGCAATGCCGAAACCGGCGATGGCGAGCACCGGCTCGGTCCCGGGCCGGATCCCCCGTTCCTGACCACCCCCTCGGATCGGCGGGTCGAGTCGTAGCCCCCGCCGCACGACCAAGGCGCCCGCCCCGGGTGGACCTCCAATCTTGTGGGACGAAAGGGACATGAGGTCGGCCCCGGTGCCGGCGACGTCCACGGGCACCTTGCCGAAGGCCGCCACCGCGTCCACGTGCACGACCGCCTCCGGGACGGCCGCGCGCGCGAGGGTCGAAAGCGTGGCCGTGTCCTGCACCACCCCGAGTTCGTGACTTGCGAGCGAGACGGTGACGAAGGCGGGGCGGGCCCGCGCGAGCATGGCCTCGGCCTGGGCGAGATCGATGCGCCCGTCCGAAGCCAAAGGAAGTCGCACGAGGCGCGCCCGTCCACGGGCCTCGGCTTCGCGGAGCGTCTCGAGGACCGACGGATGCGCCAAGGGGTCGAACGCCACGTCCACCGGTCCGGAGGCGGCCCCGAGCGTACCGAGGATCGCAAGGGCGTTGGCCTCGGTCCCGCCGGAAGTCCACACCACGTCGAGCGGGAAGGCCCCGACGGCCTCGGCGACCTGCCGTCGCGCCCGCTCCACGAGGGAGCGGGCGGCGCGTCCTTCGCCGTGGATCGACGAGGGATTGCCCGGACCCATGGTCTGCACGAGGTCGACCAGGGCGGCACGGACCTCGGGCCGCAGGGGGGCCCCGGCGTTCCAATCGAGGTAGACCCTCGACGACGGGTCCACGGCATCGTGGCACGTGGCGGTCACGGCAGGGGTGCATAGCACGTTGCGTCCACCGGTTCCCCCGCCCAGGCCGGCGTTGTTGACGCCCCCGCGATTGCGGGCAACCATGCCGACGTGGCCAGCCAAGTCGGTGTCATGCTCGTCCGCGCGGGGCTCTCCTCGACGGAGCGCATCGAGGCCGCCCGCGAGCACGCCCGACGGACCGGCACGACCGTGGTGGAGGCCCTTGCCGCCACGGGCGCCCTCGAGGAAGGCGAACTCGCCGCGTTCCTCCAATCGCGCCTGTTGATCCCGGCGGTCGACGCCCAGATCTTCGACCAGGTGCCCGCCGAGGTGACGGACCTGCTCGATGCCGCCCTCGCCCACCGCCTCGGCGCCTTTCCGGTGTCCCTCGACGACCAGGGCAACCTCACGGTGGCCCTCGTGGACCCGACGGACGGCGCCGTCGTGGACGAGATCGCCGCCGCCACGGGCAAGTACGTGGTGCGCGCGGTGGCGCCCGCCTCGGAGCTCCGGTCGGCCCTCGCGCGCCGTTACGGTTCGCCACCCGCGTCCCAGCCGTCGGAGCCCTCGGCGCCCGCCGGGGGAGTTGTCGCCCCGGCCGCGCCGGCCGCCTCGGACGAGCCCGCGGCGGCCCCGCCAACGGTCGACGCGTCGGCGCCGGGCGCGGCCTCCGCGGCGCCCCAGTCCGCCACGGCGGCATGGGAGCCCCCCTTGGCGAGCGCCGACGACGAGCCCGAGCCCCTGTCGGCCGAAGCCTTCGGGCGGGTGATTCCACGGATCGTCGCGGCCCAGACGCGAGAGGACATCACTCGCCTGGTCCTCGACTTCCTCGGCGCCGGATTCCGGCGGGTCATCCTCTTCGTGCACGCCCACGGCGAGCTGCGCGGTCGCGAGGCTCGGGGTGACGACCTCGATCTCGACGCGGTGCGCCTGGTGCGGATCCCCGCCTCGGAACCGTCCGTGTTCTCGAAGGTGATCACGTCGAAGCGCCCCTACTTCGGCCCCCTGCGCTCCGAGACCGCCATCGACCGGGCCTTCTCGGCGGCATTCGGGGGCCTTACGGGCAACATCCTCGTCCTGCCGGTCCTGCTGCGGGACAAGGTGCCGGTCCTCATCTTCGCATCCGGCACGTCGTACCCCGTCGATCCCCGCTCGATCCAGGAACTCGCCGACGGCGTGAGCGGAGCCCTCGAGCGCCTCATCCTGCGGCAGAAGACCGCGGGCTGAGATCGCCGCCCTCGCGCGGGGCGCCGGGCCAGCCCTAGACCGGCACACCGACCCGGGAACAGTGGCCCACGTGGGCCTTGAGATACTTCGACGGCAGCTCGCGGCCGAGGTACCCGGAAAGACGCACCGAAAGGGTCGCCAGGGCGTCGAGATCGACCCCCGTCTCGACCCCCATGCCCTGCAACATGAAGACCACGTCCTCGGTCGCGACGTTGCCCGACGCTCCGGGCGCGTAGGGACACCCCCCGAGGCCGCCGATGGCGCTGTCGATGGTGGAGATCCCGAACTCGAGGGCGACGACGATGTTGGCCAAGGCGGTACCCCGGGTGTCGTGGAAGTGCACCGCGAGTTGCTCGCGCGCCACCCCTGCGTCGAGCAGCCGCTCGAGTACGAACTGGACCTGGCGCGGGGTGCCCACACCGATGGTATCGCCGAGGCTTACCTCGTAGACGCCCATGTCGACGAGCTCCCGCGTGACCCGAAGGACGGCCTCGACGGCAACGGGCCCTTCGTACGGACAACCGTAGACACAACTGACGTACCCGCGTACGCGCATGCCCCGGCGCAGGGCCTCCGCCACCACGGTGCGATAGGTGGCAAGCGCCTCGTCCGTCGACTTGTTGATGTTCTTGCGATTGTGGGTCTCGCTGGCCGCGAGGAAGACCGCGATCTCCTCCATCCCGGCACGGCTGGCGCCGTCGAGGCCGCGCATGTTGGGGACGAGGGCGCTGTAGCGGACGTCGGGACGACGGCGGACGCTGGTGGCGACCTCCATGTGATCGGCCAGGGCCGGAATCCAGCGAGGATTGACGAAGCTCGTGATCTCGATGCGCCGGAGCCCCGCGTCGGCCAGGCCTTCGATGAGCTCGACCTTCTTGTCCGTGGGAAGGACGACGGCTTCGTTCTGTAGACCGTCCCGCGGCCCCACCTCGTACAAGGAGACACGCTCGGGCAGGGCGTCGAACAGGTGCCGCGCCGATTCGGGGACGCCGGATGGGGCTTCGGTCACGCCGGCTCCTCCTCCGGGACCTTCGGCCGCGACAGATCGAAGCGGTGATCGGTCGTGACGTAGGCCGTGCCACCGAGCCGCCCCACCGGCGCGATCCGCTTCCCATCGACGCCGCAGGGGCGACCGCTCGTGTCCCGCACGACGAGGTCGTCGCGCACCACCACCGCGACCACCCGACCGAAGACCACCGTCACCGACGGCGCCCCGCTGCGCCCCGTCCCCATGGGCACGGCGTGGACGAGCCTGCACTCGAGGGCCGCACCGGCCTCGGCCACCCGGGGTACGGGGATCCGGGAGCCGGGCGCCGAGGCGATCCCCACCGCCTCCCACTCGGACGTCCCCGGGGGGAACTCCGCCGACGTCCGATTCATGGACTCGGCCAAGGGTGCATCGACCACCGAGATCGAGAACGCCTCGGTATCGAGGATGTTGCGCAGGGTGTCCTTCGGCGTGCCGTCGGGCCGCCAGGCGATGCTCAGCATCACGGTCGGCGGGCGAGAGCAGACGGCCTGGAAGTAGCTGAAGGGAGCGAGGTTCCCGCGCCCGTCTCGTCCGACGGTAGAGACCCACGCGATGGGTCGCGGCACCACCAGGGAGGTGAGCACCCCGTAGGCTTCGCGGGGCGAGAGTTCTGCGGTGTCGAGGACCGTGGCGGACACGCCGGACGGTAGTAGCACGAAGCCGCCGTCGCCTGCCACGGTGGCGCCCGATCAGGTTCGACGCGCCCTCCGGCTCCGCGTCCGCGCGCGCTCGAGCACGGGGCGAAGATGCTGCCCCGTGTGACTGCCCGCGCAGGCTGCGACGTCCTCGGGCGTGCCCGTGGCGACGATGCGCCCGCCGGCGTCGCCACCCTCCGGGCCGAGATCGACGATCCAGTCGCAGCACTTGACCACGTCGAGGTTGTGCTCGATGACGATCACCGTGTTCCCGTCGTCGACGAGCCGGTGGAGGATCGCGAGCAGGCGCCTTACGTCCTCGAAGTGAAGCCCCGTGGTGGGCTCGTCGAGCACGTAGAGCGTGCGCCCCGAAGCGCGCCGCGCCAGCTCCCGCGACAGCTTGATCCGCTGGGCCTCTCCGCCGCTGAGCGTCGGGGCGGGTTGGCCGAGTTCGACGTAGCCGAGCCCGACGTCGATGAGGGTGTCGAGGATCCGTGCGATCTTGCGATGGTTCGCGAAGAGTTCGCGACACTCGGTGACGGGCGTGGCGAGCACGTCGGCGATGGAGCGCCCCTTGTAGCGAACCTCGAGGGTCTGGGCGTTGAATCGCCTGCCTTCGCAGACTTCGCACTTGACGTACACGTCGGCCAGGAAGTGCATCTCCACCCGGACGACACCGTCCCCTTCGCATGCCTCACACCGTCCGCCGGGCACGTTGAACGAGAACCGGCCGGGCTTGTAGCCCCGCGCACGGGCGAGCGGCGTCTCGGCGAACACGGCACGGATCCCGTCGAGGGCCTTGGTGTACGTCCCCGGGTTCGAGCGCGGCGTACGGCCGATGGGCTTTTGGTCGATGGGGATCACCTTGTCGAAGGCGTCGAGGCCCGCGATCGCGCGACAGCCGACCACGTGCTTGCGCCCCTCCACGGCCGCCTTCGCCGAGGGCAGGAGGACGCCATGGACCAAACTGGACTTGCCTGCTCCGCTCACCCCGGTGACGGCCACCAAGACGCCGGTCGGGAGTCGCACGTCGACGTCGGCCAGGTTGTGGACGTTCGCCCCGCGGATCTCGACCCACCCGGCCGGCCGGCGCCGCGTCGACGGCACCTCGATGCGACGGCGCCCCGACAGGTAGGCGCCGGTCAGGCTCTGCTTCGATCTCGCGATCCGGGCGGGCGACCCTTGGGCCACCACGCGGCCGCCGTCCCGCCCCGCCCCGGGACCGAAGTCCACGACGTGATCGGCGGCGCGGATGGTCTCCTCGTCGTGCTCGACGACCAGCACCGAGTTTCCCAGGTCCCGCAGGCGCTCGAGCGTGGCGATGAGCCGCGCGTTGTCACGCGCATGCAGACCGATGCTGGGTTCGTCGAGCACGTACATCACGCCGGAAAGCTCGCTACCGAGCTGGCTCGCCAGGCGAATGCGCTGGGCCTCCCCGCCGGAGAGCGACGGCCCCGCCCGGTCGAGGGTGAGGTAGCCGAGTCCTACGTCCAAGAGGAAGGACAGCCGCGAACGGATCTCGCGCAACACGCCCTCGGCGATGACCTTGGCGTTTCCGGGAAGGTCGAGGGCCTCGATCCACGCGTGGGCATCGGCCACGTTCATCGCGGTGAACTCGGCGATGGTCTTGTCGGCCACCTTGACGCACAACGATTCCGGTCGGAGCCGGCGCCCGCCGCAGGCCTCGCAGGTCCGCTCGGCGAAGTAACGCGCGTAGTGTTCGCGGGCCCGCTCCGACGACGTCTGTTCGTAGCGCCGACGCAGCCCCGGAATGACGCCCTCCCACTGCATGTTCCAGGTGCCCCCGGACGCCTCGCCGCCATCGCCCCAGGTCACGCGCACCCGTTTGCCCGTGCCGTAGAGCACCGCCTGCTGCTTGCGCTTGCCGAGCCGTCGCCACGGGCGATCGAGATCGACCTTGCAGGCCTCCGCCACGGCCTCGGCGATGCGATAGGTCCACCCTTCCCCCCGCGCCATGGCGCTGCGCCACGGTGCGATGGCGCCCTCGGCAATGGACAGATCGGGGTCGGGCACGATGCGTTCGGGGTCCACCTCCATGCGCGTGCCGAGGCCGTTGCATGCCTCGCACATCCCGAGGGGCGAGTTGAACGAGAAGCGTTGGGGCGACGGTTCGGGAAAGGAACGCCCACAACACGAGCGTTGTGAGGAAAGGTCGAGGCTCCCGCCGTCGGCGTCCTCGACCCGAACCCGGGCCAGGCCTTCGCGCAGGGCCGTTTCCACGGCCTCGGCGATCCGCGGCCTGCGCCCGGCATCGACCTCGATGCGATCCACCACGAGTTCGACGGTGTGCTTGTAGCGCTTGTCGAGGCTCGGCACTTCGTCGGTGCGGTGGACCTCGCCGTCGACGCGCACGCGCCGAAAGCCGCGTTGGGCCAGGTCCTCGAAGAGGCTGCGAAACTCCCCCTTGCGGTGCTCGACGAGCGGCGCGAGGATCGTCACCCGGCGGCGGGCGAAGCGATCGAGAATCCGCGCCACGATCTCGTCGAGGCTGGCGCCCTCGACGGGCTTGCCGCACTCGGGGCAATGCTGCACGCCCACGCGGGCGTAGAGGACGCGCAGGTAGTCGTAGATCTCGGTGATCGTGCCGACCGTGGACCGTGGGTTGTTCGACGCGGTCTTCTGCTCGATGGCAATGGTCGGGGAGAGGCCGTGGATGTGCTCGACGGCCGGCCGCTCCATCTGCCCGAGGAACTGTCGCGCATAGGCCGACAGCGACTCGATGTATCGGCGTTGACCTTCCGCGAACAGGGTGTCGAAGGCCAGGGAGGACTTGCCCGAGCCGCTCACGCCCGTCATCACGACGAACTGGCGCTTGGGGATCTCGAGGTACGGCACGTCGAGGTTGTGCTCGCGGGCCCCGACCACGACGATGGCGTCGGGCTCGCGGGCCCCCCGGCGACGGGAGCGGCGGGACGTCCTACGCCGGGAGACCGGGCTTCGGTCTGCGCCGTCTCGGGATGGCGGCGGGTCGGGGGCCTCTTCGCGGTGCATCGCGGCGCACCGTCGTAGCACGGCCGTTCGAAGCTTGCGAAGGCGGGCCTCGGCGCGTGCGACGCGACGGCTCCGGGGGCAGCGCACCATGGCCCGCGCCCGGCGCCCATGGTCGGCCCTCGAAGCGACCGGATCGGATCCCGGGAATTGCCCCAGGGCCCCCGCGGCGACCGCCCCCGTGGTAGAACCGCGACGTGAGGGGCATCGGACCGTACACGTACACGCTCGTCGCCGTCGGCGCCATGGCCGCGTGCGGCCGCGGGGCCGTGGGCCAGGCGACGGACGATTCGGGAAGCGGCCCCACGAGCGGGCCATCCACCACCGTGACGGATACGGGCTGGGAACCGACCACCGGGCCGACCACGACCACGACCACGGGGCCGACCACGACCACCGGCCCCACCACGACCACCGGCCCCACCACGACCACGAGCACCTCCACGACCACCGTGGGCGACTTCGATCTCCCGGGGGTCAGCTGCGGCGACGGCGTGCAGAACGGCGACGAGACCGACGTGGACTGCGGGGGCACCTTCTGCCCGCCATGCGGGACCGGAGGAACCTGCAACGGTGACGGCGACTGCGCCAGTGGTCAGTGCGAGGGCGGCCTGTGCGCCTGCGTCGATGGCATCGAGCAGTTCGGTACGACGAACGACGATCTGGCCTTCCGCCTGAGCCCGCTCGGAGCGGGGAGCATCCTCGTCGCCGGTAGGACCGAGGGCTCGTTCCCGAACTTCGCGTCGCGCGGTGCCACCGATATGTTCCTTGCCGCCCACCGCGTCTACATGCCCGTCAACGTCGTCCAGATGGGAACGACGGGGATCGACGTCGCCTACGCCGCCACGATCGTCGGTGACGAGACCTCTCCGGTGTTCGTTGCCGGCAAGACCGACACCTCCTTCGCGGGACAGCCCCACGCCGGAGCCAGCGACGCCGTCGTTCTCGCGTTCGACGCCGGGACGGGCACCTTCCCGTGGGTCCACCAGTTCGGCACGGCCTTGGGGGAACGGGCCGTGGACATCGTCTCGCGACCGGGCGTGCTCGTCGTCACCGGCGACCTGCACGACGACGTGGGCGACGCCCAGGACGCCACGCGAAGCGCCGCATTCGTCGCCGTCTTCGACGTACAAGGCGACCTGCAATGGAATCGCCTCGTAAACTCGCCCGAGCCCGACTTCGGGCGTGCGGTCGCGCTCGCCCCCAACGGGGACATCGTGGTCGTCGGCGACACCCTCGGCGCCGTCGCGAACGATCCCCCGGCGGGCAACCAGGACTTCTTCGTGGCGCGCTTTCCGCCGAACGGCCCGGCCCTGTGGACGCGCCAGTTCGGTACGGCCTTCTGGGACGCCGCAACGGACGTGGTCGTGGACACCGTCGGCGACATCTACGTGCTGGCCCAGAGTTCGGGCACGCCCCTCGGCGCGCCCAACGCGGGTGGACGTGACGTCTACGTCCTCAAGCTCGACGCCTTCGGCGATCCCCTGTGGATCGAGGGCCTCGGCACGTCGAGCAACGACTACGGCGTGGCGCTCGCGCTGCATCCCGACGGCGGCGTGCTCGTCGCCGGGCACGTCATCAAGTCCCTCGACGGCGAGCCCGCCTTCGGCGGCTGGGACGTGTTCGCGGCCCGCTTCGACGCCGACGGCACCAAGCTGTGGACCCGCCAGGCGGGCACCGCGGGCGAAGACCGCGCCACGGGCGTCGCCTACGACCCCTTCGACGGCATCTTCGTCTCGGCCAACACGGACGGCACCCTCGGTGCCGCGAACGCGGGCGGCATCGACGTGGCGATCCTGCACTGGTGCGACTGACACGACACCCGGCAGCCGGCTCGGCGTGCAGTTCACTGGCACCTCCACGCCTGCCTCGGGCATCATCGCCCGTACGGCCCGGGTGGCGAAATCGGTAGACGCGGGGGACTTAAAATCCCCTCCTTCGGGGTGCGGGTTCGACTCCCGCCCCGGGCACCGTGCGCGCAGGTTCCGGCTCGGACGCCCCGGCCGGGGCTGCCACGGTCATCCGCCCGGACAGGTCAGCATGAGCCCGTCCCCCGACTGCGAACACATGTCACCGCACGCCTCCATCGCAAGGCAGTCGCACGTCGGGACGGCCATCTGCTGGCATGCGGCGGGCAGATCCACGCACGCGTAGAAGTCCGGCTCGCCCGCCACGTCGGAGATCTGGTGAAGGCAATATTGCGCTGCCGTCTGGCAGAAATTCGGACCGCACGGGAACCCGCCCGGCGGTGGCTCACACTGACCATCGGCGTCCACGTCCACGCCCGCGCTCTGGGCCTCGCATTCGTTCGTGTAGACCATACCGTCGCAGCCGCAGACCGGCATGAAGATGTCCGGGCATCCGGCCGGCCTCGGCTCGCACGAAGGCGGCTGCCCCTGCCCGGCGCCGCACATGTTGACCGGGTCGTCACACCACTCGTCCGCGCCGCACGACGAGCCGCCGCAGGATCCGCTACCCCCGGAGGTCGAACTCGCCCCGGTGGACGCCGTCGCCGATCCGGCCCCCGTCGATCCCGCGGTGCTTGCGGTCCCCGACCCAGCGGTCGAGCCCTCGCTTCCACCGGCCGTGGCCGTCGCCGGCCCCGAACCTGCCGTGGCCGTCCCGACGGAGGTCGATTCGGTGGCACTCGCGCCCGTCGACGCCGGGCCGCTCTCCGTGCCCTCGGACGTGCTCGAGCTTCCCGTTCCCCCGTCGTCGCCGCACGCCAAGGTCAGAGCAGCGATGGCCGCGAGGAGCCCGAAGGGCGAGATCACGGAACGATGGGAGTCGTACGTCGTGCGGAAGCCAAGCATGCTTCGAGGGTACCAGAGCCGGCGGCCGGCGCCGCCCCGAGCCCCCGACACGCCCGACGGACACGACGACAGATGCCACGCGCGCCGATGCCTACGTCGCCCGAATACGAGGGCCGGCGCGCGACCCCCGTCGGGGCCAATGGAAAGGGGGCGGCCACCCCATGGGTGCCGCCCCCCTTGCTCCATGGGATCCCCGTGCGGGGCTAGCCGCCGGTGGTGCCCCCGGTGGTACCGCCGGTACCCCCGGTGCCCCCGGTTCCGGTGCCCGTCTCGCCCATGTCCTGCTCGCAGACCTTGTTGATGTCGTAGTCGCCCCAGCAGAACTTCCCGCGGTTCGTCCAGACCTTGCCGTTCTCGTCCACGAACACCGCGTTCGTGGGATCGTAGGCGAAGGGACACAGGTCGCAGATGTCGCCGATGCCGTCGAAGTCCTGATCCCACTGCGGCAGGAAGCACTGCGTGGCCCACAGGGCGTCGAGGTCGCCCCCGAAATCGTCCTCCGTCAGAACGCGGCTGTTCTCCTCCTCCGTGATGCCCGCATCCATGAGGGCCTCTTCGCAGCCGGGCGGCAGCTGCAGGACCCCCGGCGCATCGCGCACCGCGGCCGGAAGCAGACGGCACTCGCCCGCCTCCTCCTGCGCCTCGCTACAGGTCGCCGGGTCCGTGCGGACCGGGACGCCGTTCGGGTCCTTGAGGGCGCAGGTCCCACCGTTGACGCCGAGGTCGCAGATCTGCCCGAAGCCGCACTCCTCGTCCGTCGTGCACGGGCCTCCAGCCGGATACGTCGTCACACAGCAGAAGCCGCTGACGGACACCTGATGGAAGCTGAAGGGGCGCGGGTTCTTCGGGCAACCGCCCGCCTCGCAGGGCTCGCCCACGAAGTCGCCGTCCTCGTCGTCCTCCTGGGCGCCGCCATCCATGACCTGCAGCGGATTGACGTTGTACGGGCAGGTGTCGCACATGTCGCCCACCTGGTCGCCATCCTCGTCGGCGTGGCCGCAGATGCCACCCGAGGTGCACGGCCGGCTACCCGGGCAGTCGTCGTCGTTCGTGCAGTTGATGACCGGCCCCTCGGTGGTGACCGGTTGCCGCGGACAGGCGTCCTCGATGTTACGGATGCCGTCCTGGTCGAAGTCGTCGTCGTCGCCGAAGCCCACCGGGCCTGCTGCGCCAGGTTCTTGCAGCCCCTCGCAGTCGTTGCCGATCATGTTCTCGTCGTCGTCCCGCTGGCACAGGTTCTCGTTGTCGACGTCGATGGGATCGCCCACCCCGTAGGGGTTGCTCGGTCCGTAGTCCTCGCAGTTGGCCACCGTGACGCAGTTGTCGCAGACGTCCCCGATGCCGTCCCGATCGGTGTCGTGCTGGAACGGTACGTTGCGTACCCACAGGTACGGCTTGATCGCGTTGGCGGCATCGGTGTTGTACTGGGTCGTCGTCTTGCGGCAGTTGTCGCAGTCGTTGCCCACTCCGTCACGGTCCGAATCGCCCATGTTGTTCGTGTTCGGCACGAGCGGGCACAGATCCTCGACGTCGCCGAAGGCGTCGCCGTCCGCGTTCTCCTGGCCGGGGTTGTAGAAGTCGTCCGCGTTGTCGCAGGAGAAGGGAATGCCGTCGAAGTCCTTGTCCTCCTCGCACTTGGGCGGGTCGATGAGGAAGTCGTAGAGGGACTCCTCGAACTGCGGGCTCCCCACGGGGCCCGCGACGAGCGGCATGCCGCACACGTCCCAGAACGCCTCGCGGTACTTGGCCGGGTCGTTCATCTCGTCGATGGACTCGAGGTAGGGGATCCACATGCGGTACCACTTGCCCGTCTCGAGGGCGGGCTCGGTGAACTTGGCGGTGTCCACCAGCACCCGCACGCGACCGAGCCACTGATCCCCGACGTCCACGGTGAGGCACGGCGGCTTGCTCGGATCGGCCTCCTTCTCGGCCTGGTCCTTGGCGCAGTTCGGGCCACCGGCCACGACCGGAAGCGTCGAGGGGTCCACGTCGGTGATCGGGTCGCCGTTCTCGTCGAGGGGCAGCTCCACCAACCGGATCTTCGCCAGGTTCTCCGGCGACATGTCGTACTTGTTGGAGAAATTGATCGAGAACGAATCGCAGGCCCCGATGCGCAGGCTCGTGAACGGGAAACCGGAACCCGGAACGATGTGGAATTGGGACGTACGGATGTGGTAGCGCTTCTTACCGGACAGGTCGTTGCCCACCTTGTCCTCGACGTTCTCGGCGTCCACCTCGACGGGGTTGCCGTTCTCGTCGAGCCCCATCTTGGTGTCGTTCTTGTCGTTGAAGACGATGGTGTACTCCTGGCCGGAGCAGATGGC
>RFGU01000120.1 GCA_003696955.1 Deltaproteobacteria bacterium | reverse complement strand
GCGACATAGGACTTGTTCCACAAGTAATCACAGAACCAGACGGAGGCCGGTAGCTCGTCGTCGTCCGACCGCGCGATCAGCGACGGATCGCGCGCCGGGGCCCCTGGAAGCTCCGCAGCCCGCCAGGCGGCCAGGGCCTTGCGGCGGAGTTCCACGATGTCGCGGCTCGAAGGATCCGATGGGTCGATCCCGGGCCAGGCTGGAATCGAATCCTGGTTGACTTGGACGGGTCCCAAGCCGGGGACGTAGCCATCCGCCTCCGCGCACTCGCGCCACGAATGCTTCTTCCGCGCAGTCGCTGCAATGAGGCGATCCAGGGGCTGAATGGAAAGCGGAAAACGCAGCTCCTCGGCAACGCTCACGGCTTCTCGAATGCTCGCGACCGCGAGTTCCGGGTCGTGGACGAGCGACTGGAGCTTCATCTCTTCCGTCACGGGGTGCAGATGGGCGCACGCGACGAAATCGACTCCCAAGTCCTCTTTCGCCAGGCGGACGAGGGCCGGGAGTTCTTCGATGTTCTCTCTCATCAACACGCAAGCCAGACCTGTGATGGCCCGATTCCGGCCCATCCGATCCTTGGACTCCGCACAGAAGCATCGGATGTGCTCGCAGACCAAGTCGAAGTCGGCGCCTTCACGGATGCGTTCGAAAGTCTCCTTCGTGGCGCCATCGAACGAAAACAGCACCCTCCCGCAACAGGGGATCAGGAGACGCCGCATGCGTTCATCGAGGAGCGTCGCGTTGGTACAAAGGTCGAGTTTCACCCCATGGGCCTCCGCCAACGCGCACATCCGTGCGAAGCGGCGGGACATCGTCGGTTCGCCCGAAACACTGGGCTGGAACCGCCGCACCACGGGAAACAGCTCACGGGCCACACGCTCGAAGAGTGACCACTCCATGTGCGGCCCGCTCACGGTCGTCCCTTCCTGGAACTGCAGGCACATGGGACATCGCAGGTTGCAGTATCGCGTAGTCTCGATACTGACGAAATCCGGAGGCGGCAAGACGCCGTCGAACTCAGCCCGCCGGCCCGGCTGATGCTCGGGAACGACTTCCGCCCGGGCTGAGTCCCGTCCGATCGTCACGAATCCTCTCGGCGTTTGAGGAAGGCCCGCACTTCTCCGATGGCCACTCTTCCCCGCCGGAACAAGCCGAAGCGCTGCTCGATGGTCCACCAGTGGAGCAAGCCCGCCTCCAGAGAATCCCAGACCTCCGCGGGCAGGCTCCAACTCCTGGCACGCCTCGGAATGGAGAAACGGAGCACCGGACCGGTGCCGCCCCGGGGCATGAGAATGAGGCGCTGAGTTCTCTCGCGGCCGTCGGACCGCCAGCGGAAAGACGGCGGCGCGTCGAACGATCCCAGGTGAGAGGGGGCCAGGAGATCGACTCGCGGCTGGTCGCCGGCTTCGTCCCCGTCGACGGGCTTCACGGGCTGGGGCATCGGCGTGCGGCACGGGCAGGCACGACAAGCAGCCGGCGGGTCGCCGCTCAAGAAGCGCCTCCGATGTTCCCGGAGGGCGGCACCGTTCCACACATCGGGAACCGCCTGCTCGGATGCCTGGCCGACGCGATGCTCCGGCCCACGGAGTCGGTCACAAGGGTAGAACCCGCCATCCTCCCCGAGGTGCAGCTCGCCGGCCACGCGACAATGGCCCAAGACCAGTGCCGCCGGGGGTTCTCGCTCGTCCACAGTCGCAGCCGACCCGCGATCTCCGCCGTTGGACGCAGGCCCAGGCCACCGCCGAGGCGAAGGCGCTCGGCCCGGTTGTTCCGCGCCGCCGGCGTGGAACGGGAAGCTCGCCGCGAGCCCCGGAGCCTCCTTCCGCGTACGCTGTACGAGTTCTTCGAGCCACGCGCCCTTGAAGTGGCGGACGGGATCGGAATAGGCGCTGCCGGCATCGATCGGCGGGAGGCCGACGCGCAGCCTCCTTCCGCCGAGCCGCTCGATCCAAGCCGCGGTGGCCGGCAGATAGAACGCGTTCTCGACGCGCAGGGGCACCTCGAACCACACGTCCCAGTTCCGTTCCCGGCAGAAGGCCAAGGCCCGCTCGAGGGTATGGGGATCGAGGTCACGCTCTTCGGGCCCGTCCAAGCTTGCCCTGACGCTCGGCCAGTGACTCGAGAGCCGCACGCGAACCACCCGCGGAGTCGGGCGCCCCTCGGAGAGCACCGGGACTCGAAACCTCGAAGCCGGAATCCGCCATTCGGTCCAGGCGGCGCCCTGCATGGCCGCGGCGGCCAGCGCGTCTCCGGGCGGCCCGACGAGGATCGGTTTCCGCCGCCAGACCTGCTCCACCGAGCCCAGGTCCGCAGCCCAATCGGCACCGGGCGATCCCATCTGAGCCTCTCGGCTCTCAGTCCCCGTAGTCCAGCGTGCTGCCCTCGATCCGCGGCATCGGCCGGTGTCGGATCACACAGCGGACCGAAGACGCGCGGTGGAGTCTCCCCGCGGAATCCACGCCGACCACCGTCCACCAGTATCCGAAGTTGGCCCGCATGTCGTTCCAAACCGACTCTGGAATTCCGATGCTCGACTCGTGCGGGGGCACTTCGATTCGCCGCCGGTCGAGCGATTCTCCGCCGAGACCCATGACGACGTACTGCTTCGTGAACTCACCGTGCGGCCGGGTCCATTCCAAAACGGGTGGCTCCGGAGCACGGTAGAGATGCGCCGGTCCGACGAGCTCCATGTCGGCATCAGCGAACGTCCCTCCGAGATCTTCCTGAACGTCGTCCAGGAACGGCAGGTAGCTCTCCGGACCGATGGGTTCGGAATAGAACGTGCAGGTCCGGCACAACTTGGGAACGTCCCAGGTCATCATCCCTCGTCGAAGATCCTGAGAGTTGATCCCGTTCCAGATCTCGTCGAAGTCCGCGTCGAAGAGGTTGCCCAGCGCCAGGACCCCCTGGTCCCCGACGCAGCACGGATAGACGGCGCCGTCAGAGTCCACCTTCACGCGATAGACCGACTGCGCGCAGTAACGCGGCAGGTAGTGCTGCAACTTCCAAATCCAAGGGTCCCAGATCTTCGTGGGCCGGTAAGCCGGTGGGTTCTCGCGGAAATCGAACACCTGGGAACCCTCGACGTCCCAGATCAGCTTGAT
>RFGU01000119.1 GCA_003696955.1 Deltaproteobacteria bacterium | reverse complement strand
CTCGGCGATGGCCGCACGCAGCCCCGCGGATCCGCCCCGGCGCAGGGCCGTACGCAGATCCACCGTACGATCGGCGGCCAGACACCCATGCAGACGACCGCGGCTGTCGAGCCGCACACGGTTGCAGGCCGCGCAGAAGTTCTCGGTCATGGGCGAGATGATGCCGATGCGACCGAGTACCCGCCCGCGCCCACCGACCACGTCGAAGTAGCGTGCCGGGCCGCTACCGGGTACGTCCTTGGCGTCGGTGGGCACGACGCGTGCCCCCAGATCGGCTGCGATGCGTTCGCGAATCTCGGCTGCGGCCATGAGTCGTCCGGGTACGAACAGGCGCCCGGCGTGCATGGGCATGGTCTCGATGAATCGGGGAATCGCCCCGAGGCCCCACGCGAATCGAGCGATACGGTGCAACTCGTCGTCGTTGAACCCCGAGATGGCGACCGTGTTCGTCTTGACCACCACCCCGGTGCGCCCGGCGACGGCGGCGATCCCGGCGCGCACGCGATCGAGGTCTCCGCGCCGGGTCACCCGCCGGTACCGTGCCGGATCGAGGCTGTCGAGGCTTACGTTGAAGCGCCGCACCCCGGCCTGCACGAGGGCGTCCGCATGGTCGGACAGCCGCTCCGCGTTGGTCGACAGGGCCACGGTCAGTCGGTCCCGCGTGGCCGTCTCGACGGCTGCGAGTCCAGCGAACAGGCTCACGACGTCCTTGCGCACGAGTGGCTCGCCGCCCGTCACCCGAACGGTGTCGACCCCGAGGGCCGCGAACTCGCGGACGATGGCCTCGGTCTCCTCGAAGGAGAGGATCTCGGCGTGCGAGACGTGTTCGATCCCCTCGGGCGGCATGCAGTACGTACAGCGCTGGTTGCAGCGGTCCGTGACGGACACGCGCAGGTAGGTGACGCGCCGGCCGACGGCGTCGACGAGCTTCGACGGCGACGCGGCGGGCCGCCCCCGCGCACGCAGCGCGGTCACGGGAACGATGGGGGCGCCAGGGGGCACGGCCCCAATGGTGCCCCACGACCCGATCCGCTGCCACCGCGTTCGAAGGAAATCCGTCCACGATGGGGGGGCGCGCCCCCGACTCGCCCGGCGAACCGCGATCGGCGGTAGGTGGCGCGCGCTCGACTCGCGTGGGCGTCAGCCGCGGGGCTGCTTCTCGCGCACCACCATCACCGAGCACGCGGCCGCTCGCACGAGGCGCTCGGCGACCGAGCCGAGCAGAAAGCGCCGCACGCCGCTGCGGCCATGGGTGGACATCACGATGAGGTCGTAGTCCTTGCTCATCTCGGCCAGCTCGAACGCCGGATCCCCCGTGTGCACCGTGACGGCCCGCCGCGCTGGCGGCGTCTTCAAGGTGTCGGCGAGCGTCCGCAGCTTGTCCTCGATGGTCGCGCACACTTCGGCCACGACTTCGGGCGGCTCGGCGTAGGTGTAGTCGAGCACGGTCACCGTCGTGATCGGGTGGACGTGGGCCAAGGTGAGGTGCGCGCCGAGCTGCACCGCCAGTGCATCGGCCTCCCGCATGGCGAACAGGGAGATCTCGGAGAAGTCGACGGGAACGAGAATGCGATCGATCTGCACGACGCCGAGGATAGTGCTCCGATTCGGCCGTCGGGGGAAGGCCTAGCGAGTTTCGCGCCAACGCCGCACTTTGCCGGCGTAAGACGGCCGCCCCGCGCTCCTGGGTGCGCGAAACGGCCGTCTCCTTCGTTCCGGGCCCTCGCCACGGGCGTCAATGATGCGCCGGGGCGTGTTCTCCTTCGGGGGGCTCGGGGGGTTCGAAGCCGAACTTCTCGCCGAACGACATCCGAAAGAAGGTGTCCTGCTCCGGGTTCACGGCGTCACGCTGCACAAGGTCGAAGATCGTGAAGGCGAAGAAGATCGCCACGAAGAGGAGTGTCGAGATGAACACGAAGACGTTGTAGCGGTCGTCGTACTTGAGGTGCATGAAGAACATGCAGACCAGCGAAGCCTTCGCGAACGCGACGAGCATCGCCACGGGCAGACTCGCCGCCCCGAGGTCCATGTAGGAAACACCGTAGGTCAGGGCCGTCAACACCAGCAGTGCGACGAATACCTTGACGTAGGTCGAGACCGGAGAGACGTGCTCGTGGACCTCGTGGACGCCCTCGACGGGCTTGCCGGCGATGTAGACCTTGGGAGTGGATGCAGCGCTCATCGAACCGTTTCTCCTAGCGCACGAGGTAGAGCAGAGGGAACAGGAAGATCCACACGAGGTCGACCAGGTGCCAGTACAGGCCCACGTTCTCCACCGGTGTGTAATAGTCGGGGCCGAACTCACCTCGCTTGGCACGCAGCAGGATCCACGTCAGCACGCCCATCCCGACGAGCACGTGGATCCCGTGGAGCCCCGTCATGCAGAAGTAGAGACCGAAGAAGATGTGGGGCAGGCCCTCGATGTAGTAGCCATGATCCCACGCGTGGTAGAACTTCCCCGGTAGCATGCCGTGTTCGAACTTGGCCGAGTACTCGAAGTACTTGACCACCATGAACACGCCGGCGAACGCGATGGTGAAGAGGAG
>RFGU01000118.1 GCA_003696955.1 Deltaproteobacteria bacterium | reverse complement strand
GCCGTGCACGGCAGGATCTGGGCGTAGACACCGAGTTCCCGGATGCGCCGGGCGATGAGCTGTGTGACCTGGGATCCGAAGTCGAGGACCAACAGGGTCTCGTGGCGATGGAGTGCCTGCGTCATGGTTCGTCGAAGCGCACCGCTACTCGATGCGGTAGTTGGGGGCTTCCTTCGTGATGATGACGTCGTGGACGTGGCTCTCCCGCAGGCCCGCGGGGCTCACCCGCCGGAACCGGGCCTTCTCGCGCAGCTCCGCGAGGTTGCGCGCCCCCACGTAGCCCATCCCCGACCGCAGGCCGCCCACGAGTTGATAGATCGTGTCCGCAAGGGGGCCCCGGTAGGGCACGCGCCCTTCGATCCCCTCGGGGACGAGTTTTTCGGCCTCGCGCACGTCGCCCTGGAAGTACCGATCGCTGCTGCCCGCCCGCATGGCCCCGATGGAACCCATGCCGCGGTAGACCTTGAAGCGCCGCCCCTGGTAGAGCACGAGTTCCCCGGGTGCCTCCTCGGTGCCGGCGAACATGCTCCCGATCATGACGCACGAAGCACCGGCGGCGAGTGCCTTGACGATGTCGCCCGAGTACTTGACGCCGCCGTCGGCGATGATCGGTACGTCGCACTCGGCGGCCGCCGCCGCACATTCGAGGATCGCACTGACCTGGGGTACGCCGACGCCGGCGACGATCCGCGTCGTGCAGATGGACCCCGGACCGATCCCCAGCTTGACGCCGTCGGCTCCGGCCTCGACCAGGGCGCGGTAGCCCTCGGGCGTGGCGATGTTGCCGCCGACCACCGAGAGATCCGGATAAGCGTCCTTGATCCGGCGCACCGTGTCGAGCACCCCCTTGGAGTGGCCGTGGGCCGTGTCCACCACGATCACGTCCACCTCCTGCTCCACGAGGGCGGCGACGCGCTCCATGGTGTCGGGGCCGGTGCCGACCGCCGCGCCCACCCGCAGGCGTCCGAGCCGGTCCTTGTTGGCGTCGGGGTGGGACTCGGCCTTGTTGATGTCCTTGACGGTGATGAGCCCGCGCAGCTCCCCGTCCTTGCCCACCACGAGGAGCTTTTCGATGCGGTGCTTGTGCAGCACGCGTTTGGCTTCGTCGACGCTCGTGCCCTCGGGCACGCAGATCGGATCGCGGGTCATGACGTCGCCCACGGTCTGGTCGAGGTTCGTCTCGAAGCGCACGTCGCGACTGGTCACGATACCCACCGGCTTGCGGCCGTCCACCACGGGGAGGCCCGAGAAGCCGTGTTGCCGCATCAGCTCGAGGGCCTCGCGCAAAGACTGGTCGGGGCGCACGGTCAGGGGATCGACCACCATCCCGCTCTCCGCCTTCTTGACCTTGCGCACCTCGAGGGCCTGGGCCGCAGGCGGCAGGTTCTTGTGGACGATCCCGATCCCGCCGTAGCGGGCCATGGTGATGGCCGTGTCCGACTCGGTCACCGTGTCCATGGCGGCCGAGACCAACGGCACCCGCAGCGCGATCTGGCGCGACAGCCGACCGGAGACGTCCACGCTGGCGGGCAGCACCTCGCTGTAGCCGGGCTCGAGCAGCACGTCGTCGAAGGTCAGGGCGTCGCGAATCGGGCGCGGATCGGTGCCTGCCATGGGCAAGCTTTACCGCAATCCCACCGCGCCCGCAGCCGTTGGGAGCCCGAGGACCGGGCGGGCGCCGCCGCTCACCTTCGGCGGCCCGTGCGGCATTTTCGCGCGGCCCGGTCGGCGACGGCGGCGCCCTTCGACCCGGGCGCCAGGGACGAGATCCGACGGGCCTCCGCCCGGGCCTCGGCGCAGCGCCCGAGATCCGCCAGCACCCCCACCCGGCGCACACGGGGCCCAACGGCCTCGGGCGCCGCCTCGATGGCCGCGTCGAAGGCGGCGAGGGCTTCGGTGAGGCGGCCGGCCTTGGCCCGGGCCGAGCCGAGGGTCACCAGGACGTCGGGTGCCTCGGTGGCGGCGAGGGGTTCGAGCAACGAGATCGCCCGTTCGAGATCCTCGCGCCTGCCCCGGCGAACGAGGGCCGCGGCGAGGGCGAGCCGGACTTCGGTCGCCCCGTCGGCCGCCGCCGCCCGCTCGAGCTTCGCGATGGCGGCGTCGACGTGCCCCGTCGCCAGGTCCACTTCCGCGGCCGCGTGCAGGACGTACGGGTCGTCGGGCGCCGCAGCCAGGGCGCGGGCCGCAGCCCTTCGGGCCCCGGCGAGATCGCCCGCGTCCACCAGGACGGAGGCGAGGGCCGCCTGCACGTCCACGTCGTCCGGCGCGAGGTCGGCTGCCGCTTCGAGGGCCTTGCGCGCGCCGGCGAGATCGCCGCGGGCCGCCCGGACGAGGCCGAGGTTGTAGTGGGCCTCCACCATCTCGGGGTCGATCGCCACGGCCCGCGAAAGCGCCTGTTCGGCCGCATCGAGGTCGCCGAGTTCGAGGGCCACGGCGCCGAGCCCCGCCTGGGCAGGTGCCAGATCCGGCGCCAGCGCCACGGTGCGCTCGAACGCCGCGCGGCTCGCCTCCGCCTGGCCGCGGCGCTGCAACACCACCGCCAACGCGAAGTGACGCTCAGGATCCTCGGGCGCCTCGGCCACCGCAGCTTCGGCGGCCGCTTGCGCCTCCTCGAGGCGCCCCTGCTCCACGAGGCGTTGGATCTCGGTCACCGGATCGTCGGCCCGCACGGCCGGCCCCGCGGCATCGCCCCCTTCGCCGGGCGGGGTCGTCTCGGTCGGCCGACACGCGAAGACCGATGCGGCGAGCAGGAGAACGAGCGTGACCGATGGACGCGACATGGTGCAACGCTACCCCATCACGATGCGGGCGGCGGTCTCGGCCGGTCCCGCGGCGCCTCGCCGTCGTACCCGCATGCCCCGGTGGGCACGGCCCGCCGCCCCGCGCGGGCGACGCACCGCCTACGCGCCGAGCCACCACACGATCGCCCGCGCCACGTGGTCACGCTCGTCGGGACCGATGGGATCCACGTAGAACACGTCGTCGGCGATGCCCGCATCTTCGCTGCATCGAGCGAGGTGGATCGAGATCCCCTGCTCGAAGAGGGCGTAGGCGATGCGCCGTAGGGCGCCGGGTTCGTCGGGAGTCCGCACCTCGACGATGGTGTGCCCCGGTGCGTCTTCGAACCGCACGGTCGGCTCCGTCGTGGCGCCGGCCGTCGACAGCGGCCGTCCGGTGCGCCCGGGACGCCCCCGGGACGGCGGTGCAGGACGCCCCGTCCGCTCGATCGCCCGCGCGAGCCCATCGATCTCCTCCGGCGACCAACCCGCACCGTCTCCGTCGCGACGCCGCACACGGAACACGTCGAGGGCCACCTTGGGTTCGCCGGGCACGACGAAGACGTCGGCGGCGAGCACCTCCACACCGAAGCACTCGAAGGCTTCGGTGATCCGCGCGAGCAGCCCGGGCGCGTCGCGGGTGACGACGAGCATCCGAAACGCCCCGGGGCCCGGTTCGACCTCCACGACGGCCTCGGCTCGGCCTCGACGAATGGCTTCGACCGCGTCGGCATGGCGCACGCGCATCTGCGGGTCGTACGCGTCGTAGTAGCGGCTCGGCAACCCGGCCACGTCCTGCGCCGATGCGACGGTCGGGGCCCGGCCGCGTCGCACCAGTTGCCGAAGGGTCCGCAGGTAGAGTTCGTCGAGCAGGACGCGCTTCCAGTCGGTCAGGTATCCCGGCCGTACCTGGCTCATGTCCGCCAGGGAGACGAGGTACAGGGACGCGAGGTCGTCGGGATCGGCCACGGTCGCCGCAAGGCTCTCGACGACCGCAGGATCCGTCAGATCGCGACGCTGGCTCATGCTGGGCATCGTCGCGTGGTGACGCACCAGGAATCCGACCCGCCGGGCCGCCGCCTCGCCGAGCCCGAGGTCACGTGCCGCCCGTTCGGCCACGGGCGCACCGGATTCGGCCTGTCGGGCGGGATCGATGGCCTTGCCGAGATCGTGGAGCAGCGCCGCGAGCAGGATCTCCCGGCGGCGCCCGGCCGAAAGCCAGAGCGCGGTGGCCAGGGGAAGGGACTTGTCGTGCTCGCCGCGGTCGAGGGCATGGAGGAACTCGACGGCCCGGATGCTGTGTCGGTCCGCCGTGTACGCATGCAATCCCTCGAGCTGCAGTTTGCCCCGCATCCCCGCCCAGGCCGGGACGATGCGGTCGAGCAGGCCGAGATCGCTTGCGATCTCGAGACCACTGACGCGACCGTCCCCCACGGTCGCGAGCAGGTCGAAGAATGCACGCGATACCTCGGGCACACCGGCGAAGGCGACGCGTGCATCGGCCGCAAGACCGGCGAGGGCGTCGAGCATGCTCCCGGCGGGATGCACCCCCTCCCGAACGGCGATGGCCAGGCCTTCGAGGGCCAAGACGGGATCGTGCCGGAGGTCCTCGGGCCGCGTTGGGACGAGCCGACCTCCCGCTACGCGAAAACCCGGCGCCACCTCCCGCACGTCTGCGCGGCGGCCCTTCGGCCGAACCGCGTCCACGGCCCGGCGCCCATAGCGGAGCACGTCCGACGCGGCCCGAAAATACGCCTGCATGACGTCCTCCGCCGCCCTTCGTCGCTCCTCGTCGTCCGCGGAGGCCGACACCAGCCCGAGGATCTCCGGCAGACGCATCTGAACGTCCGCCGCAAGGCGTGTCCCCCCGCGACCGGTCGCCACGGCGAGCCCGGCGCGCAAGGACAGAAGGACCCGCCGCGCCGCCAGGAGGGCGGTCGCCGCCTCCTCTCCGATCCCGGCTGCCTCCAGAAGGGACGAAAGGCTCGGCGCAACCGTCGCCGAGGGACCCGGCGGATGGGCCGCCGCGAGGGCCCACCGCACGACGGCCAGGTCCCGCAACCCCCCCGCCCCGTGTTTGAGATCGGGCTCGGTCAGGTAGACCGTCTTGCCGTAGCGCCGGTGGCGTTCTTCGACCTCGTCACGCAAGCGCCGCAGGAAGCCGCCAATGTCCCGGCGCCAGGGGGCGTCCTCCACCGCACGCCTCAACTTCGCGAAGGGCTCGCGATCGCCCCCACAGAAGGATGCATCGAACGCCGCCGTCGCAGCCGTGAGGTCTCCGGCGGCCAGGTCGATCCACTCCTCGACGGTTCGAACGGCGAGGTCGGCGCGCATCCCCCGGTCCCACAAGTCTCGAACCCCCTGCTCGAACCCGCCCGCATCGGCGTGGGTCGAGCGCATCACGGCCACCAGATCACGGTCGGCACCGCCGACGTGCTCGCCCCTGCCCAGGGCACCGATGGCGACGATGGCCCCCGTCCCTCGGACCGCGTCGGCGAGGAGGTCGGCCACCTGCGCCCGGGCGGCCTCCGACGCGTCTTCGATGGCTGCGACGACCCGCCGTCCCCCCTCGCCCCGGAGCGCGGCCGCGGATCCGACGCCCGAGAGCGCCGCGACGACCGCGCCCCACGCCGCATCCTCGTCCGTGGCTGCGGCGGATGGCCGTTGGGGCGCAGGTCCGGGCACCGCAGCCAAGCCTACCACCGCAGGTGCGTCCCGAATCGGTCATGCGCCCCCCCACGGCGGCGCCCCCGGAAAAGAACGACGTTTCCAGGGTCCAAGGCGCGGTGAAACCGATCCTCCCCCGCCCCCTGCTTTATCGCGCGCTCGTCTCCACCACCTTCCTGTCCGTCGCCTGCGGAGGCGGCGATGGGGACAGCCGTGGCGGCGGGGCCGGGGGCACGAGCCTGAGCGGTGGCGACACCACGGGCACGTCGGATGCTTCCACCGCCGCGACCACCATGGGCTCGGCGACCGACGGCGGCACCTCCAGCTCCAGCACCGGCTCGACCGGCCCGGGTGGCGGTCCCTGCTCGGCGTCCACGGACTGTGGACCCGACGAGGCCTGTGTGGACATGACGTGCGTCCCCACCGACGGCCCGTGCGATACGGACGCCGATTGCACGGGCGACACCTACTGCTGCGCGGCCGGCTGTCTGCCCGACGGCGAGATGGGCGGCGTGTGCGTGCCCTACGAGCCGGGCCAGACGAACGACGCCTGCGTGGGCGACGTGGACATCGGCCTCTTCGAGCCCAGCGTGCAGTGCGAGTGGACGGAGCCGGACGCGGGCGACCCCTTCCCGAACCACAAAAACGTGCTGACGACCCCCTTGGTCGCCGACCTGCCCTACGACTCGGGTGCCGCGGGAGAGATCGTCATCGTCACCTACAACTGGACCGACGGAGGCGCCGAGGCGGCCGCCGGGATCGATCCCAACTACTTCGGCGTGGTGCGGATCCTCAACGGGCAGACCTGCGAGCAACACGCCGTGCTCGACGATCCGCTCAACCGGGCCATTGCGTCCTCGCCGCCCGCCATCGGAGACATCGACGGCGACGGTGCGGCCGAGATCGTCACCCAACGGGCCGTCACCGGCCTCGTAGCGTACCGCTGGAATCCGGTCATGCAGACCTACGCGACCTTCTGGGCATCGACCGGTTCGGACATCTCCGGTGCCGGTCGCTGGGACGGACCGGCCCTGCACGATCTCGACGACGACGGGGTCGCCGAGGTGATCAGCGCCTCGGAGGTCTACGACGGCCTGACGGGCACGCGGCTCAATCCGGGGCAGGTGCTCCCGGGGGCCGGTGCGGGCACCATCGCCGTCCTCGGCGACCTCGATCAGGACGGCGCCGTGGAACTCGTGGCCACCGACGTCTATCGCTGGAACGTGGGGACGAACCAGTGGGAATTCGCCTACCCGGGCGGCCCCGGTGGTCGGCACTACGGCTTCGCGGACTTCGGCACGCCGGGGGCCACGCCCAACGACTTCGATCCTACCACCTTCGACGGGCGGGCCGAGATCGTCACGGTGGCCAACGATGCCGTGTACCTGCACACCCTCGAAGGCCAAGAGCTCCTCGCCGTGACGACCGGCATCATGGGCGGGGGACCACCCACCATCGGCGACTTCGACGCCGACGGTCGCCCGGAGTTCGCCTCGGCCGGGGGGAACTTCTATCGTGTGTTCGATCTCGACTGTGCGGGCGCCCCGGCCGGATGTGCCGGCAACTTCGTACGATGGGCCCAGGCTTCCCAGGACCTTTCCTCGCGCACGACGGGTTCTTCGATCTTCGACTTCGAGGGCGACGGGCAGGACGAGGCCGTCTACGGCGACGAGTGCTTCCTGCGGGTCTACGAGGGGGCGACCGGCGAGGTCCTCTACTCGGCGGCACGCACCTCGTGCACCTGGTACGAAAACCCCGTCGTCGCCGACCCGGACAAGGACGAGAACACCGAGATCCTGGTGGGTTCGAACCCCAACTGCAGCGTGACCTGTCCGGCGGTGGATCCGATCCACCGCGGCGAACGTTGCGAGGACGGCACGGATTGTGCCTCGGGGGTGTGCGATGCCGGATTCTGCCGCTGCACCGGCGATCCCGAGTGTTCCCCCGGCCACACCTGCACGGCCCCACCGGCCGGCACGCCGGGGGCGGGCAACACCTGCCGCGCCACCCACCCGCCGGGGATCGCCCTGACCGGGATCCGGGTCCTGCGGGACGCCCTCGACCGATGGGCGTCGTCGCGTCCCTTGTGGAACCAGCACGCCTACTCGATCACCAACGTCGAGGACGACCTTTCGATCCCGAAGACGAGCGCCTGGCAGCAGAACTTCGCCGACCCGGCCCTCAACAACTATCGGCGCAACGAACAGGGGGCGGCCACCGCCGAGGACATGCCGGACATCACCGGCAAGCTCGAGGAGACGGCATGCAACCTCGAGGACGGCAAGGTGACGCTGGTGGGTACGGTGTGCAACCGCGGCAACAAGGCCGTGGGCGCCGCCCTGCCGGCGACGTTCTACCTGGGCGATCCGATGATCGGGATGAATCTGTGCACCGCCTACACCCCGGCGCCGGTGCCCGTGGGCGACTGTCTCGAGGTCTCCTGCGAGATCCCGAACACGGTGCAGGGGACGATCACCATGGTCGTCAACGACGACGGCATGGGGGGCAAGGCGACCGTGGAGTGCATCGAGACGAACAACACGGACACCGTGGACATCGACGCCTGCCTCCCGCCGGGATGACGCCCTCGCCCGTCGCCTACCGTACGGCGGCGCCGCCCGGGGCCATCTACGGGCCGCACGCCGCCGCCGCGGGGGCGTCGGTCTCGGTCACCGTCACGGGATAGGCCTCGGGGGTCGCGCTGGTGGGCATGGGCATGGCGTTGGTCGGCGTCACGGTGGCGGTCGTCGCCTGCGTGACGCCCTGGACGTCGGAGACGCGGTCGCACGACGAAAGGTCGCCTGCGGCATCCACGTGCAGCATCCAAAGGTCCATCTCGTCCGGCGACGGATCGCCGCCCCAATACACCCCAGCCGCAAGGAGGCTGCCGTCGTCGAGGGGCAGCAGGGCGTTGGGCCAGCTCCACCCCTGCTCGTGATCCCGAAACCACGTCACGCCGCCGTCGGCATCCGCACGCAGGAGCAGGTAGCGCCAGTCCCCGTCGGGATAGGCCGCGTTGCCGAGGAAGAACCCGCCGTCCGGCGTGGCCGCCACCGTGAGCGTTTCGTCGTACACGCCTGCGATGCCGAAGAGGTTCTCGGACAGGACGGAGCCGTCCGGGGCGATGCGCAGCACCCACGCGTCCCCGGAGTCGTCCGGGCTGAAGCTCTCGGTCACCGCCGAGAGCACCAACGTGCCGTCCGGCGAGGCGTCCGCATCCCACGAGAAATCGGCGAACGGTCCGCCGTAGGCGTTCTGCCACGTCACCTGGCCGTCGCCGTCGATGGCCACCGCCCACACGTCGGTGTCGCCCGCACCGAACGAGGCGCTGTCACAGGTCAGGACGATGGTGCCGGAGGCGAGGCGGTTGGCCCGCAACACATACTCTTCGAAGTCGCCGCCTCCGCAGTCGTCGTCGCTCCCCCCGATGGTCTGCTGCCACACCGGCATGCCGTCGGCGTCCAACCGGAGCACCCAATAGTCCGCCATACCCGCCCCGAACGAGGTCGTCCCCCCCGAGACGACGAAGTCGCCGCCCGCGAGGGGCACGATGCTCCACCCCTGCTCGTTGCCGGGGCCGCCGTAGGTATACGACCACGTCACACCGTGATCGGCGTCCAGGCGAAACACCCATAGGTCGTAGCCGCCGCCGCCACCGGCCTGGGTCCAACCGGTCCCGACGAAACCGCCGCCGTCGAGCGGACGCAGGTCGGTGATCATGTCCGGGCCGGAGGCACCGATGGCTGCCTGGTACGTCACGCTGCCCGAGGGGTCGAACTCGACGATCCAGCCGTCGCCTTCGGGGTCGCCGAAGCCGTCGGCGAAGCCGGCGGCCACCGCTCCGCCCCCCGGTAACGCCACGAGGCTCTCGATCTCCTCGCCGCCGTCTGCGGGACCGACCCGGAGGCTGTAGTAGGTCTCGGACGGGCCCGTCCCCCCGACGCCCGTGGAGGCCGTACCCGAGGTGTCCGGCCCCGTCGAGGATCCACCCGACGTGTCGCCGCATCCGTCTCCCTCGGTGTCGCAGGCGCCCTCGTCGTCGCCGCAACCGGTCACAAGGACCATCGCCAACGCGCCGACGCGAAGCCAGCCATCGTGCATCCGAAAGAAGGCAAGGCCATCCATGCCTCGATTCGACCGCGACGTGGCTCCGGCGTCAAGGGGTGTCATCGTAGGACGGCGCGCGCGGCACCGCTCGCAACGGCAACGCGACGGCCAGCGCCCTGCGCCCCATGACCGAGGCTTCGACACGGGCCGAGACCTCGGCGTCGGCTTCGATGGGCTGCACCGGTCGAGCTCGCGCCGTGCGGACGGCACCCCCGGGCACGCGCCCCGCACCAACCCGTTCAGAACAACCCGGCCAGCGGCCCGCCCCGGGCCGCGAGGGCTTCGACGCGGCGTACGACCTCGGGATCGTCTTCGAGCGGCGGCGCGTGATGGGGCTTGCGTCGCGCGTCGAAGACGACGGGACCGTCGCACTCCCAGTGCCGGTCGTCGGCGATGCGCCCGCCCACGCCGTCGACGTCCCGAGCAGGGTCGCATCGGGTGAAGGTGACCCACAGGAAATTGGCGAACGTCCGGGCCGCGAACTCGGCATCGTCCACGAGCACGACGAGGGGAAACGCCCCCGCGTCCCGCGTCATCAGGTCGCCCTGGGCAAGCCAAGCGACCACCTCGGCGCGGTCGCGGGCGGAGGCGCGCGGGTCTGCGAACGGCGGTCCCGAGACCACCAGGATGCCTGGCGCCGCCACCTCCCACGGTCCCCACCCAGGGGGCGGGTCCGGCAGCACCGGCCGGGCGCGGCCGAGGGTGCGCCGGGTCGGACCGCAGGCCACCCACACGAGCTTCGATCCCTCGTTGAGGGCGGTGCCCGAGTAGTCGAGGGTGTCCATGGTGGTTCGCGTGTGGAAGTGGAGATCGCGACGCGGATCGAACCGTTCGAGCACGTGTCCGAGGAACGCCGGCACCTCGTCCACCGGCGGTGGTGCGTCCCCGGCTGCGGCGATGACGAGCACCTTGGCCAAGGACGCCTGGCCGAATCCGAGGATCGCGTGGGCCTGGGTGAGCAACTCCCGGGGCTTCGGCTCGCCGTAGGGCACGTAGCGCTCGCTGCCGACCGCCAGCAACAAGGGATGCACCCCCGCCTCGTCCACCGCGTGCAGGGCCCGTACCCCCGGTAGCGAGGCAGGTACCATGGGCCCCGTGATCTCGTGGATGAGCTTGCCGAAGATCGTGTCCTCCTGGGGCGGGCGCCCGACCACCGTGAAGGGCCAGACGGCGTCACGCCTGCGGTAGACGGTCTCCACCTCGAGAACCGGAAACGGGTGCCGAAGGCTGTAGTAGCCCAGGTGATCGCCGAACGGCCCTTCGGGCGCGAGCCTGCCCGGGCGTACACGGCCCACCATGCACACGTCGGCCTCGGTGGAGACGAGGAATCCGTTGCGCCGGGTGTATCGAAACCTGCGCCCCGCGAGCATCCCGGCCATCACGAGTTCGGAGAGCCCCTCGGGCAGCGGCAGAACCGCCGCGAGCGTATGGGCAGGCGGCCCGCCGACGAAGACGCTGACCCGAAGATCCTCGCCGCGCGCGAGGGCTTTGGCGTGGTGCACGCCGATGCCGCGATGGATCTGGTAGTGCAGCCCCGCCTCGCCCGGCCCGTACGCGTTGCCGGCGAGCTGGATCCGATACATCCCCACGTTGGCGTGGAGCGGCCCCGGCGCCTCCGGATCCTCGGAGTACACCTGTGGAAGCGTGACGAACGGCCCGCCGTCCTCGGGCCAGCAGCGGATCCGGGGCAGCGCAGCGACGCTCGTCGTCTCCGCGAGGACGGGGCCGCCCGCCACCTCCATGGGTAACGCGGTACGTCCCCACACCGCGGCATCCGCGAACCGCCAGGGCGTGCGCAGGACCTGCGCGGGATCGGCCCGCATCGTGACGGCCCGCTGCATGCGTTCGAGACCGTGCCGCAACAGGTACCGCGCTCGCTCGAGGGTGCCGAAGAGGTTGGAGCACACCGGCATGTCGCTCCCCTCGACCCGTTCGAAGAGAAGTGCCGGCCCGCCGGCCTCGAAGACTCGCCGGTGCACCAGCGGAATCTCGAGGTCGGGCGACAGCGGCACGTCGATCCGCCGCAACCGCCCGGTGCGTTCGAGGTCGTCGAGGGCTTGGCGCAGGCTTCGGTAGGCCACGGAGCTGCGAGCATCGCCGAGCGCAGGGCGGGCCACAAGCGCCGCCCTCCCCCGCGTCCAGCAGCGGTTGCGTCCCACCGCCCCGGTCCTATCCTCTCCCGTGCCGTGCCCGCCGCCCGCCGTCTTCGCGCCGTCTTCGTCGCCCTTGCGGTCGCGTCGGGGACGTTCGCGTGCGCCCATCGCCCAGCGGCAGAGCCCGGCACAGGGGCTTCCGCCGCCCAGATGCCGTCGGCACGGGCTCGCGTGCTCGGCGAGATTCGCGATCTTCTGGCCGAGGGCCGACGCGACGAGGCCCTCACCGCGGTCCGCCGGGCCCGCGCGACCTGGCCGGACGACCCGTTGCTTGCGGCCCTCGAACGGGGCATCGCCGTCCCTGGGGCGCACGACGAGCCGCATACGAAGACGGCGTCACCGTCCTCGCCACCCGAGAAGCGGGCCGCGGCAGAGCCCCTGCGGGTCGTGGCCGATCCGCCGTGGAGCCGACGGATCGTCGAGCCCGTGCCCGGGCTTCCCTTGGTGGGACGGCCGCGGCTTTCCAAGATCGAGGAGCGGCGCAACCGCATCACCGACGTGCGGGCGTGGTTCGAACGCCACGGGTTCGATTGGCCCAAGGTCTTGGTTTCCCAGGACGGACGGGGGCTCGAGGCACCCCACGTCCCGACGTCGGCCGAGGAGATCCCCTCCTTCGTCGCGGCCGAGCGATTCGGGCTCCCCCTGGCTTGGGCCCTCCACGACGGCGCCTACGTCCTCGCCCTGTACGAACGCCCCGGACACCTTCCACCGGTCCTCGATCCCGAGGCGGACCGTCCCCTCTATCCCCAGGTACTCGTCGTCCATGGCCGCGACGGGAGCACCGTGGCGGCCCTCGACTTCACCGCCTTCCGACTGTCCCCGGCCACGCGGGTGGGCGACTCCACGTTGGCCCAGCAGGACCTCATCTGGGCCCACTACGACGGACATGCCGTCTACGTCGCCCACGGCCATTGGACGTACGCGGCGGAGAGCGGGGGACAGACCGGGTACGTGACCGCCGTCGCTCCGCAAACCGGGCAGATCCTGTGGCGCAGTGCACCGAGGGTGGCCAACGCCCGGAACTTTGCCATCTTCGGCCCGTATCTGGTGACGGGATACGGCTTCACGGGCGAGCCGGATCGGCTCTTCGTCCTTCGCAAGCTCGATGGGGAGGTCATGGCCGAGCGCCGCATCCGGTCCGCGCCGGAGTACATCTTCGTCCGGCCCGTCGGGGACGGTGCCCAGGCCCCGGAGCGGGCCCGTCTGTTCGTTCGGGCCTACGACCGGGACTACGTGTTCGACCTGTTGCGAGGTCCTTCGGCCGACGCCCCCTGACGGACGCCCCGGACGTCGCACGGGAAGTCGCCGAGGCCCCCGCCCCCCCTAGATCTCGTCGAACATCCAGGGCCGCACACCTTCGAGGCGCGGCGCCGGATCCTCCCCGTAGAGGTACCAAAGGGCGCAAGCCATGGAGCTGAGCAGGGAGTTGCCGTCCTGGGGGGTGAAGCAGAATCCGGAAAGTGACTTGCCGTCCTCGCTCACGTGCAGGGTGGACACCGGCACGACCGTCTCGTTCAGGATGCGACCGTAGTAGCCGTGGTCGCGCCCGAAGCTGAACACCAACGCCGCCGAGAGTTTTTCCGTCAGGGCCACACGGGGATTGTCCCGCAGCCGCGCCACGGCCTCTTCGCGCGTGATCGGCCGTTCGAGGTCGAGGCTGAAGTGCAGCGTGTGCATGTACTGGGTGTTCAACTTGATCGCGCTGGAGAAGAGGTCGAGATCGTATCCCAGGGTCTTGAACAGGCCCCACGCGTCGCGGGCATGGTGGGTCCCGAAGCGCGCGTCCTTGTGCTTGCCGACCTCGGGCGCCGGGATGAACCCCTTGGCCTGGGAGATGTCGGTGGCTCGGCGCATGCACACGAAACGGCCGCGAGCGAGGCGAAGCTTGCCGTCGCCGTCCGCCGCCAGCGTCTTGATGATGACGCTGATGTTGTGGGTGTTGCAGCTTACGATCTGGACGAAGCGCTGGGTGAGATCGAGAGCCTCGTCGTTGATGCCCCGGGCGTAGGGCTGGCCGAATCCGTACTCGCTGCCCTGGGCCATGAACACCTTGGGGCCGGCCACTTCCTCGTACCGTGGCTTGTTCTCGTTGCCCACCGGCGTGCAGTCGATGACCACGCTCGCGCGCTCGAGGGCCTCGCCGTGGGTGAAGCTGACCTTGTGGCCGAGCCGTTCGAAGTCGTCCACGCGATCTTCGTCGACCACCAACTTGCCGCCGCGACGGATGAGGCTCTCCACCTTGGCACGCTCGTGGGAGAGCGGCGTCCGTTTGTGGAAGGTCACCTCGTCGATGCCGAAGTGGTCTCGCAAGCTCGAGAACAAACCGATGAGCGGCTCACCGATGGTGCCGGTGCCGACGATGTGGACGACGCGCTTGGTCATGGCGCCGGGGTTTAGTGCCCTCCCCGTTTGAGATCAAGCGCCAAGGATGCGCGGCCTCAGACCCCGAGCAGGTCGCGCACACTGCCGAGCACGGCGTCGGCCGGCAGGCAAAGGCGGGCGCCGGCCTCCCGCGCGGCCGCCCGAATCTCGTCCGTGGGCGCCTCGTGCACCGCCACGATCCGCGGCGGACGGGCCGCCGATGCGAGCCGGCGCACCACCTCGAGTCCCTCGTCGGAGGGATCCCCGATCATCACGAGTGCGTGGGACAAGGGCGCCGCCTCGGCCACCAGGGCCGCGTCCTCCGCCGTCTGGGCCGTCAGGGTGTCGACGCCGTCGGCGCCGGCAAGTTCCCCCCGAACCCGCTTGCGAAACTCCGGGCTCTGGGTGAACACGAGCACCCGCGGTGCCGAGGCCGCCTGGGACTCGCCGCCGGCCGCACCGGTGGAGACCGGCAGGTCGAAGGCCTCGGCCACCTTGGCCCGCACCTCCTGCACGTCGAGGGGCTTGCGCAGACAGGCCGCTGCACCGGCCGCGAGGATCCGCTCGGTGTTGGCCTCGGTGTAGTAGCCGGTGATCGCCAGGATCTCGGTGTTGCGCGTGGAGGGATCCTGCTTGAGCCGCCGGCACACCTCGAATCCGTCCACGCCGGGCATCATGAGATCGAGGAAGATGAGCTGGGGCCGAAACGTGGCGACGAGCCGCCCCGCGTCGAAGGCGTCCCGGGCCACCTCGACCTCGAACTGACGGTCGAGGTCCCGCACCACGTCCCGCACGAGTTCGAGCACCACCGGTTCGTCGTCCACGACGAGCACGCGACCGACGCCTCCACCCGCGGGGCTGTCGAAGGGAATCCCACGCTCACGGCAGACGCGCTCGAGGTCCTCGCGCCGCACGCGCCGGTGGCCACCTACGGTCTTGAACGCCGGGATGAGCCCGTCTTCGATCCAGCGGATGACGGTGGTCGGCGTGACCGAGCAGATCTTGGCGACGTCGTGGGTGGAGTAGGTATCCTTCGTGGCTGGCGTTCTTCCGCGACTCATGGGATTTCTGAACTGGCTTGGGGAGCCCCTCGGGGCGCGGGGCGCAGGTTAGGACGTTTTCGGTGGCGCTTCTTCCGGGCCGGTCGCGCGCTGCTCATGCGCATCCTCCGCACCCTCCGCCCGGGGCAGCAAGACCGCAAATCGCGTCCCCTCCCCCGGCTTGGACTCGACCTGGATCGTGCCGCCGTGCTCTTCGACGATGCCGTAGCTTATCGCAAGCCCGAGTCCCGTGCCCTTGCCGACGTCCTTGGTGGAGAAGAACGGATCGAAGATTCGGGGCAGGACGTCGGGATCGATCCCTACACCTGCGTCCTGCACCTCCACGACCGCCCGGTCGCCCTCGGTGCGCACGCCCACGCGAACGGTTCCGCCGCGGGGCATGGCGTCCACCGCGTTGGCCACCAGGTTGAGCACGACCTGCTCGAGGCGGTCGGCATCCCCCCGAACGACGACCGACTCGTCGGGATCCCGCACGATACGCGCGTTGCGCATGCGCCACTGGTACTCACCGAGGCGCACGACCCGGTCCACCACGTCACGCACGTCCACCGAAGCGAAGTCCCCGGTTCCCCGCTTGCGGGAGAACAGGAGCACCCCCTCGACGATGCGTTGGCATCGCCGGGCGCTGTCGAGGATTCTTCGAAGCCGGATGCGAACGTCCTCGGGCAGATCGTCGCGCTCGACGAGCAGTTGGGCGTATCCCACCACCCCCGACAGGGGATTGTTGATCTCGTGGGCGATGCCCGCCGCGAGGACCCCCACGGCCGCGAGCTTCTGGCTGCGCAGCACCTGGGCCTCGAGCTTGCGACGTGCCCGCAGGTCGAGGCCCACCCAGACGGACGCTGCGACACCTTCGCCCCCTGCGAGCGCGCGCCCTTCGAGATGCAACGGAACTTCGTGTCCGTCCGCGTCGAGCACGACGGCCTCGAGGGCGCAGCTTCCCTCTGCTCGCATGCGCGCCTGTGCCGCCTCGAAGGCCGCCGGCGACACGACCTGCGCCACGTCCCGGCCGAATACCCGGCCGATGGCCTCCGACACGGCCACACCGAGGAGACGCTCCCCCGCCCGATTCCAGGTGACGATGCGCCCGTCCGCGTCGAGACTCACGATGAGCACGCTGCTCTGGTCGAGCAGCATCTCCCGGTACTCGGCGAGCGCCCGCGTCTCGAGGGCGAGCACGCCGTTGGCCACGCCGTAGGCGATCTGTCCCGCCAGGCGAGCGAGGAACCGAAGATCGCGGTCGGACCACTCCGGTTCCATCCGATATCGAACGAAGAGGTAGCCAACGCGACCGGCCGGAGCCGTCATGGCGATGCGCACCCCGTGGACGGCCGCCCCGCCATCGCGCCCGAGCCAGGGAGACAGGTCGTCACCGACGATCCGCGCGATGGCAGGCCCGGTTCGCCAGCGTTCGGGCACGTCCGGCACGTTCGGCACCGAACCGACGGCACGCGGGCCGTCGGCGTCGGCCGACCAGCGCTCGATGCGATTGCCGACCCGCACGATCGCATCGACGGCGTCGGCCTCGAACGCCCTGGCCACGGCCGTGCACGCATCGAGCACCGCGCGCCGAGGATCGGAGGACTCGAGCAGGGCCCGATCCACCTGCCCGGCGACCTCGGCCTCGAAGGCCTGGCGGCGGCTCTCCCGCAGATCCCGTACGAGCAGCAACGCCGGGGCGGCGGGCCCGGGCCCCACCGCCACGGACAACTCGACCGGCACCGGATCCCCCTCGTCCCGGGCGACTTCCACTTCGAGCCGGGCCGCCCCCGCACCTCCGAGGGACAGAACCTGGGCGACGGCGTCCACGTCCGTCGGCGGCAACCGCTCGAGGAACGAGGTGCCGGGATCGAGGCGTCCGAGGAGCTGCTCGGCGGCGCGATTCGCCTCGACCACCCGCCCCGACGCATCGAGCAATACGGCCCCCTGGTCCAAGGCCCCGAGGCTGTCGGCAAGGGCCCGCTCGAGGTCTCCGCGTCGGTCGACGGGGTGTTCGAGCCGTTCGGCGGTGAGCACGACGCGCCCGTCGCCGGCAGCCCGCAACCGCACCTCCACGGGGACGGGCACCCCACCGGGCCCGCGCACATCGATCTCCGTGACCCCGACGGCCCCCTCGCCGCGCTCGAGCACCTTGCGAAAGCAGCCCACGAAGCGAGTCCGCGACCGGGCGCCCTGGAGGAATTCGAGCCACGGGCGGCCGGAGAGTTCGGCGTCGTCGAGGCCGAGCAGCGATGCGAGGGCACCGTTGGCCGCACCGAGCCGGCCGGCGTGATCGAGCACGGCGAGCGGTACGGGCACCTCGGCGACGGGAAGACGTTCGTCCGCACCGCCGGGCGTGAGCGCACGCTGCTTGCCCGTCTGCGATCTCACGGCGTCCCTGGGACGGTAGCAGCCGGCGGGCGTCCGTGCCGGTTCCAGGCTGCAGGAGAGGCGCGCTCCTTGCGGAACCGTCCGAAGGGACGTTGGGCACCGGGCCGGCCATGACGGCTCGCCGTCGGCCGTGATACGCCTATGCCCCGGTGCCCGAATCCCCACCGATCCGTCCGGCCGCCACGGTGGTCGTCCTCGCCGGCGCCCCCGGAGACCTACCCCGCCTGGTGATGGTCCGCAGGAGTGCGCGCAGCCGCTTCATGCCGTCGACGTACGTCTTCCCCGGGGGGCGGGTCGAGCCCGAAGACGGCAAGGGCGACGCGGCGTTCCTGCACGCCGCAATCCGAGAGTGCCAGGAAGAAGTTGGACTTTCCCTCGAGCGCGACGCCCTCGTGTGGTTCGACACGTGGATCACGCCCTCGGCCGAGCGGCGCCGCTACCACGCTCGCTTCTTCGCCGCCTTCGTGGACACGTCGGCGGTCACGGGACTCGCCGCCGACGGACTCGAAACGTTCGACCTGCGGTGCGAGACCGCGGAGGCCATGCTGGCGTCGTGGCGGGCGAGCCGAGCCGACCTGCCGCCGCCCACCCTTGCGACGCTCCTGCGCCTGGCCGGTCGGACGACGGCCGAGATCCGTCGATGGATGGAGGACGTCGACCCCGGCCAGCCGATCCTACCCAAGTGGATCCAGCGGGACGGGCTCCATCACGTGTTCCTGCCCCACGCACCGGGCTACACCGATCTCGAAGGCGACGGCGCAAGGGCACCGGCACGGGTGGCATCCCTGCCGATCGGCTTCGTTCGCAAGGAGGATCGATGGCATCCCATCGACGGCTAGGGGCGGCGGCCGTCGCCGCCGGGGTCCTCGCCGGCCTGCTCGGCTCCGTGGGGTGCAGCAGCCGCTCGGAGCCCGCGTCCGGCAGGGTCGAAGAGACCACCGAGGCCGCGACGGCCGCTACGGGGCCGGCGACGGCCTCCGCCAAGGCCCCGACGGCGACGGCCTCCGCCGAGGCCCGCCTGCTCGCCTGGCTCGACCCGGACGCCACCACGGCCGCAGCGGTGGATCTCGGCCGCCACCTCGACCTGGCCCTCATCGCCTACCTGGCCGGAGCTCCACCGCAAGTCGAGGACCTCGTACGCAAGGTTGCAGACGCGCCCTCGGACCTCGCCGAACTCGTGGCGCTCGACGTTCCCGACGCGAAGCTCCGTTGGGAGGGGCTCGCACTCGCATCCCTCGGCCCCCTCGACGGCACACCGATCCTCGTCGCGGCCATCGGCGGTGGCAAGGACGCCTTCGCCGCCACCCTGGCCGCAGCCGGGTTCTCCCGCGACGTCCGCGAGGGCTTCGAAGTGCTCGAGCCGCGGGGCGCCTTCCCCCATCGCATCGTCCTGCTCGACGACGGTCACGTAGCCTTCGTGTCCCGAAGGTCCATCGGGTCGGGCCTGTCGCCTCTCTCCGCAGCCCGGGATCTTCCGGCCTCGCCCCTCGAACGCCGCATGCTCGATGCGATGGAGGCCCGGCCCCGCCCCGTCGTGGAGATCGCCGCAGCCGGTCCCCTGCCGCACCTCGACGCTCCCGATCCCCTGGCCGGATTCCACGCGACCGTCACCCCCTGGCAGGAGGGCGGGCTCGACGTCCGAGCCGAGTTGATGCCGACCGGGGATCCCGAGAGCCTCGCCGCGGCCCTCTCGAACCGCAAGACCCCAGGCATGGACGAACGAACGGCTGCCCTGGCCCGCCAGGTCGCCTTCACCGTGGAGGGCAACGTGGTGCGGGCGCGCCTGCAGATCCCGGCGACCACCGTTCGCGACCTCCTCGAGCGACCACGATGAATCGCATCGTCACCGTGCTGCTGGTCCTTGCCGCGACGGCATGCGCGACGCGACGCGCCTCGACGCCCTCCGCTCCCCCGGCCGACGGCGCGACGTCGACCGGCTCCGCCGGGCCCGGGGCCGATGCCACGGCCGTCGATCGCTCCGGATTCGAGCCGTCGTGCATGGCCGCAGCCGAGGAGGACCCCACGGCATGGGGCCTGCGGGACGACCTCCTCTTCGCAGCGTGGATCGATCCGGCTGCCGACGGCGTGACCACCGCGCTCGAACGACTGGCCGCGTACGTCTCGTCGCCTGGACGCGGAATCTCGGTCACCACGGCCTTCGCCCTCGCCCACCTGCCCGACGAGTACGCCTGGGTGAGCGATCGCCTGGCCGAGGCTCGACTCGCGCCCCGGGCCCTCGTCCGGGCAGCGACCACGTCGGGCGTCGCCCTCTGGATCGTCCCCCACGACTGCCCGCGCGAAGGACTCGAACGCCACCTCGCCGGCGCGTGGCACCTCACCTTCGAGCCGGGGCCCCGGGGGCGCACGGGCCGCCCCATGGAAGGGGCCGTCTTCCCCTACGTGGCGATCCTCACCGCCGAGGGGCCGCTGCTCCTGGTACCGGAAGATCTCGAATCGTCCTATTGGGCCCACGCGACGACACCACCTTCGACGGCCATCGCCCCTCGCGGTGCGCCCATCGACGATGCCTTGGCCGCCCTTCCCGCGGCCCCGGTCCGCGTCGTCCTGCGCCAACACGGCTTCGTCGCGGGGGCGTCGCCGACGGCCCTGCTCGCCGGTCCGGACGGGGTCGGCACCCCTGATACCCTTCGGCCGCCATGAACGACCCCCGCGCCGAACTTCTCGCCGCCCTCGACCCCGTCCTTCCGGCGTGTGCCGACCTCCTCGCAGGGCCGATCGTGGCGGACGAACGCGCCGTCAAGGCCGCCCTGGAGGCCCGATTCCCCGCCGACGGCCCGGTCGCCCGACGGATCGCCGACGCCCTACGGGCGGGCGTCGCCGCGGGCGTCCTGTGCGACCGGGGCGAGCCGCCGGCCCGCTTCGGCCGCGTCGCCAAACCGAGCCCCGAGACCTCCGACCTCAGCATCGACGTGGTGTGGCTCACCGGAGCGGGGCTGCGGCACGCCCACCCGCGCGGCGAGATCACCTTCGGCATCGCCGACGAGGCGAGCTGCGCCGAGACCGTACGGTTCGATGGTGCGCCACCGGGATGGCACGTGCGGGCGCCCGGCAGCGTCCACACCCCGGAGGTGACCGGCGGGGGCATGATCCTCCTCTACGTCCTGCCCGGCGGGGCCATCGACTGGCAGCCCGGAGGCTGACCTGCCGGTCCGCGGCGGTGGAAGGCAGGGCGCGGGTTGTGCTAGGGTCCGCGCCCCAAGGAGATCCACGTGAAGCACACGCCCATGGCACGCACGATCCTGACCTGCCTGTCCCTTTCGTTGGCCCTTGCCACCGCGGCTTGCGGTAAGAACGCACCCGACGGAACGACGCCCCCCGAAGACGGTGCGCAAGCGGCGGACGACGGTGGCAAGGGTGGCAAGCGCACCCGCGGCAAGGGCAAGAGGGGTGCCAAGGGCGATGGCGACGAGGGCGGCGAGAAGAAGGCCGACGTCAAGAAGGCCTGCAAGGCCGAGATCTCGGACACGCCGGCCCCGCTGTTCCTCCACCCCGAGACCGGCGAACCCATGGCGTTCATCCGCGTGCCCAAGGGCATGACCAAGGACGACCTGGTGGAGCAGAACCCGTTCTTCTACATGACCATGAGCCAGGACGGGTTCGTCTCCACCTGTGATGCCATGGTCACGTACATGGCCGCGGCCATGATTGACGACGAGCCCAAGAAGGACTTCCAGCAGTTCGCCCAGGACTTCCTCACCCAGCTCGGCTACCAGGTCGAGTCGTTCGAGAACCCCAAGATCGAAGGTCGCCGCCTCGAAGGCGCGGTGCTGGCGAAGTCCCAGCAGGGCCCGGCCAAGCTGTGGGTGCTCTTCGACAACAAGTACAACGCGGGTAAGGTGTTCATCGTGGTCCTCGAGGCGCATCCCAACGCCTTCGAGGCCATCCAACCCACGTTCAAGGCGGTGACCGACTCCCTCATCGTCGTCCCGCCCGAGACGCCGGAGGGCTGAGGGCGGAACGCCGCTCGGCGTAAGGTCCCCTTCCGGCGAGACGAACGCTGCGGCCCTTGCGAGCGCGCGTGTCTTCGGGTACACGCACCCGCAACGGCCGCAGCCCTTCTTCGACCCCATCGTCTAGAGGCCTAGGACTCCGCCCTTTCAAGGCGGTAACACGGGTTCGAATCCCGTTGGGGTCACCCCTTCCTTCGTGCGCGCGTCGACGCGCGTACCGGGCCCGTAGCTCAGTTGGTAGAGCAGCGGACTTTTAATCCGCGGGTCGTAGGTTCGATCCCTACCGGGCTCACCTCCCTCGCGGAGCCGGGGACGCCCCCGCCTCCGACACGGGGGCCGCGGTCTCTCCGCCCATGGTCGAGGTCCACCCTGGCAAGCCACCAGGTGTGGGGGGAAAGCGGCGTCACACGGACGGCGGAAGCTGCGTGCGGCCCGCGGCGGCGGCACGCTCGGTCCACCGCACGGGCGTCCGCGTCAACACCCCGGCGGGTCGCAGGGCCCCTCGCGCGGTACCGCGTTGCCCATCCCCACGGCACAGAAGCCCGGCATGTTGGGCGGAAGCCCCGCGCTGTACGGCGTCTCGCCGTCGGGGAGGAAGTAGGGATGATCGAGGACGAACTCCCACAGCATGGCGAAGGGCGTGGGAGCCCCCTCCACCTCGATGGGTGGGACGCCGTGGCCGCAGTTGTGGATGCACTCGACGACGGCGTGGCCCTCGTCGGTCAGGTGTTGCTCGAGATCGAGGGACGTATCTTGGAAGTTGATGACGATGCAGGTGTCGTCGGGCCCGCCCCACAGCACGAGGGCCGGCATCTTGTGGGGGCTGCCCATCCACGGCTTGACGAAGGGCCCCCCGGTCCCCCCCGAAAGGGACAGGAACGATGCGAGGTACTGGCCACGCAGGCTGGCGAGTTGGCCGGTCCACAGGGCCCCCGCGCTCACGCCGACGCTCGAGATGCACGCCGGTCGAACCTCGTACTGCTCGGCGACGCACGCGAGCATGTCGTCGAAGAAACGTGCCTCCTCCTCCATCCGCGCGTCCCCGTCCACCGCCGAGTAGGGCCAGACGAACGCCAGATCACCCTTCTTCTCCGGGATGACCGCGAAGAAGCGGTAGAGGTCGGCTGCGAGCTGCACGTCGCCCTGTTCGAGGAATCCGTTGGCATCGCCGCCGAGCCAGTGCCACAGGAAGATCACGGGCAGGGCCTCACCCGGCTGCCAATCGCTCGGCGCCACGAAGATGAACTCGCGGGGCGTGCCGGAACTATCGATCGTGTTCTTCCCCGGAACGATGGGGGGACAGGTGCCCTGATAGCTGGGCAAGGGCGGCGGCATCTCGGCCCCCTCGGGAGGGTCGTCGAAGCACGACAGCGCGGGCGTCCCTCCCGCATCGGCCCCGGTCGTGCCCGACGTGCCCGACGTACTGGCGGTGGAGGACGCCGATCCCGTCCCGGTACCGGAGCCTGCGGACGTTTCGACACCGCCCGTCGTCGCGGCCTGCGTGGTCGCCGTAGCCCCGCCGGACGACGTGCCGGTCGAGGAGGCGGTGCCATCGGTGCCGCCCGCCGCACCGTCGTCCCCGCACGTCGAGAGCGCGAGCATCCATGCGATGTGGAGCCAACGAGCCTTCCGCATGGGATCAAGATATCACGGCCCGGCGGCGCCCGTCGCCTCGACCGGCGGCACCACCACGCGGCGACCGCACGCGGCGACCACGCCCCGTACGCGCGCACCTCGAAGCGCGGGACGGTCCCGGTCGGCCTCGAGTCGAAGGTAGGCTTCGGACACACCGCGCAGTACACCTCCGCGGGGAAAACGGTCGAATACGACGTCGACCGTGCGTCCCGCCCAGCGCGCAGCCAAGGCCTCGTTCCCGGCCTGCGAGATCCGTCGAAGCCTGGCGATGCGGTCTCCCACCACCCGCGGCGGCACGCGCGGTTCCATGGTCGCGGCCGCGGTCCCGGACCGTGGCGAGAAGGCGAACGCGTGGACGTAGTCCACCCGCGCCCGGAGCAGCAGGTCGCACGTGGCGTCGAAGGCCGCATCGTCCTCCCCCGGAAAGCCCGCAATGACATCGGTGCCGATGGTCACGTGGGGGATCCGCGCGCGCACGCGCGCCACCGCGTCGGCGAAGGCGCGGGCCGCGTACGCCCGCCGCATGCCCCGCAGAATGCGATCGTCGCCGCTTTGCAGCGGAAGGTGGAGATGGGGGCAGACCCGGTCGCCGTGGGCCGCCATCACGTCGAGCAGCGCGTCGTCGACCTCGTGGGGATCGAGGGACGAAAGGCGTATCCGCGTCGCGCCGGCCCGCTCCACCAGCCGCCCCAGGAGCCCGGCGAGGTCGGTCCGTGGCGCGAGGTCCCGACCGTACGTCCCGAGGTGCGCCCCCGTGAGCACCACCTCGGGCACGCCGGCGGCGGCCAGATCCGCGAAACGACGCTCCACCTCCCTGGGCGGCAGGCTGCGCGAGGGCCCGCGGACGGGGGGTACGATGCAATAGCTGCACGCATGGTCGCATCCGTCCTGCACCCTAAGGAGCGCCCGCGTCCGGGCACGGGGCGACGACGCCGGCAGGTCGGCGACGGCCGGCCACGTGCCCCGGCGCGCCCGGGGCACGCCGATGTGCGCGGTCAGGGCCGAGGCCGGGACGAGGTGCGCTGACGAAGGCGGGCACGCACCGGGCGTCTCCAGCAGATCCGCGATCAGGTCCGCGCGCTTGCCCTGGTTGCCCACGACCGCCACGACGCCCTCGAGGGACGCGCAGGTCTCGGGCGCAAGGGCGGCGTAGCACCCCGAGAGGATCACCTTGAGGCCGGGCCGTTCGCGAACGGCGCGGCGTACTGCCTTGCGGGCGTCCGCATCCGCCCGAGCCGTGACGGCGCACGTGTCGAGCCACAGAACGTCGGCTTCGGCCGGCGTGTCGACGACGTCATGCCCCGCCCGGGCGACTTCGGCTTCGATCCCGTCCTGTTCCGCGCGGCTCAGGCGGCATCCATGGGCGACGACGCAGACCTTCACGGCTGCTCCCGGGCCTTCTGGGCGCGGCGCTCGGCGAGCACCGCCACCAACACGGCATGGATCGCCGGACCGTCGAGGCCCCGCAGGTGACGGAGCAGTGCCTCGGCGTCGTCCTGCAGACCGTGCCGCGCCAGCTCGGCCGCCGAGAGGGGCACTTCGATGGTTTGGCGATGCACGGCCCGCAACAGGGCCTCGAGTCGCGAAGTGGGCACGGCCACGAGTCCGAGGGGCTCGAGCATGGGCGGAGGATGCCAAACTCCGGCCGACCGATCATCGCAGCGTCCGTCCGCGGCGCACCACCGCGAGAAGGCACGCCAGGGACGCAACATAGGGCGCAAGCCGCCCCACGGCACCTCCGACCCCGGCGAAGCTCGCCGCCATGGCGGTCCCGGCGCCCCCCACCACGGCCGCCGCCACGGCCCGATGCCCCGGATGTCCCTTCCACAGGATCCACACCAGGGGCGGACCGAAGGCCGCACCGAGGGCATCCCAGGCGAAGAGGACACGGTCGAAGATCGTGGCGTCCACGAAGAGGGCAAGGACGAGGCCGAGCGACGCCACGAGTGCCACGGCGACGCGTCCCCGTGCGGCACCCCGGTCGTCGGTCCGACCACCGGCGAGATCGTGGCTCGCCGCGGAGCCGGCCACGAGGAGTTGACTATCCACCGTGGACATCACGGCCGATAGCACCGCTGCGATCACGATGCCGGCGACGGCCGGAGACAGGTACGTCCGTGCCGCAGCGAAGAGCACGTCCTCGGCGAGACCCGTTTCCTCCGTACCGGACCTCATGGCCCATCCGAGCAGAAGCATGCCCGCATAGAGCACCACGGCCCAGGCGAGGGAGAGCCAACGCCCGACCGCGATGGCCCGCCGGTCGCGTGCCGCCATGAAGCGGTTGACCACGTGGGGCTGGCCGGGATAACCGAGGCCGATCCCCAACATGGCCAAGGCGACGCCGCCCGGGCCGCCGCCGAACGGCTCGACCGCGGCGAAGACCCGACCGAGCCCCCCGGCACCTGCCACGGCGAGAGCCGGTAACACGAGCGCGGCTGCCACCATGACGAGGGCCTGCACCGCGTCGGTCCAGCTCGCGGCGAGGAAGCCGCCGAGGGCCGTATAGGCGACGACCACTGCCGCACCGAGGACGATCGCCGCGGTGCGATCGACGCCGAACGCGTGGGCGAAGGCCCCCCCGGCCCCTTGGAACTGCGCAGCGACGTAGACCCCGAGGGCGAAGAGCACCAGCACCGCACACGCCGCAGCCAGACCGCGGTGACGCACACCGGCATCGTCGGTCACCAGCACGTCGGTCAGCGTCACGGCCCCCTGTCGCGCAGCTCGTACCCGCAACCGCGGAGCGACGACGAACCAGTTGAGCACGAACCCCCCGACGCATCCCGGCAGGATCCAGGCCGCGCTGCCACCTAGGGTGTAGGCCGCGCCGCTGACCCCCAGCAGACTCCACGCCGACGAGGACGACGCCGAGGCCGAAAGCGCCGCCACCACCGCGCCCAGACTGCGGCCCCCGAGGTAGTAGTCGTCGCTGCTGCGCGAAGCCCTTCGACTGGCCAAAAGGCCCAAACCGATCATCAGCAGCAGGTAGCCGACGACGGTCAGGTAGCTGGCCCCGTCCATGGTCAACACGCTTCCACGACCGCCCGTCGCCCGCCGATCCTGGCGAGGGCGAAGGCGGCCCGTCCGATGGCGTCGGGCTTCGGATCGGGACCGAACGCGTGCTCCCCGAGGATCCGCCGAAACGCCCGGGCCCCACGGCGCCCCGTCACGAGCCCCATCACGTGGCGTGCGATCCGCCGCACCTCTTCCGGCGAACCGGCGAAACGCCGCGCGTAGGCGTCCATCTCGGCGAGCACGTGGAACAGGTCCACCTCGCGCATCGGGTCGCCGAACAACACGTGGTCGACGGAGGAAAAGCGCAGCGGATCGTCGTAGACGGCGCGACCGACCATCACGGCATCGACGTGCGCGAGGTGTTCGGCGGCTTGGGCCACGTCTTGGATCCCGCCGTTCGTCTCGATCCACAGATGGGGCCGCTCGCGCTTGAGCCGATGCACCTCGGCGTGGCGAAGGGGCGGAATCGTACGGTTCTGCTTGGGCGAAAGGCCCGAAAGCCACGCCTTGCGGGCGTGGATCGTGAAGTGCCGGCACCCGGCGCTCGCCACGGTGTCGACGAACTCGAGCATGTGCTCGTACCGGTCCCGGTCGTCGACCCCGATGCGGTGTTTGACCGTCACCGGAACCGAGACGGCGTCGGCCATCCGCGCGTAGATCTCCGCTACGCGAGCGGGCTCGAGCATCAGACAGGCGCCGAATCGGCCGGAGCGAACCCGGTCGCTCGGACACCCCACGTTGATGTTGATGGCGTCGTAACCGGCCGCTTCACCGATCCGCGCGGCGGCGGCCATCGTGGCGGGATCGCTGCCGCCGAGCTGGAGCACGACGGGGTGCTCGCACGGGTCGAAGCCGAGGAGGCGCTGCCGGTCGCCGTGCACGACGGCATCCGCCGTGACCATCTCGGTATAGAGCAAGGCGCGCCGGCTGATCCGGCGGACCAGGTATCGGAAATGCCGGTCCGTCCGGTCCATCATGGGGGCGACGGAGAATCGCGGCGGGTTCCACGGGTGGGACATGGCGCGGCGGCCCATCGTGACCGGGCGCGGCCCACCGCGCAAGGGGCACGAGCGCGACGCGCAAGACCGACGGCCGCCTTGGATCGTTCGCGCCGAGGCCCGGTGTAAGCGGAGCCGAGCGGGCGGCGTTCCGGCCGGCACCACCCCCCACGTCCCATCCCACATCCCCGACCCTTTCCCGGAGAGACCACCATGCCCCGTTCCACCCCGACCCTTCGCCTCCTACTCCTTTCGACCGTCACGGTCGTGGCCTGTGCCCAGCGTGCCGGCACCGTGACGCAGACGACCACGTCGGCCGACCGGGCCGTCTCCTACGAAGCCGACGCCGAGGGCGCGGAGCTGGCCGCCGACGAGGCCCCGCCCTTCCCCGCGGCCCCCGCCGAGGCCGTCGCCGCCGACGAGCCGACGGTCGCCATGGGCCGCGCCGCCAAACGCGAAAGGCGCCGCGCGCGTCCGATGGCCGCCAAGGCCGGAGCCGGGGGCATCGGCTTCGCCGAAGCGGAAGCGGAGCCCCCGCTCGCCCCCATCGCCAGCGGACGACCTGACACCGCCGGCGAGCGCTACCCCGACTTCGAGGAGCGTTCGTTCGTCGCCGTCGCCGACGACCCGCGCTCGACCTTCTCCGTCGACGTCGATACGGCATCGTACGCCAACGTCCGACGCTACCTCCGTTCGGGCACCCTTCCGCCCCCGGAGGCCGTGCGCACCGAAGAACTCGTCAACTACTTCGACTACGACTACCCCGAACCCACGAACGGTGCCCCCTTCGCGGTGGTGACGGAGGTGGGGCCTGCCCCGTGGCGACCGGAGCATCGCCTGGTCCACATCGGCCTGCAGGCCAAGAAGATCGATCTCTCGCGCACGCCACCACGCAACCTGGTGTTCCTGCTCGACGTGTCGGGTTCCATGGAAAGTCCCGACAAGCTCCCCCTGCTCAAGTCGTCCCTCGCCATGCTCGTCGACGGCCTGCGGCCTGCGGATCGGATCGGCATCGTGGTCTACGCCGGTGCGAGCGGCGTGGTGCTCGAGCCGACGAACGATCGCGCGGCGATCCTCGAGGCGCTCGAGAGCCTGCACGCGGGAGGCTCGACCAACGGTGCCGGCGGCATCGAAGCCGCCTACGCCCTGGCGCGGCAGTCCTTCGTCCCCGGCGGCATCAACCGGGTCATCCTGGCCACGGACGGCGATTTCAACGTCGGCCCCCAAAGTCCCGCCGCCCTACGCCGCCTCATCGAGAAGAAGCGCAAGGACGGGATCTTCCTGTCCGTCCTCGGCTTCGGCACCGGCAACCTCCAGGACCGAACGATGCAGGTCTTGGCCCAGCACGGCAACGGGAACGCCGCCTACATCGACAGCCTCGCGGAGGCCCGCAAGGTCCTGGTGGAGGAAGCCGGCGGCACCCTCGTGACCGTCGCCAAGGACGTCAAGATCCAGGTCGAGTTCAATCCCCTGCAGGTTGCCGCCTACCGCCTCATCGGCTACGAGACGCGCCACCTCGAGCACCGCGACTTCAACGACGACCGCAAGGACGCCGGCGACATCGGTGCCGGCCACACGGTCACGGCCCTCTACGAGATCGTTCCGGCAAGCCGCAACGTTGCCGGGGGCACGGATCCGCTCAAGTACCAACGGCCGTCGACGCCGAGTGACGCCGCCCGCAGCGGCGAGCTGCTCACGGTACGCCTGCGCTACAAGCATCCCCGCGGCACGCGCAGTCGGCTGCTCGAGGTGCCCGTCCGCGACGACGAACGGCCCCTCGAGCGGACCTCGAACGACTTCCGCTTCTCGGCGGCGGTGGCCGAGTTCGCCATGCTCTTGCACCGCTCGCCCCACGCCGGCCGGTCTTCCTGGCAGCAGGTCGTCGAACTCGCCCAAGGCGCCCTCGGCGCGGACCGGGCGGGCCGTCGTCGAGAGTTCGTCACGCTGGCCCGCACCGCGGCGACGCTACGATGACGGTGGCATCCATCGCCGATTGAATCGCCGGACCGCATCGGTCCCGCCCGTCCCCCACGGCCGCCGCGCCCACCGTCTCGGGCCGGCGGCCGTGGGCTCGTTCGTCCCCGCGCACCGTTCTCCCACCTTGCGACTCGTCCCGGTGGCGTCCGGCTCGGGCGCGTCGTTTCGCATTCGGCACGGTCCGGCCCCATGCGGGCCGGATCCGTGGGCGGTCTTCGACCGGTTCGTCCCTTGCACGGGTCCTGCGGACGGTGGCCGCCGACACCCACCAGGAGAAAACCGAAGCTCCCACCCCACGGCGCCTGGAAAAGGCCCGCGAGGAGGGGCGGATCCCGGTAAGCCGCGACGCAGCGGGCGTGGCCTCCATGGCGGCGGCATTGCTCGTGCTGGCGTGGAGCGGCGGCGCCTTCGGCGATGGACTGCGCGGCGTCCTGCGGGTGTCGATGGAGTCTGCGACCCGCGCCGGACGCACCGGTGAAATGTCGGCCGCGTTCGTCGCCGACGTCCTCACCCGCAGCGCGCACCACGTCGCACTGCCGTTCTTCGGGCTGCTGGCGGCGCCCCTCGTGGCCGGCACCCTCGCCTTCGCCTTGCAGACCCGGGGCAACGTCGCCACCAAGGCCATCGGATTCAAGTGGGAGCGACTCGACGTCGTCGGAGGGATCAAGCGCGTCCTCGCCAACAAGCACAGCCTGCTCGAGGTCCTGCTCGCCCTCGGCAAGGCGGGCGTCCTGGCCACGGTGCTCGCGGTGGTCCTCGGCGATGCGATGCCGGACCTCGCGGACCTAGGCCGCCTGCCCGCCGCCGCCGGGCTACGCATCGCGTTGGGCATCGTCGTGCGCGTGGTGGTCATGGCCCTGCTCGCCATGGTCGGGATCGCCCTGCTCGACTACTTCATCGCCCGTTCGCGGGTGATGGAGCAGATCCGCATGACGAAGCAGGAGGTCAAGGACGAGTTCAAGGAGCAAGAGGGCGATCCACACATGAAGGCGCGACGGCGGGCCCGCATGCGCCAATTGGGTCGCAATCGCATGATCGCGGCGACGAAGGAAGCCACCGTCGTCGTCGTCAACCCGACCCACTACGCCGTGGCCCTGCGCTACCGGCCCGAACAGGACGCCGCTCCGGTGCTCGTCGCCAAGGGCAAGGATCGATTGGCGGCCCGGATCCGTGCCGTCGCCCGCAGGCACGGCGTGCCCATCGTCTCCGACCCGCCCGTGGCCCGGGCCATCTACGCGGGCGCCCGGGTCGGGCGTGAGGTGCCGCCCGATCTCTACGAGATGGTCGCGCGCGTCCTCGCCTTCCTCTACCGCATGCAAGGAAAGCGCATCGTTCCATGAACGAAAGTCGTCACACCGCTTCCCGCGCCGTCGGCATCGGCTTGACCACCATCATGCTGATGCTCGTGCTGCCGATTCCGGCACCGCTGCTCGACCTGCTGCTGGCCGTCAGCGTGACGGCCTCCCTGCTCGTGTTCCTGCTGGCCCTCCACTTCGGAGATCCGGTGGAGTTCTCGACGTTTCCGTCGGTGCTGCTCATCGCGACGATGCTGCGCCTTTCCCTCAACATCGCGTCGACGCGACTCATCCTGCTCCACGGACACGAGGGGCCCGACGCCGCCGGCCGCGTCATCCAGGCGTTCGGGCGATTCGTCGTGGGGGGCAGCTACGTGGTGGGCATCATCGTCTTTCTCATCCTCGTGGTCATCAACTTCAAGGTGATCACGGCCGGCGCGGGACGCATCAGCGAGGTGGCTGCGCGGTTCACCCTCGATGCCATGCCCGGCAAGCAGATGGCCATCGACAACGACCTGGCGAACGGTCACATCACCGAGGAGGAGGCCCGCAAGCGGCGCAAGCAGGTCAACGACGAGGCGGACTTCTACGGGGCCATGGACGGGGCCAACAAATTCGTCAAGGGCGACGCGGTGGCCGGCCTGATCATCACCGCCGTCAACATCGTCGGCGGCATCGTCATCGGCGTCGCCCAAAACGGCCTGTCCATGGCCGAAGCCGCCCAGACCTACACGATCCTGACCATCGGGGACGGGCTCGTCAGCCAGATCCCGGCGCTGTTGGTCTCCACGGCGGCCGGCCTCATCGCCTCGCGAACGGCCAGCGGCGAGGACCTCGGCCGGACGCTGATGCACCAGTTGTTCGAGCGGCGCGAGCCCCTCTTCCTCGCAGGGCTCGGTCTTTGTGCGCTGTCCGTCGTGCCAGGGATGCCCACGCTCGCCTTCTTGACCCTTGGTGGCGCGGCTCTGGCCGCCTCGCGCCGCGCGGCGCGCATCGAAGCGACGGCGGACGCGACGTCACGTACGGATGCCACCGAAGATGCGCCCAAGCCCGATCCGGAACAGGAGATCTTGCAGTCCCTCCACGTCGACCTGCTCGCCCTCGAGGTGGGCATCGACCTCGTGCCCTACGTGGATCGAAAGCGCGGCGGCGAACTCATCCGCCGGATCCCGGCGATCCGCCGACAGATCGCTCAAGAGCTCGGCATCGTGATTCCCCCGATCCACGTTCGGGACAACCTCCATCTTCCTTCTCGGCGCTATCGAATTCTACTGTCGGGTGAACCGGTCGCCCAAGGTGACCTCGCCCCCGGTCGTCTCCTCGCCATCGATCCGGGGGGAACGAGCGGCACCTTGAAGGGCGAGCGTACCAAGGACCCTGCGTTCGGCATGGACGCCTTGTGGATCACCCCCGCCGATCGGGAACGCGCCGAGATCCTCGGTTACACGGTGGTCGAGCCGTCCGCGGTGGCCGCCACCCATCTGACCGAGGTCCTCAAGCGCCACGCCGCGGAACTGCTCGGGCGCACCGAACTGCAGGATCTCCTCGACAAGTTCGCGGCGCGCTATCCCAAGCTCGTCGAGGAACTCATCCCTGCCGTGCTCTCCCTCGGCGACGTCCTCAAGGTGCTTCGCAATCTCCTGCGGGAGAAGGTGAGCATCCGGGACTTGCGCACGATCCTCGAGGCCCTCGCCGACTACGGCCCCCAGACGAAGGAGCCCGAGGTGCTCACCGAGATGGTGCGCCAGCGCATGCAACGGGCGATCTGTCGCCCGTTCCTCGACGACAAGGGCATCTTGCATGCGTTCGTGATGGATCCCGATCTCGAGCGGGCCCTGCAGGGTCATGGTTCGTCAGGGCCGGATCCAGGGGTGTTGCCGGCGGTCGTGTCCGCGCTCGAGTCCGCCCTGGCCGAGCCCACTTCGATGCCGACCAAGCCCGTCGTGCTCACGTCGCCGGAAGTGCGGCCATCCGTCGCCATGCTCGCCATGCGGCACGCACCGGGACTTGCCGTCCTGAGTTTTCGCGAGGTTCCACCCGAGGTTCAAATCAAGACCCTTGGGGTGGTCCGGCTCCCCGAGGAAGTTGGCACCCGACGTGCAGCATGACCGACGCAGGATTCGTCGCCCATGACCACTCCCGAACCGCGCACGTTCCAGGCCCGCGAACTCAACGAAGCCCTCGCCCTCGTTCGCCGGGAGTTCGGCCCCGAGGCCATCATCCTCGAGACGCGACGTGTCCCCGGGCGCGCCCTCGGGCTGCTCGGCGGTTCGTTCGTCCAGGTGACGGCCCAACCCCCGGAATTCTCCGCCGCTCCGGCACGCAAGCGGTCGACGTCCGCCGTCTCGAAGCCTTCCCGACGAGCGGTCGGCGAGACGGTGGAGGAAGGGGATCGCTACGAGCCGCTCGCCCGCGCCATCCGCAGGCGGCCCGCCGTTGCGGTGCCCGCCCAGGCCCCCCATCGCAAGGCTGGCCTCGCCCGGTTCGCGCGTATGCGTCGATTGCTGCTGGCCAACATGGTGCCGCGGGAGATCTGTGAAGGCTGGCTTTCGAAGCTCGCCCATCGCAGACCCGGTTCGACGCCTGCCGCCCAGCGCACCGCGCTGGCCGCCATCGTGGCCGAGAGCCTCGGAGAGCCGGTGCCCCTGGCATGGCCCGGCACGCGGGTCGCCGCTTTCATCGGCCCCTCGGGCGTCGGAAAGAGCACGACCATCGCCAAGCTCGCGACGCGCGCCGTCCTGTTCGAGGACCGTCGCGTCGCCATCGTCACCCTCGACGACGAGCGGCCGGGTGGCACGGCGCTCGTCGCCGCCTACGCGCGCGCCCTCGACGTGCCGTGCGTGTCCGTACGCGGCGCGGGGACGCTCTCGCGGGCCCTGCGCTCGGTGCGGGATCGGGATCTCGTCCTGCTCGATACGCCGGGCATTCGGCCCCGCGACGAAGGAGCGGTCGTGGAACTTTCCCAGGTGCTGACGCAGGCCGGCGAGGCCATCACGCGACACCTCTGTTTCGCCGCTTCGACTCGTCAGCAGGAACTCGATCGTCTGCTCGCCACCTGCGCCGCCCTCGGTCCCGACGCAGCCCTGGTGACCAAACTCGACGAAGCCATCGCCATCGGGACGCTCTTTGCCGCTCCGGTGGAACACGATCTCGCCCTGAGCTTCGTGACCACCGGACCGGAGGTGCCCGACGACATCGCTCCCGCCAACGCTCGTGATCTCGCCAACGCACTGATTGGGGAAACGTCCACATGACCAAGAACGCCCATCCACTCTCGCCCTCCTCCACGCCCCCGCCCGACGCCTCGCCGCGTCCCGTCGAGACCGGCAGCGTGATTCCCATGCGCAGCGCCCGACCCAAGGTCGCCCCCAACGTGGTGGCCATCACGTCGGGCAAGGGCGGCGTCGGCAAGACCAACGTCGCGGCGAACCTCGCCCTGGCCTATGCCGAGCACGGCGCCCGCGTCCTGTGCATCGACGCCGACCTGGGGCTGGCCAACATGGACATCGTCATGGGGGTCGCCCCGACGTACACGGCCGCCGAGCTCGTCCGCGGCGAGGTGGCGGTGGAGGACGTGTTGTTGGCGGTGCACGACGGCGTCTGGCTCTTGCCCGGCGCGTCCGGCCAGTACGATCTCGCGAACCTGTCGGACGTGGCACGGCGCAACCTCTTCTCCGCCGTGGACAGCCTCGACGACCGCTTCGACGTCATCGTCGTGGACACCGGCGCCGGCGTCGGCACCAACGCCGTCGGCTTCGCGTCGGCGGCCAAGGACATCGTGGTCGTCGTGACGCCCGAGCCGACCAGCGTGGCCGATGCCTACGGCATGATCAAGGTGCTCGTCACGCGGTGCGCGGTACGCCGGGTCAAGGTGATCACCAGCATGGTGGCGAGCACCGCCGAAGGCGACCAGGTCTTTCGACGCCTCGCCTCCCTCGTGACGCGCTTCCTCGACGCGAGCCTCGATCACCTCGGTTCGCTTCCGAGGGATCCCGCCCTCTCGCGTTCGGTGATGCGCGGCGATCCGATTCTCCGGGCCTACCCCGACGCCCCGTACAGCCGTGCCATGCGCGCCATCGCCTCCCGCCTCGTTCAGCAGGACGACGTGGACGACCGAGCCGGCGCGATCCGGCTCTTCTGGCGCAAGCTCCTGCGCCAAGGAGGACGGCCATGAGCCGCCGCAGCGCCAACACGGCCGAGGCCCTGGTCGATCCCACCGTAGCGCCCGCGGCGAGCCCGACGACCTTGCCGGCCGCGCCCGCTGCCAACGATCCCGGGCCGCGGCGCGTCCCGACCACCGATGGACGCCACAGCGTCTGCGACATCGACGGATCTCCCATCGACCCGGCCGACTACCTGCCCTTCGTACGCAAGGTCGCCAGCCGCATGGCACGGCAACTCCCGAGCCACGTCAGCCTCGACGACCTCGTCGGCGCGGGCACGGTGGGATTGCTCGACGCGCTCCGGCGCTTCTCGCCCGAGCACGACACCAAGTTCGAGACGTTCGCGGAGTTTCGCATCAAGGGCGCGATTCTCGACGAACTCCGGCGCTACGACATGATGGCTCGCAATGCACGCCTGGCGACGAAGAAGATCGCCCGTAACGTGCAGCGCCTGACCGGCCGCCTCGGACGTCCCCCCACCGAGGAGGAGATCGCCGAGTCCCTCGCCATGACCGTTCGGGACTACCGGGCCCTCGTGCAGCGCCTCGGCAGCGTCCGCGTGGTCAGCCTCGACGAACTCGGCCCGGCCGCCAACGACGACCGTCCGGCACGCTTCGAGCCCGAAAGCAGGCTTCCCGGCCCCGAGGAGTGGACCGCCGACCGCCAGATGCACGCCAAGGTCCACGCCGCCATCGACCATCTGCCCGACCGGCAGCGCGAGATCGTGCGCATGTACTACTTCGAGGGCATGACGTTGCGCCAGATCGGCGAGGTCTTCGGCGTCACGGAGTCGAGAATCTGCCAGATCGTGGGAGATGCCCACAAGAAGCTGCGCCGCATCATGCACCGCGAGTCGAGCCATGGCCAATAGCATGTACATCCCCATGACGGCTGCCGTGGCGGCCGAACGGGAACTCGACGTGGTCGCCAACGACCTCGCCAATCTCGACACGCCCGGCTACAAGAAGGTGCGGACGGCCTTCGCCGGCCACCTGGTGCGCACCTTCGACGGCACGCCACCGGTCAAGGGGCTCGTCTCCCTGGCCGAGACGCGCGTGGACCCCACCGCCGGAGCGCTCGAGGCCACGGGCAATCCGTTGGACGTCGCGCTCGAGGCGGATCACTACCTGGTGGTCGAGACGTCCGATGGTCCCGTCCTGTCACGCAACGGACACCTGACGCTCGATGCCGACGGCACCCTCGTCGACGGCGCAGGGCGGCCGGTGCGGGGATCCCCCATGGGCACGCGTTTCGTCCCCATTCGGGTCGATCCGGCCGCAGCCGACGTGCGCATCGGGGAAGATGGCCGCGTCTTCCAAGGTGGCACGGAAGTTGCCTCTCTTCAGGTCGTGACCGCGACCGAGCTCACGCCCCGCGGCGACGGCACCTACGCGGCGGCCAACACGGCCCCGGCGACCGGCTCCGTCCTTCGAACCGGGTTCCTCGAGAGCAGCAACGTGGATCCCGTTCGCGGCATGGTGCGACTCATCGAGGTCACGCGCTCGTTCGAACTGCAACAACGCGTACTGCGGCAATTCCGTGAACTCGACGCCGCGACCCAACGCATCGACACCTGATCCCGAAGACACGAGGTCCACCCATGATTCGCGCACTGCATACCGCCGCCACCGGCATGGACGCCCAACAGCAGAAGATGGACGTGACCGCCAACAACCTGGCCAACGTCAACACGACGGGCTTCAAGAAGTCGCGGGCGCACTTCCAGGACCTCCTCTACCAGACGGTGCGCGCCCCCGGCACGGCATCGGCCCAGAGCACGCGGGTGCCCAGTGGCCTGCAGATCGGCCTGGGCGTACGGACCGTCTCCACCCAGAAGGCGTTCACCACCGGCGATCTCCAGCAGACCGGCAACGATCTGGACATCGCCATCGAGGGCAACGGCTTCTTCCAGGTCACGTTGCCCGACGGCCAGATTGCCTACACCCGTGCCGGGAACTTCACCTTGGACGACCAGGGCCAGCTCGTGACCCAGGACGGGTACCTGCTCGAACCCACCATCACGGTCCCCCCGGACGCGACGAGCGTCACCATCGCGGCCGACGGCACGGTGTCGGTGACCCAGGCCGGGCAGACCGAGGCGGCCCAGGTCGGACAGATCCAGCTCGCCAACTTCATCAATCCGGGTGGCCTCGAGAGCATCGGTCGCAACTTCTTCAAGGCCACCGACGCCAGCGGCCAGCCCCAGGTGGGGCCGCCGGGGCTCCAGGGCATCGGCACCCTCAGCCAGGGGTTCCTCGAGATGTCCAACGTCAAGGTGGTCGAGGAGATGATCGGGCTCATCCAGAGCCAGCGCGCCTACGAGATCAACTCCCGCGTCGTCCGGGCCGCGGACGAGATGATGCAGAACACCTCGAACATCGCCTAGGAGGATCGACGTGTACGGCACCCTCGTTCTTGCGTTCCTGCTCGCCGGCGGTTCGGCCGACGCAGCCCGCGACGCCGTCGACACGAGGGCTGCGATGCCCGAGACCGCCACCGTGTCCCCCGATCGGAAGGGCCGCACCGAGGACGGCGCCATCACGATCACGGGACCGCGGATTCGCCTCGGCGACGTGGCGCCGCAGGTCCCGCGCCACCTCTTCGACGTGGACGTGGCCCCTGCCCCGGCGCCGGGGCGCACGATGGTCGTCTCGCGGAGCGCGCTGCAGGATGCCCTGCGCCGGGTCGGCGCCGATCCCCACCTCATCGACGGCCTCCCGGCCTACCGAACGGTTCGGCGCAGCGGTCTTGCGCTCTCGGCCCGGGATCTCGAAGCGCGTGTGCGTGCCGCCGCCCTCGAACACCTGCCCCTGGGGGTTTCCATCGAACGCGTGACGGGGCTTTCGGAGTTGGTGGTCCCCCACGGGGAGATCGAGGTGCGCGTGCACCCGGGGCCGTTGCGCCGGACGACCCGCATCGGCGTGGAGATCCGCGTGGACGGCCGGACGCTGCGCACGGTGACGGCGGCGTTGCACCTCGCCGGTACGCCCCGCACGCCCCAACCGACCCGCGCCCTGCCCCCCGGTTCCGTGGTTCGCCCTGGGGACATTCGCCTCGAGCGTACGCCCTTCGAGCGCATCTCGCCCCACACGTCGCTCCACGCCAAGGACGTGGTCGGCAAGCGACTCCTGCGCCGCGCAGAGCCCGGACGTCCCCTGTCGCGTACGGCCCTGCGCACGCCGCCCGACGTGGAGCGCGGCGCCCAGATCGAACTCGTCGCCGAGATGCGGGGCCTGCGGATCACACGTCGCGTCGTCGCCATGGAGCCCGGCCGGGTCGGCAAGCCCATTCGCGTACGGCCCCTGGACGGCAGGACCCCCATGCAGGCGGTCCTGGTCTCGCCCCACGCCGCCCGGATCGCCATGGGAGGGACGCCGTGATGCGTGTCCGCTGGCTTCTTGCGGTCTTGGCCGCGGCCGGGTGCGCCGGGCCGGTGACGACGTACAAGTTTCCCAAGCGCACCTACGAGCCGGGGCGCTACGACGTGGACCAGGCCGATGCATCGGGCCTCCTTTGGGGGGCGACGACACCCAACATCATCGAAGACCAGCGCAGCCGCCGACTTGGGGACCTCGTCATCGTACGCATCGACGAGTCGGCGGACGCATCCGACTCGGCCAGCACCAAGGCTTCGAGCGAAAGCGACGTCGAGGCCGGGATCAGCAACTTCTTCGGCGCCGTCGAGGCCTTCGCCGCGCGCCACCCCAAGGTGGACAAGGATGCGCTCATCAAGGCGCTGTACAAGTCCTCGTTCAAGGGGAACGGCTCGACCACGCGCAAGGGGACCTTGCGAGCCACCATCGCCTGCCAGGTCAAGCAGGTCCTCCCCAACGGCGATTTGTTCATCGAGGGCACGAAGACCATCCAGATCAACGCCGAGGAGATGCACCTGTACCTCAGCGGCGTGGTCCGGCCGTACGACATCGACATGTCCAACACGGTTCCGTCGAGCCGGATCCTCGATCCGCGCATCGACTTCAGCGGGCGCGGCGTCGTCAGCGACAAGCAGCGCCCCGGTTTCCTGCACCGAGGGATCGACGCAGCATGGCCGCTCTGACCCGACACCTTCGCGTTCCTTCCACGCTGCTCGCCGCCGGCGCCCTCCTGCTTACCCACCTCGCACCGGCGCCCCCCGCCCACGCCGACCGCCTCAAGGACATGGCCAACATCCGGGGCGTGACGGAGAACGCGCTCATCGGTTACGGCCTCGTGGTGGGCCTGGCGGGCACGGGGGACAACCTCCAGTCGCGTCAGACCCAACAGATGATGGCCAACATCCTGAGCCGCCGGTTCGGGACCATGGTCACCCCGCAGCAGATCCGGGCCAAGAACGTCGCCGTGGTCATGGTCACCGCCCGACTGCCGCCCTTCGCACGGGTGGGCACCCGCATCGACGTGGTGGTCTCGTCGGCCTCCAATGCCAAGAGCCTCTACGGCGGCACGTTGCTCCCCACGGCCCTCAAGGGTGGCAACGGCCAGATCTACGCATGGGCCGAAGGTCCCTTGAGCATCGGTGGGTTCTCCGCGTCCGGCAACTCGGGGAGTTCGGTCACACGCAACCACCCCACCGTGGGCCACGTGCCCGGCGGCGCCGTGGTCGCCAAGGAGGTGGGATTCCGGCTGCGTTCGGACCAGCCCATCGTGATCAACCTGCGGCGCCCCGACTTCACGACGGCCTCGCGGGCCGCCGCCGAGATCAACCGCGCGACGGGCCGCCGGATCGCGCGCGCCGTCGATCCGGGTACGGTCATCGTCAAGGTTCCGCAGGACCTGGGCGATGACCTGGTCGGGCTCGTGGCTCGCGTGGAGAACGTCGAGGTTCCGGTGGACCAGAGCGCGCGGGTCATCATCAACGAGAAGACCGGCACGGTGGTCATGGGGGCGGGCGTCCGGATCCTCCCGTGCGCCATCTCCCACGGGGCCCTCACCGTACAGATCAGCGAAACGCCCCAGGTATCCCAGCCGGCCCCCTTCTCCCCCGACGGCAAGACCGTCGTCGTCCCCCGATCGGAAGTCTCGGTCACCGAGGACGGCGGGGAGGTCAAGGTCATCGAGGGCGGTCCGACCCTCGGGGACGTGGTCTCCGGCTTGAACGCCCTGGGCGTCCAACCGCGGGATCTCATCGCCATCTTGTTCGCCATGAAGCGCGCGGGTGCCCTGCGTGCGGAGATCGAAGTGCAATGACCTCGCCCGTCCCGTCCACCGCGTTGCCGTCCGGCCTCCGCTTGCCGAGCGAAAACGACGATCCGAAGGCGGCGGCCAGGGCAGCCGCTCGCGGATTCGAGTCTCTCGTGGCGAGGGAACTGCTACGGGCGATGCGTTCGACGACCGAGGGGGATGCCCTTGCGGGCGGCGGGTTCTCGAGCGAGACGCTCTATGCCATGTTCGACGACGCCCTGGCCGACGTCGTGGCGGGCCGTCTCGGCGTGGCGCCCGTCCTCGAGGCGGCGCTGGTCCCGAAGGGCACGAAGGGGCCGGCGGCGCCCGGAACCGTCGCCGAGGTCGTCGACCGGGCCCGTCGCGTCGCCACCCCGCCGATGGATGCCGTGGCGCCGGCCTTCGGTCCCATGCCGGCCTCCGCCGCCCATCCCCTTGCAACGGGCGTCGTCACCTCGCCCTTCGGTCCGCGGGTCCATCCGGTCACGGGGGTCCCCGGGTTCCACGCGGGGCTCGACGTCGCTGCGCCCGAGGGCACGGAGATCTACGCCGTGCGCCCTGGTGTGGTGCGGTTCGCCGGCCGACATGGCAGCCACGGACTCATGGTGGAGATCGAACACGACGACGGCACGAGGACCCGCTATGCCCACGCCTCGCGGATCCACGTCCGCCGCGGCGACCGCGTGGACGCCGGCGAGGCCGTGGCCGACGTGGGCGCCACGGGGCGCGCCACGGGCCCCCATCTGCACCTCGAGGTCCTGCGCAACGGCCGGCACGTGGACCCGAACGCCTACCTCGCCGAACTCGGGGTCGCGCCCTTCGCCGCGCCGAGCCCCCCTGCCCACCGAGGAGATGCGCCATGAACCTCGCCGAACTCCGAAGTTGTCTCGATGCCGTCGACGCCGTCCTGGCCGACGAAGCCCAGGCCCTCGAACGCCTGGACATCGGCACCATCGACGCGTGCCGCGAGAAGAAGATTCGGCTCGACGGCCGCCTGCGCGACGCCATCGCCCAGCTTCCGGCGCCCCTTGCCGACGACGAGCGCGCCGAGATCCGCCATCGCCTTACGTCGATCCGCGATGCGGCACGCCGCAACCAGCTGCGCCTCGAAGCGGTCTACTCGGCGATCAAGGGCCTGGTCGGCGCGCTCTCGGGCACGGCGAACGCCACCTACGGCCCCCCGCGGAAGCTGCGTGCCACGGCACCGGTCCTCGCGTCCTACGTGGAGTGATGCACCATGGCGCTTGCGGGCATCCTCAACACCGGTCGCAACAGCCTCGTCGCCCATCAGGCGGCCCTGTCCGTCGTGTCCAACAACACGGCCAACGCCGAGACCGAGGGCTACGCCAAACGCGACGCTCGACTCGCAAGCCTCGGACCCATGGCGGGGGTCGAGCTGGCATCGGTCCGGCGAAGGACCGAACTCTTCCTCGGCGCACGGATGTTCGAGCAGCGGGCCGAGGCGGGTGCGGCCGGTTCGCGGCGGCCCGTGCTCGAACTCGTCGAGGCCAGCTTCGCCGCCGAGGACGGTGGGATCGGGGCGCGCGTCGATGCCTTCTTCGATGCCCTGCGCGTCCTGGCCACGGATCCGGCCGACACCCAACTCCGGGAAGACGTGCTCGCAAAAGCCGAAGCGCTCGCCGGCACGGTGCGCACGGAGGCAGGTAGGATCGCGGATCAGCGGCGCGAAGTGGATCGCATGCTGGCCGACAAGGCCGAGGCCGTGGGCGCCCTGACCGCCGAGATCGCCGAACTCAACCGTCGGATCACCGAGCTCGAAGGCTCCGGCCAGGAGGCATCCGACTTGCGCGACCGGCGAGACGTGCTCGTCGACGACCTCTCCGCCCTCGTCCCGATCCGAACGTTCTACGACGAGACGGGTCAGCTTACGGTGCTGCTCGGCGATCAGTTCACCCTCGTGCAACTGGACCGGGCCGCCCATCTCGAGACCGAACCCGATGCCAATCTCGCCGGAATGCGCCGGGTGGACCTGGTCTCCGCGGACGGGACGCGCACCGACGTGACGAACGTGCTGCGCTCGGGCGAGGTCGGCGGGCTCCTCGAAGTGCGCGACGACGCCCTCCCCGCCGTCCTCGCCGACCTCGACCGCTTCGCCTACGACTTGGTGGACCAGGTCAACGCAATCCACCAGGCCGGCTACGGCACCGACGGAGGCACGGGTCGGGACTTCTTCGAACCGGTCGCCCTCAACGGTGCCGCCCAGTCGATCCGGCTGTCGGCGGGGATCGGGGACAACCCCGAGTGGATCGCTGCGGCTTCCACCGCGGCCGAGGCCGTCGGCGGCAACGACAACCTCCTCGCCCTCGTGGACCTTGCGTCCCAGAAGGTCGCGGGCGGCGGCCTGCGCACGTTCTCCGAGGAGATCGCCAACATCACGTCGGTCGTCGGCCGCATGTCGCGCGACGCCATCGACGACGAGACGCGTGCGGGGCTCCAGCTCGACCAGCTCGAGTCCATGCGCGCATCGCAGATCGGCGTCTCCCTCGACGAGGAGATGATCGACCTTACGCGCTACCAACGCGCCTATCAGGCCGGCGCTCGGATCGTCACGACCGCCGACGAACTGTACCAGACGATCTTGAACATGTGATGCGAATCACCCAACAGCAACTCCACGGTGTCTCCCTCGGCTCCCTTCAGCACGCCCGGGGACGGCTCTTTGCGCTCCAACGGCAGTCGGCATCCGGCGTCCGGGTCGAGCGACCGTCCGACGATCCCGCCGCGGCAGGTCGCGCACGGGTGCTCTCGTCGCTCATGGCGGCGCAAGAGGCCTACGAGACGGCCAGTTCCTACGCCCTCGCTCGGCTGCAGACCGCCGATGGCGCATTGTCCCAGGCTTCGAATCTCCTGGTGCGCGCGCGGGAATTGGCGACGGCCATGGCGAACGACACGGTGTCCGCGGAGCAGCGGGCCGCCGCGGCCACCGAGGTCCGCCAGATCCGTGCGGCCATGATCGACGTGGCGAACACCAAGTACGACGACGCCTACGTCTTCGCCAACGTCGCCACGGCCACGGCTCCGCTCGATGCGAGCGGGAACTTCACGTACGACGTGGACACCTACGACGAGGTGCTCGAAGCCGAACTCGGCGCGTCGAACCGCACCGAGATCGGCGCATCCGGGGCCCATGCCTTTGCGCGACGGGCGGCCGATCCCCAGAGCGTGGAGGTCGTCGACGAGCTCGAACTGCTCGCCCAGGCCCTCGATGCCAACGACGCGGATGCGGTGCGCGCCCAGATCGACCAGATGGATCTGGCCCATCGGCAGGTGAACGCCGAGCGGGCGCGCATCGGGTCGCGGATCCAGCGGGTGCAGGAGGCCGCCGAGGCGGCACGCACCCAGCACACCCTCTACGAGGAGCTTCGCAGCGACCTGGTGGACGCCGACGCGGTGGAGACGTTTTCGCGCCTGCAACTCGCCGAGACCACCATGCAGGCCGCCGTCGCGGTCGCCGGGCGCGTGCTCGGGCCGAGCCTCGTCGACGTGCTGTAGGCGAAACGCGGGCACCGCCCACGCCGCCCGGCCCGGGTCCGACGCGCGTGGAACCCATGTGCATCGATGACCGGGCCGATCCGACCGTCCCGCGGACGACCGCCCAGCACGTGCGCCAACGCGCCGGCGTCGCCGCTCCGATTCGGTTCGCCGGGCGCACCCGGCCCGGATCGGGGCGGGTGCCCCGGCGGGTCGGCACCATAGGAACGGAAGGAACGAACCGTGTCCGCACGACCCCATCGGCGACCTACGCCCCGCAACCCCTGCCAAGGAGGCCAACATGCTCACGCTGACCCGGAAGACGGGGCAACGCATTCGAATCGGCGACCACATCGAGATCGTGGTTCGGGAGGTGCGGGGCCGCCACGTGCGCCTGGGCATCGTGGCACCGCCGGGGCTGCCGGTCTATCGGGAGGAGTTGTACCGCCAGATCGCGGCGGCCAACGCGGCAGCGGCGGCGCCGGCGGACCTCGAGCTTCCGCCGACGCCCTCGTCGTCGAAGGCACCCGTTTCGGAACGCTGACCGTTCCGACCGACCGCATCATCGAGTTTACGAGCGCGGTGCCGGGCTTTCCCGACGCACGTCGTTTCATCCTGCTGCACAACGCGTCCACCGACGCGTTCCACTGGCTGCAGTGCGTCGACGACCCCCACCTGGCCTTCGTCGTCATCGACACGGACCGCCTCGACGTCGACTACCCGGCGAAGCGTATTCGCCGGGCCTTGGCCGACGTGGATCTTTCGTGCGACGAAGCGCCCGTGCTGCTGGCCATCTGCACGGTGCGACCGCCCCCGGAGCAGCCCCTCGCCAACCTCATGGCACCGGTGGCGGTGTGTCCACACTGCCTGCGGGCGGCCCAGATCATCCTCCACGACGTCGAGTACTCGAGCCGCGAGCCGGTCTTCGAGCGGCTGAAGGCCTAGACCTCCGTTCGAGCACCGCGTCGCCTGCCCGCGGGCGCTCCACGCTCCGGACGGATCGCGGCATTGCGTCCCGACGATCGCTCGTCCCGGGGGCGGTGGAGCGTCCGACCGGCGAGCCGACACGCGCCGGCATCGCCCGCACCCGAGCGTGGCACGCGACGTGCAGCACCACGCGACGTGTCGTCGCCACCGGCTCCACATGATCTCTCCCGCGCCCTCCGCTTCGTCCCGGAAGGCTCCGCATTCCTCGACCGGATCCCCGAGGACCCCGAGGTCGGCGAGGTGGTCGCGCGATCCGGCCACCACGTCGTCACCGTCGCCGGTCGCAAGCTGCACAGTGGGCGGGATCCCGTGCTCGAAGCCCAGCGCCACGTCGCCTCCGTGGACCTCGAGGGCGTGAAGGTGGCGGTGCTTCTCGGCTACGGCAGCGGCCACGTGGCGCGGGCCCTGGCCGAGGCGATCCCGGATGCCGCCATCGGCGTCTACGAACCGAATCACGGCGTGCTCAAGGTCGGACTCGGACACGGACCGCTTCCGCCGAACGTCTACGTCCTGCCGACCGAGCTTGCGCTCAAGTACTTCCTCCACCAGGAGCTTCGCGTGCACAAGAAGGCGGCCGTCGTGCGCTGGCCCGCCGCCGAGCGCCTCGCACCCGCGGCCTGCACCGCAGCCGTGCGGACGATCCTCGATGCCATCGCCCGGGCGCGCATGGTCCACACCACGCGGAAGATCCGTCTCGACGCCTGGCAGACCTACTTCTGCGAGAACCTGCCGCACTTGGTCCGGGCCGGGTCCATCGGCCATGCGGACTTCGCCCTCGCCGGCCGGCCCGCCGTCGTGGTGGCGGCGGGTCCGAGCCTCGACCGCAACATCGAGTGGCTGCGCGGCATCGAAGGGCACGCCACGATCCTCGCCGTCAACACGGCGGCCACGGCCCTCGACCGGGCCGGCATCACGCCGACCGCCGTCGTGTGCATCGAGTCCTTGGACGTCTCCGAGCAACTCGCGGACCTCTCCTTCGTCGAGCAGGTGCCGGCCTTCCTCGAGATGACGGCCCACCCGAACCTCTGGAAGCTGCCGTTCGCGCGAAGGATCGCGATGTGCGTGGACAACACCGGCATGTCGACGTTCGCCGCCAAGGTGGCGCCCGGCATCCGGGTGAGCGGTGGCTTCTGCGTGGCGAACACGGCCGTCGCCCTGGCCTTTCGCCTCGGCGCCCCCGAGATCGTGCTCGTGGGATCGGACCTGGCCTATTCGGAGGGGCGCATGTACGCGCGCGGAACCGTGTTCGAGGACATCGAGGTGGACGAGGACGATACGTCGATCGGCTTTCGCAACACGGACGCCAAGGCGCGCATCGAAGCGTCCGACCCCACGAAGCGGCTCGACTTCGCCTGCGCGCGCCGCCCCCGACTCGAGGTGCCTGCGTGGGGCGGCGAGGGCACGGTCCCGACCACGCGGGACTTCACCATGTTCCGCGACTGGTACGCGTGGAACGGCGCCCAGATGCGCGAGCACGGTGTGCACTGCATCAACGCCACGGAAGGGGGCGCATCGATCCCCGGCTGGGCGGAGGAACGTCTGGCCGACGTGGTGGCCCGATGGCGACGCGACGGGCTCTGCGATGCGCCCGATCCGTGCCCTCGGTTGCTCGAGGCCACGGCGCGCCCCGCCACCACGGTCGAGGTGCTGACGACGGCCGTCGAGTACGAACGCAACATCGTGCGGCGCGTCGAGCGCTGCGTGCGAAAGGGGCTGGCGATCCTCGGCCCGAAGCCGGACGCCGACCTCCACCTTTCCTACGGCAAGGCCCGCAAGCTGCACCGGCTCATCGGCAAGATGCGCGAAGAGATGGCGGCGGCGAGCCTGGCGGCCGAACCGATTCACACGCCGCTCGACGAACTCATCGAACGTGGCGACTTCACCACGACCGACCTGCTTCGGACCTTGCTCGAGCCCGTCGCCGCGCAGGACGAGGTGTTGGCACGCGTCCTGCAGAGCATCGAAGCGTCCGCCTCCACGGCGGCCCCACCGTCCGGTGGTGCCAACCCACCGACATCCGCCCCCGTGCCGCCCCGCCAGGCGGCCTGACCCCAACGCCCTACGGCACCCTTCGGACCAGGGCCGGTCCGCCTCAACACCCACCCAAGAGGAATCGCCATGGCCATCTCCCTTCGCACCAACATCGCCTCCCTGACCGCCAGCACCAAGCTCGGCCAGACCACCCTGCGCGTCGAGGACAACATGCGCAAGCTCGCCTCGGGCCTGCGGATCAACTCTGCCGGCGACGACGCAGCCGGGCTCGCCATTTCCGAGAAGTTCCGCGCCAACATCCGGTCGCTCGCCCAGCTCAAGCGCAACGCCAACGACGGCATCAGCCTCATCCAGACCGCCGAAGGCGCGCTGTCGGAGATCTCCAACATCCTCATTCGCATGCGGGAACTGGCGGTCCAGGCCGCCACGGACACCGTGGCCACCTCTCAGAAGGCCTTCCTGCAGACGGAGTTCGAGGAGCTGCGCGACGAGATCACGCGGATCGGCCAGACCGCCGAGTTCAACGGGCTCACCCTGCTTTCCGGGGCCTTCGCCACCACCGCCACGGCGTTGACGTTCCAGGTGGATCTTGGCGGCGATCCCAACCAGCAGATCAGCGTACAGCTGGCGACCATGTCCCCGGACGCCTTGGGGATCACGGGCATCGCCATGACGACGAGCGACGACGCCCGGGCCGCCCTGTCCGTGCTCGACACCGCGCTCCAGAACCTCTCGTCCCAGCGCGCAACGCTCGGCGCGGCGCAAAACCGCCTGCAGATGGCGATCAACAACATCGACACCATGAGCACGAACGTCAGCGCGGCCAACTCCCGAATTCGGGACGTGGACGTGGCCGAGGAGACCGCCCGACTCGCCCAGAACCAGATCCTCATGCAGTCGGGGGCCGCCGTGCTCGCCCAGGCCAACCAGATCCCCTCACTCGCCCTGAGTCTCCTCCAAGGCTGATCCCCACCGCCGCTCGCCCCCAAGCCCGCGCGACATCGCCCGGCCTCCTCGGCCGGGCGATTTTTTTCGCGGCCCCCCTAAAGCCCGGGCCCGCGCCGCCGATGGCCCCATCGAACGCAAGCGGACCCCCATCGCACGGTCCGCACCGCTTACCGGCCACGTCGGCCGCCCTTCGCCCGCGAAGGGACTTCCAAGGAGGAACCCCATGCACCAGAAAACCCGTCTCGCATCGACGCACGACCACCGCCGCTCGAGCCGTCCCCCCGCCGGATGACGCGCTCGCGGCCGTTCGTGGCCGCCGTCGATCTTCGATCGCTTCGTAGGTTGCGCTGCCATCGACCTTCGGGTCGAGCCCCGCGCACAGCCGAATCGCGCCGCGCGTACCCGCCACGGGTGCGGCATCGGGCCACCGAACCGGCGCGACACCGACCGCTCCCCTGTTCGTTCCCACGAACCCTCCCGCTCCATCGCAGAAACGAGAAACGCCCATGCTCACCGTCAACACGAACATCGCCGCCCTCGAGGCCCAGTCCCACTTCAACCGCGCCAACTTCGCCCTGTCCGAGAACTACTCCAAGCTCTCGAGCGGCCTGCGCGTTCGCTCGGCCGCCGACGATGCCGCGGGACTCGCCATCTCGGAGTCCTTCAAGGCCAAGATCCGCTCCCTCGACCAGGCCCGCCGCAACGCCAACGACGGCGTCAGCCTCGTGCAGACCGCCGACGGGGCCCTCAAGGAGATCAGCTCCATGCTCGGCCGCATGCGGGAGCT